>JAIXZV010000307.1 GCA_027489365.1 Sphingomonadales bacterium
AGCATTGAAATCGGTACCAGAAGATTGCGGCGCAGTGAACCTCTCTGCAGCTGCTCGCTGCTTTCGCCATTTGGCTTTTGATAAAGGATGATACAGCTCGTGCCTGCGATGGGCGTTAGCTCAGTGATTTGCGGTGCATCATCGACCAAGACCCAGTCTTCAAGGTCGTCGGGGCCATCATCCCCAGCGAAGTGAGATCGATTAGGGCTAACCGCCTTTGATCGGATTGAGACCCAAAGCTCCTGCTTCATCACTTCCTCCCCCTTACGCCGTCTCCAGCAACCGCTCCGCCTGCGCTCTGGCCTCGGGTGTAATCGTCGCCCCCGATAGCATCCGCGCGATTTCCTCACGCCGCGCGTCCTCGTCGAGCGACGTGACGCCGGTGCGCGTCACGGTGCCGTCATGGCTCTTGGCGATCAGCAGATGATGTGTCCCGCGCGCCGCGACTTGCGGGCTGTGCGTCACGACGAGCAATTGCGTGCCGCCCGCCAGCCGCGCGAGCCGCTCGCCGATCGCGCTCGCCACCGCGCCGCCGACGCCGCGGTCGATTTCGTCGAAGATCATCGTCGCCGCCCCGCCTTGCTCGGCGAGTGCCACCTTCAACGCGAGGATGAAGCGCGACAATTCGCCGCCGCTTGCGATCTTGACCAGCGGCGCGAACGGCGCGCCGGGGTTGGTCGAGATTTCGAATTCGACCCGGTCCTTGCCCGCCGCCGACCAATTCTCCGATGCGGCAGGCGCGACCACGGTGCGAAACCGCGCCGCGTCGAGCTTCAACGGCACGAGCTCACCCTTCACCGCCGCATCGAGCCGTGCCGCCGCCTCGGTACGTGCGTCGCTCAGCGCATCGGCCGCCGCATCGTAGCGCGTCCGCGCGGCAGCAAGCTTGGCTTCCAACGCCGCCAAACCCTCTTCCCCGGCCTCCAGCGCCGCCAGCTTCGCTTCGAGATCGGACGCCAAATCGGCCAGTTCATCCGGCTGCACCCGGTGCTTCCGCGCCATCCCGCGCAGCTCGAACAGCCGCGTCTCATCCTCTTCCAGCGTCGCCGGATCGAACCACAGATCGGCCTTCGCCACGCGCAGCCGCTCTTCCGCGACCGCCCCCTCGATCACAGCGCGATCGATCGCCGCCAGCGCCTCGGCCAGCGCGCTATGGTCGCCCGCGATCCGCTCCAGCACGCGCGCGGCCTGGCGGAGCTGCGACAGCCCGCCGTCCGACCCCTCCAGCCAATTGTCGACCGCGGCGAGATCCTCGGCGATTTTCTCGGCGCGTTGCATTGTGCGGCGGCGGTCGGCGAGCGTCTCCTCCTCGCCCGGTTCGGGGGCGAGCGCGCGCAGTTCGCCAACCGCATGTTCCAACCATTCGCGGTCGCGCTGCGCCGTATCGATCCCCGCGCGCGCCGCCGCCAGCGCCCCCTCGGCCTCGCGCCACGCCTTGTAAGCGCCAGCCGTCGCCCCGGTATCCACCCGCCCGAACGCATCGAGCAAAGCGCGATGCCCGCGTGCGTTGAGCAATCCGCGATCGTCATGCTGGCCGTGGATTTCCACCAGCCACGTCGCCAGTTCGCGCAGCAATCCCGCCGACGCGGGCTGATCGTTGACGAACGCGCGGCTGCCGCCATCGGCCTTGACGATGCGCCGGATCAGCAGCGGTTCGCCCGGCTCCACATCCAGCCCGTTTTCGGTGAGCAGCGCAACGATCGGCCCATCGGCGCGCGGCGTATTGAAGGTCGCGGTGACCACCGCCTGCGCCGCCCCCTGCCGCACCAGCCCAGCCTCGCCGCGCGCGCCGAGCGCGAGGCCCAGCGCATCGAGCAGGATCGACTTGCCCGCGCCGGTCTCCCCGGTCAGCACGCCGAGGCCAGGCCCGAAGTGCAGATCGAGCGCCTCGATCAGCACGACATCACGAATGGCGAGAGAGTTCAGCATCGTGCCGCTCCCTTTACCCGAGCTTTGCGTGTTCCGGTATCGTTCTTTTTACGCGCGGCGCATCAATTGCCGCGGGGAGTGCCGGGGTTGTTCGTCGCGGAGCTGCCCACCGGGGCCGCGCTGGTGTCGCGGTTGATCTCGCGCTTCTTCTTGAGGTCGATTTGCGCCGGGGTGCCCGCATTGGGCACGACCGGCTGGCCCGTCGCGATCGCCGCCACCGCCACCGGCGGATGCTCGTTCGACAGCTTGTAGGCGCGCGCATACCATTGCGTGCCCGGATAGTTCGCGCCGAGCACCGCAGCGGACTTGCGCGCTTCCTCCGGCACGCCCAGCGCCAGATACGTCTCGGTCAAACGCATCAGAGCCTCGGGCGTGTGCGTCGTCGTCTGATAATCGTCGACCACCTTGCGGAAGCGCCCGGTCGCGGCGAGCCACTGCCCGCGCGTCTCGTAGAAGCGCCCGATTTCCATTTCCTTGCCCGCCAGATGGTCGCGCACGAGATCGACCTTGAGCCGCGCATCGGCGGCATAGCGCGTGTTGGGATAGCGCCGCATCAACTCGCCCAGCGAATCGAGCGCTTGCTGCGTGATCTTCTGGTCGCGCGTCACGTCGCTGATCTGCTCATAATAGCCGAGCGAGATCAGATAATAGGCATAAGGCGCGTCGCGGTTACCCGGATGCACCGACAGGAAGCGCTGCGCCGACTGGATCGAGGCGGTGTAATCGCGCGCGAGATAATAGCTGAACGCGCTCATCAACTGCGCGCGGCGTGCCCATACCGAGTAAGGATGCTGCCGCTCGACTTCGTCGAACAGCGCGGCAGCGAGTTTATATTCCTTGTTATCCAGACGCTTGCGTGCCGCCGTATAGAGCGTGCCGACATCGCGTGCGACGTACGGAATGTCGCCCTTGGTGCGGTTGCGCGCGCAGCCAGTGGTGACGAGCGCGGTTCCGGCGATCAGGACGACCGCAAGGCTGCGGAGGAGGGGCGAGCGGGTAAGGGGGGTACGCATCGATGCCGGTCTTAGCGCAAGCGCGCGGCGGCGAACAATCCTTATTCGGCAAACGGATCGCGTGGCGCTAATGGCGCGTTTGCCTTACTGTCCCTCGACTGGAGATTGCCCGCCGTGACTGCCACCATGCTCACCACCAAACGCGTCGAAAAGCCGTGGGGCCGCACCCATTTGTGGCCCGGTTTCCCCGACCCTGCGCCCAATGGTGCAAAGGGGGGTGGGGAGAAGGTTGGCGAAGTATGGTTCCAGACGCCGCACGCGGGCGAGCCCGAACTGCTGATCAAATATCTCTTCACCAGCGAAAAATTGTCGGTGCAGGTCCACCCCGACGACGCCCAAGCGCAAGCCGCCGGCTACCCGCGCGGCAAGGACGAAGCGTGGCTGATCCTCGCCGCCGAACCCGATTCGACCATCGCGATCGGCACGCTCGCGCCGATGACGCATGACGAGCTCCGTGCGGCGGCGCTCGATGGGTCGATCGCGCACAAGCTCGATTGGAAACCGGTCAAGCCTGGCGATTTCGTCTACAACAAGGCGGGCACGATCCACGCGATCGGCGCGGGTATAACCTGCGTCGAAATCCAGCAGAATGTCGACCTGACCTACCGCCTCTACGATTACGGCAGCGACCGCGAATTGCACCTCGATGCCGGTGTCGCCGTGTCGGATGCCGAGCCGTTCGTGCCCCTGCCGACGCCTGCGGCGGATGGCGGGGACCGGCAAATCCTCGCCGAGGGGCCGAAGTTCGTCGTCGAACGCTTCGTCGGCGGACACCGCGTGGTCGATTTGCCCGAGGGCGTGACCGGCTGGTTCGTCCCCGTCGCGGGCGCAGGTGTGGTCGATGGGGTGGCGTGGAAAGCAGGCGAATGTCTGACGCTCACCGGCCGCAGCGAGATCACGGCGGATGCGGGAAGCGATCTGTTGCTGGCCTATCCGGGGGACAAGCGGCTTTAGCGACTTCCCCGCCGCGCCACGGCAGTGCAGCGCCCGTTTCCCCCCGACTTGACTTGAGGGCGCGCGGGCGCAAACAACGCCGCCGTTAAAGTATGCGGGGGCGGACCGTTGGCGAGCGAAATCTATGCCGTGGGGGGTAGCGCGGCGGACCGTGCGTCGATTCAGGCCGCATTGGCGGCTCAGCCTGAGATCAGCGTCCAACTCTTCGAATCGAGCACGGCGTTTCTGGCACAGGCCGCCACGCTCGCCGCCGGTATCGCGGTTTTGAATGTCGGGGGCGACACCACGGCCACATTGACCGCATTGCGCAGCGCCGCGCATCTTTCTCCGCTGGTCATCGTTCCGTCGGGCAACATCACGGCGGCGCTTCAGGCGATGAAGCAGGGGGCCGTCGATTTTGTCGAGAAGCCGTTTACCGCGACCCATTTGGCGGACGTGGTGGCGACGATCTTGGCTTGGGCGGACGATGGCGACGCGACGACGCGCGCCGAGGCGGCCGAGACAGCAATGTCGCGCTTGTCGGAACGCGAAAAAATCGTGCTCAAAGGTTTGCTGGAAGACAAGCCGGCCAAGGCGATCACCACGGCGCTGCAAATCAGCCCACGGACGCTGGAAATTTATCGCGCCAGTATCCTGTCTTCCCTCGGCGTCATCAGCTTAGCCGATGCCTTGCGAATCGCCTTTCCGGGTAAGCTGTTCGCGTAGCGCGCGTATCCGTCGGAGGCAGCAGGGCCATTGCCGGGGCATCGCCCCCACCACCCGGCGTTAACGCCTGTCATGCTATCGCCCACACATGCTTCGCGTCCTCACGCTCTCGACCCTGTTCCCTGACGCCTCGCGCCCTAATTTCGGGGTGTTCGTCGAGCGGCAGACGCTCGGGCTCGCGGCGCACCCGGACGTTGAACTGCGGCTCGTCGCGCCGGTCGGCCTGCCGCCCTGGCCGCTCGGCACCCACGCGCATTATGCCGATCTCGCCAAATTGCCCGCGCGCGAAATGTGGAAGGGCCTCGACACCCACCGCCCGCGCTTTACCACGTTGCCCGGCACCGGCGGGCGGTTTCATGCGGGCGCGCTGAAGCGGCGGCTGATCCCGCTGCTCACCCGTATCCGCCGCGATTTCGCGTTCGACGTGATCGATGCCGAGTTCTTTTTCCCCGACGGCCCCGCCGTGATCGCGCTGGGTAAGCATTTCGGCGTGCCGGTGTCGATCAAGGCGCGCGGCGCAGACATCCACCATTGGGGCCACGCCCCCGCCACCGGCGCCCACGTCATTGCAGCGGGCCAAGCGGCAAACGGCGTACTCGCGGTCAGCCAGGCGATGCGCGCTGACATGGCGGCGCTCGGCATTCCGGCCGACACAATCCGCGTCCACCACACCGGCGTCGATCTCGACCGCTTCGCGCCGCGCGACCGCGTCGCCGCCAAGGCCGCATACGGCGTTACCGGACCGCTGATCGTCTCGCTCGGCGCGCTGATCCCGCGCAAGGGGCACGATATCGTGATCGCGGCGCTGGCTGCGCTCCCCGGCGCGACCCTGCTGATCGCAGGCGAAGGCCCCGACCGCGCCGCACTCACCGCGCAGATCGCCGCGCTTGGGCTTGGTGACCGTGCGCGCTTGCTCGGATCGGTGCCCCACGCTGACCTCCCCGCACTACTCGGTGGCGCCGACATAATGGCGCTGGCCTCGTCCTCCGAAGGCCTCGCCAACGCCTGGGTCGAGGCGCTGGCGTGCGGGACACCGATCGTCGTGACCGATGCCGGCGGGGCGGGCGAGGTGGTGACCGACCCCGCATACGGCCGCATCGCCCAGCGCAGTGCAGAGGGCTTCGCTGCGGCGATTGCCGAGCTCCTGGCCGATCCGCCCGCACCGGACGCCGTCCGCCGCGGGGCGGAGCGCTTCACCTGGGAAGCGAACACCGCTGCGTTATATGAGCATCTGGCGGGGCTGGTGCGCACTTAGCCCCTCTCCTTCAGGGGAGGGGTTGGGGTGGGGCCTATCCGCCGACTCAGCGCTTAAAGTTTGGGGCACGGCCCCACCCCCAACCCCTCCCCTGAAGGCGAGGGGCTTCTATGTCACCGCGCCGCCGCCCCCTGCTTACCCTCCCAGGCCTTCGCCTGCACCGCGCTCAGCTCGACCAGATCGCCCATCACCACCGGCATGTCGAGCAGGTGCAGGCCCCAATCCTTCAGGATGCCGCCGCCGAACACGATATCGCCGACGATCGTGTCGGTCCGCGCGTCGCTCGGCACCGCGTTGACCGTCACCGCGAGATAGCTGAACCGCCCGCTCGTCGTGCAGGCAACACTCAGCAGCCCCGGCACCTTGACGAACGGCGTCGTGACCGGCGCGCCATCGCTCGACCACGGCCCTTGCGGCGCGCTCGACAGGCCCGCGCCCTTTGCACCGAGATAGGCGTCGGTGGTCGCCGATGCGCCGCGCAGCGCCGCCGGATTGACGCACGCTGCGGTCATCCCCGGCTGCGGCACGCCACCAAAGCGCGCGTTCGGCGGCGGCGGCGCATCGGCGCGGAAGGTGACGTAGCTGACCACGCAGCCGGTATCCTTCGCGGTCCGGCACAGCGGCGTGGACTTCAAATCGCCGCCGACATCCTTGCCGATTGGCACCGCGACATTGGTACCGGGGATCATCACCGAAATGATCTGCTTCTGCGCGGGCGTCCCCTCGATCGCATCGGCGACCAGCGTCTTCAGCACGCCCGATCCCTGGCTATGCCCGATCAGCACGACGCCACGGCCGTGATTGTCATAGGCCATATACTCGTCCCACGCGGCCTTCACGTCGCGATAGGCCATCGCCCGGTCGATCGCGACCGGACGCCCGGTTAGCACCGCCTGCAGCCCCGGCAGCGTGACTTGCCGATAAATCGGCGCGAACACGCGGCAATATTTGGTGAAACGTGCCGCCTGGAACGCCGCGACGGTCTTTTCCTCCGGCCCGGCATTCATGTCGCTATTGGGCGTGGGGTCGAGCGAGACGGTCGGATAGACGTAGAAACAGTCGAACGCCGGGTCCTTGGCGGGGGTGAAGGCTTCGATCTTGCGGGATCCATCGGGCTTCACGATCGTCGCGTTCTGGTCGGCGCTGCAGGAATCGGCGCGGCCCGGACGGCACAGCCAGGTGTCCGCCTTGGTGTAATCCGGCGTCGTAACCGGGGCCGTCGGTGCAGGGGCGGGCGCAGCGGGTGGAGCCGCCGTCTGGCCCTGCGCAAAGGCGGGCGTCGCGATCAGCGCCACCGCCCAAAGGATTGCTTTCATACCCGACTCTCCCCGAAACACGTTGCGGCGAAGGATAGCCGCACCGCGCGTCCCGGGTCAAAGCGGATAGAAGGCGCCCACCACCCAGCGGCCCTCACCGCGCAGCACTGCCCAGGCGCGTGCGGCGGCGCGGCTGTCCATCGCCTCGAAGCCGATGCCCCGTGCTTCGATTGCGCGGATGAAAGCGGGCGACGGGCGCTGCAGCGTCGCCCCGGTGCCGAGCAACAGAAACTCTGCCTGCGGGTCGGTATCGAGCACCGCGCCGACCGCTTCGGCATCGAGCTGCTCGATCGGCGGCGGCGTCCATTCCGCAACCGCTTCGGGTGAGATCGTCAGCGCGCGGTACACGCCCTTGAAACTGCCCGCCTCGACCTTGAACCCGCCTGCCGAGAAGCCAGTGATGATCGGCCCGGTCCCGCGCTCGGCAACGATCCGCATCAGCGTGCGGCGGTTTTGCTCGGCACCGCGGCCTCGTCGCCGATCTTCGGGTCAGGCCGCAGGCCCAGCGAGATCAGCAGCGACGACGACACGTAGATCGACGAATAGGTCCCCACGACGATGCCGAGGATCATCGCCGCGGTGAAGCCACGCAGCACCGGCCCGCCGAAGATCAGCATCGCGAACAAAGCGAGCAGGATCGTCAGCGAGGTCATCACCGTGCGGGGGAGTGTCTCGTTGACCGAAAGATCGATGATCTGCGGCATGTCCATCTTGCGATAGCGCCGCATATTCTCGCGAATGCGGTCATCGATCACGATCTTGTCGTTGATCGAATAACCGATGATCGTCAGCACCGCCGCGACGATGTTGAGGTCGAATTCGAACTGCGTCAGCGCAAAGAAGCCCAGCGTCATCAGCACGTCGTGGACGATCGCGACGACGGTCGACACGCCGAACTGCCATTCGAAGCGGAAGATCGCGAACAGGCCGATGCCGAGCACCGCAAGCACGACCGCCAGGATCCCGTTGCGGATCAATTCGTCGGAAACCTTGCCGCTGACCGAGCTTTGCTGCGAGAATTTGGCGTCGGGGAAGTCCTTCACCACAGCGGCATGAACGGTGTCGACCACCCGCGCGGTCGCGCCCTCGTCGGTGCTCTTCACCGGCGGCAGCTTGATCGACACGGTCCTGCCGTCGAGCCCGACCGCCTGAAGCCGCGGTTCGCCGAGGTTCAGCCGCTCGACCGTCTCGCGCAGTTTCTCGACCGAGGGTGGCGTCTGGAACTTCTCTTCGATCGTCAGGCCGCCGACGAAATCGACGCCAAGGTTGAGGCCACGCGCGAACACGATGGCCACCGCCGCGATCGTCAAGGCCATCGTCAGCGCAAACGCCCAGCGGCGCAGCGACACGAACGGCAGGTTGGTATTATCGGGGACGAGTTTCAGCAGGCGCATTTACATAACCTCGTCATGCCAGCGGAGGGGCACCCCAAAAAGTAATACTTTTTGGGGACCCCGCAGGCTGGCATCTTGTGGGGGTAGGCGAAGCGCCTGCCACGTGGAGACCCCAGCCTTCGCTGGGGTGACGGAAGGGGGGGTCATATATTCATATCCGTCGGGCGGGTGCGGCGGATCCACTGCACCACCAACATGCGGGTAAAGGTGACTGCGGTGAACACCGACGTCACGATCCCGATCAGCAGGACGATCGCGAAACCGCGCACCGGGCCGGAGCCGAAGGCGAGCATGATCAGCGCCGAAATCGTGTGCGTCGCGTTCGCCTCGAAAATCGTGCGGCTGGCTTCCTTGTAGCCGAGCTCGACCGCCTGGATCACCGATCGCCCACGACGACGTTCCTCGCGGATGCGTTCATTGATCAGCACGTTGGCATCGACCGCGGTACCGATCGTCAGCACGAAGCCCGCGATCCCCGGCAGCGTCAGCGTGCCGCCGATCAGCGCCAGCACGCCCATGATCACCACCACGTTGATGACCACGGCGTAATCGGCATAGAAACCGAAACGGCCATAGGTCGCGATCATGAACAGCACGACCAGCACCACCGCCAGCGCCGAAGCGGTGAGACCGGCATTGATCGATTCCTGACCCAGATCAGGCCCGACGCTCTGCTCCTGTACCACCTTCAGCGCGATCGGCAGCGCCGAGCTGAGCGCGATTGCGAGGTTGTTGGCCGATTCGACGGTGAAGCCACCCTCGATATAGCCTTGCCCGCCCAGGATCGGCGTGTTGATCGACGGCGCCGAGATGACCTGACCATCGACCACGACGGCGAAGCGCTTGCCGACATTGTTCTGCGTGATCTGCGCGAACTTGGCACCGCCTTCGCTGTTGAAGGTGAAGTCGACGATCGGGCGATTGTCCTCCTGCTTGAACGCCTGTTTCGCGCTGACGAGGTCGCTGCCTGTCAGCACCGCTTGCCGTTTGACGATGATTTGCGCACCCGGTCCTTGCTCAGGATAGGGCAGGACTTGCGTGCCCGCGGGCAGGATCACGCCCGGGCTGTACGGCGTGTCGGACACCATCTTGAATTCGAGCTTGGCGGTCTTGCCGAGCAATTCTTTGAGCTGCTTGGGGTCCTTCAACCCCGGCACCTGCACGTCGATCCGGTTGCTGCCCTGACGGCGCACATCGGGTTCCTTGGTGCCGAGCTTGTCGATGCGCGAGCGGACCACATCGGTCGCGGTCTTCATCGCATCGTCGATCGCCTGGTTGATGCCGGCTTCGGTCGGCGTCATCACGATGCGACCCCCGTCGATCACCTGCAGGTCCCAGTCGCGCTGCGCGGTATAGCCGACGCCGGTGGTCTGCTTGCTCAGCCGTTCCCGCGCGGCATCGATCTGGCGTACGTCGCGCAGCAGAAAGCTCAATTTGCCGCCATCGGTCGAAATGTCGCCGATCGAGATCGCCGGGGCGGCGCTCATCGCGGTGGCGATCTGTTCGCGCTTGGCCTCGACCCGATCGTCGATGAACTTCTTCGTATCGGCCTCGAGCAGCAGGTCGACGCCGCCGTTCAGATCGAGCCCGAGGTTGATCCGCGGCAGCCACACGCCCCAATTGGCAGTGACCGAAGCCGGGATCACGCTCGGGATCGCGAGTGCCATCAGGCACCCGAGGAGCAGCACGATCGAGACGACCTTCCAGCGCGGGAAATCGAGCATCGGATCAGTCGTTCGCTGGCTTGCCGGAGCCCGAAGGCGTGACTTCGGCGAGCGTCAT
Organism: Sphingomonadales bacterium; assembly: GCA_027489365.1. Taxonomy (GTDB): domain Bacteria; phylum Pseudomonadota; class Alphaproteobacteria; order Sphingomonadales; family Sphingomonadaceae; genus Sphingomonas. The sequence continues at coordinate 10,349 of JAIXZV010000307.1, forward strand.
CTTGACGACCCGCACCTTCACCGTGGGGGCGATCTCGACTTCGACGAAGCGTTCTTCGACCTTGGTCACCTTGCCGGCGATGCCGCCTGCGGTGACGACCGAATCGCCCTTCTTGACGGCGGCGATCGTCGCGGCCTGTGCCTTGGCGCGCGCTTGCTGCGGGCGGAGGATCAGCATGTAGAATACCACGAAGACGAGCAGCAGCGGCCCGAATTGGAGCAGCATCGCGAGAAAGCCATCGGGCTGCGCAGCGGCACCGGCGGTCTGGGCAAAAGCAGGGGTGGCGAACATGGGCTACCTTGGTAAAGCAGGACCCGATTGCACGAAACGGCAAGCGGGGAGGGCGCGACCTCGCGGCCTCGCTACAAGCGGCGCGCGCTATCATCACTTGCGCGGCGTGGCAACGCCCGTTGCTGTACGAGATCTTTGGAGACGAGCATGACGATCCTTGTTCTGGGCCATATCAAGACCGCCCCCGGCGATGCCGCCCGCATGACCGACCTGCTTACCGCGCACATGGCAACGACCGCCGCCGAGGCGGGTTGCGAACTCTACAATTTCGCCTTCGATGCCGCCGATCCCGACATCATCCGCATCTCCGAACGCTGGGAAAGCATCGAAGCGCTCGCCGCGCATGGCAGTGCCGACCATCAAAAGGCGTTCGGCCGCGCGCTGCGCGATTTCACCGTTCTGGAAATGAGCGTGAAGGCCTGGGACGGCAGTTTCTGGCGCACGCTGATCGGCGATTGAGGCCAAAACCCGCGTGCCGCGTTGAGGTGACCGATGGGAGACCGCATGTTCCGTTATCTTGCCGCCGCCACGATGCTGATCGTCCCCGCCGCCGCACTTGCGGATTCGGGGCGCGAGCAATTGACGCAAACCGCCTTCGCCGCGCGCGACAAGGCCGCCGCACTCACCCAGATCGCGGGCGTGGAGGCGGCGGCAACCGCCGCGCTCGCCCGTGCGCCGGGCGATAGCGAAGCGCAAATGACGCGCGCGATGGCGGTCAGTTATCGCGCCAAACTCTCGCACAGCCGCAGCGATGCGCTTGCCGCCAAGGCACAGTTCGAGGCGATAGCGGCCCGGAACCCGCGCGATGCCGAAGCACAGGCGGCGATTGGTGCGTGGCATTTGAACGCGATTGAGGCGCTCGGCGGCTTTGCGGCCCGTGCGGCACTCGGTGCGCGCAAGCCGGTCGGGCTAGCCGCACTCGACCGCTCGGTCGCGCTCGGCGGCGGTCGCGCGTTGTTCCCCGGTCTCTCGGCCTTGCTGCGCCTGGCGATCGACCCGACCGATCCCGCCGCGCCCCCCTTGCTCGATGCGGCGGTCAAGGGCAGCACCCCCACCACGCTCGACCGCCTGATCCAGCGCCGCGCGGTGCAGATGGCGGCGGTGCTCAAAGGCGGCGACGCCAAGCTGATCCAGCCGCTTGCCAAACGCCTGCTGCCGCTCGGCCAGTTCAAATGACCTGCCGCATCACCGCAGCAAGCGCTTGCATCTCGGCGCCGCCCGGCTTAAGCGCGCATCCCTCGGTCGGGGCGTAGCGCAGCCTGGTAGCGCATCACACTGGGGGTGTGAGGGTCGCAGGTTCGAATCCTGTCGCTCCGACCAAGTCTTCTCACAGCCGTGCGATCACGCTCGCCGCGAGCACCCCGGCCAGCGGCATCATCGCCACGCCCAGCCGCAACCGTCCTATCGCCCACGTCCGCCGTTCCGGCAGCATCAGCACCGCCGCGATCGCGATCGCCGCGATCGTCCAGAAATGATAGCGGACTTCCGACGCGACGCTCAGCGGCAGATCGCTGAAGCCATAGAGCACGCCCGACCAGGCGAGCGCGACCGCTGGATCCCCCGCGGCCAGCGACGGGCGCAGCACCAGCAATCCGATCCCGAGCGCCAGCCAGCACCCCGGCCAGCCGAGCGGGGTGCGCAGCAACCATGCCGCCGCCTGCGCAAGCGCCGCCCGCACGCCGTTCGGTGCGACCGCATAGCCCCACGGATTCGGGTCCGACTCGGTCGACAGGCCCGGCGCATCCGCGTCATGCCCAAGAAGCCGCACGTTGCGGTCGAAATGCGCCAACCGGTGCTCGGCATAGGCAAATGGATGCGCCAGCACCGCCGCCGCCCACCATCCGTATGGCCCGTGCCTCTGGCGTAGCGGACCCTTCAACGTCTCGAACCCGATCGGGCACGGGTCGGCACCCCACCAGGCATAGCGATCCCACGATACCGGCGAATAGCACGCCCCATTCACCGCGACCGGATCCGGTGTCGCGGTCGGCGGGAAGACGCTGGTGCCGCTGAACCGCCCGATCCCGCCGAGATCGTAAATCACCAGCGACAGCTCCACCCCACTACGCTTGGCCCCCAGCGCCGCATTGGCGAGCGGCAGCGCGAGGATCAGCGGCACCGCCAACATCGCGGCGCTCGCGGCCAGGCGCGGCAGCGTGCGCCGCCACGCGTCCGGCAGCGCGATCAGCAGCAGCGGCAGGCACGCTGGCCCCGCATTGAAGCGCAATGTCGCCGCCGCGATCAGCAGCACCGCCGCCGTCGCGCGCAGCCGCCACCTGCCGGGCCGCGCCACCGCGAGCATCCCGCCCGCCAGCAGCAATGCCCCGGCAAACAGGCTATCCTTTAACACTGTGCCGACCAGCACCAGCGCGATCGGCGAGAGCATCACCGCCGCAAGCAGCACCGCGCGCCACCATCCTCCGCGCCGGAGTGCGGCGAGCATCCACAGCGCGGTCCCGCCCCAATAGAGGGCGACCTGCAACGCCAGCATCGGCGCGGGGCCAGCCGCGAACACGCCGAAGTTCCGCCACAGCCAGTTCATCGCCGGTGGGTGCCAATCGTCATACTGGCCGCTCACCGCCTGCCCATATTGGCGGATCGCGTCCCACGTCAGGATGCCGGGCCAAAAGATCAGCGCCTGACCGAGCGCGATCAGCGCGAGCGCCGCCGCCGCCATCCCGATGGCCCGTGGCCTGCTGGTCGATCCGCTCTGCATCATCCCGCTCTAGCAGCCGAAACGTGCGATCGACACTTGCAAAACCATTCCAAAGTATGACAGCAAGTCAGACCGATATTCATCGGATAACGTTATGGGGAAGTAGCGTTGGCCCAAGCCATTTTGATTGCAGACGACCATCCAATGTGCGCCGCCGCGCTCGGCATGGCAGCACGCGAAGTCTCACCAGACGCGACGATCGAACAGGCAGGGACGCTGGCAGATGCCGTCGCGCGCGCCGAACAGGGCAGCTTCAACGTCATCCTGCTCGATCTGATGCTGCCCGATGTTCAGGGGCTGGCCGGGCTGTTGATGCTCAAACGGTTGCAACCACAGGCACGGATCGTGATCGTCAGCAGCAGCGATCAGCCCGCCGTGATGCGCCGCGCCGCGCGTGAAGGCGCCAGCGGCTTCATCCCCAAAAGCGCTGCGATGAGCGCGATGATCGCCGCAATTGCGGCGGTGTCGGCCGGGGAGCAGTCGTGGCCCGCGGAAATGTATGTCGAGGAGGAAGCCGACACCGGCGGGTCGCTGATCGGCGAATTGTCCCCGGCGCAGTTCCGCGTGCTCCGCGCCGCCGCCGATGGCAGCCAGAACAAGCAGATCGCCTATGAACTGGGCATCGCCGAAACCACAGTGAAGACGCATTTCGCGCAGATTTTCCGCAAGCTGCGCGTCACCAATCGCACGCAGGCGATCCTGGCGCTTCAGGCGCTCGACATCGCCGCCTGATCGCGTGAGGCGACGCGCGCGAGCGCGATCGCCTTTACGGTGGCGCTGGCGCAAGCCGCGATCGGCGCCCCGTCGCGCTCGCCTTCGCGTTCGATCTTCAGGCACAGTTGCCCGAGCTCGACCGCGCCGATCCCGTCGGAGGCACCGCGCAACGCATGGGCCTGCGTCAGCGCGGTCTCGGTGTCGCCCGCCGCCAGCGCGCGGACGATCACGCCGGTCCGCTCGGCAATGTCGCGTTCCATCATCCCCAGCAGGATGTCGGCCTGCCGCTCGCCAAGCGCGATCCGCAATTCGGCGACGCGCTTGTCGTCGAGGAAGTGGCTGCCCAGCGTCACGGTCGCCGTGGCGGCAAGCAGCCGATCGACCGTCTCGACCAGTTCCGCCGCATCGAACGGCTTGCGCAGATATTCGTTCGCCCCGGCGGTGATCGCCATCTTGGCGTGCCACTCGCTGCGCCGCGCGGTCAGGATCAGCACCGGCAGCGTGCTGAACATCGCCGATTGGCGGATCTCGCGCAGGATCGCCAGCCCGGTTTTGCCAGGCAGCGCGCAATCCAGGATCACCAGGTCCGGCCCGTTCTCCCACAGCGATTCGAGCGCGTCGTCGCCGTCACGCACTGCCACCACGACATGGCCCGCCGGGGCCAGCGTGCGGGTTACGATCTGGCAGAGCAGCTCATCGTCATCGACGATTACGATTCGCGCCACGTCAGCGCCCCCCGGTTGCCGCGAGGCGCAGCGCGGTGCGGGCATCCTCCAGCATTTCCGGCGTCGCGGTCAGGCGGCCCAGCCGCTCGTCCAGCGTCGCGGCGGTCGTGCCGAGTTCGGCCTTGCCGAAGAAGGCGGCGGTCCCGGCCAGCCGGTGCAACGCCTCCCGCAGATCGTCGATGACCTGCGTATTGAGCGGCTCGGCCAGCGCGGCTTCCAGCAGCGCGAACATCCGGTCGATTCGCGCATCGAATTGCGCGATCAATTCCGGGTCGGCGCTGGCCGGAACCGGTGTCGGCGCAGGCGCGGGCGCTGCAGGTGCGATCGCCCAGCGCCGCACGATATGGTCGAGCGCGGCGAGTTGCACCGGCTTGGCGAGATGGTCCTGCATTCCCGCCGCGCGGCAGGCATCGACGTCGCTGGCATAAGCGTTCGCCGTCAGCGCGACGATCGGCACCGCCGCCGCCGCCGTCGGGCCGCTGCGGATGCGCCGCGTCGCTTCGATCCCGTCAATCTCCGGCATCTGCATGTCCATCAGCACCAGCCCGAAAGGCTGTCCTTGCATAAAAGCGTCCTGCACCAGCGCCACGGCCTCGCTGCCGTTACGCGCGATCACCGGACTGTGCCCGAGACGTGTCAACATAGCCTTTATCAGCAGCTGATTCACGTCATGATCTTCGGCGACCAGGATACGTGTCGCGGCGATCGGCGGCAACGTGGTCTGCGGGTGTGTCGGGCTGCGCTTCTCGACCAGCACGTCGCCCGCAGTGGTCAGCGGGATGCGCAGCGTCACCGTCGTGCCCACGCCGAGCGCGCTGAACAGCGACAGCCGCCCGCCCATCAATTTGGCCAGTTCGGTCGAGATGGCGAGGCCGAGGCCCGTGCCGCCATAGGTCTTGGTGGTTGACGCATCGGCCTGTACGAAATTGTCGAAGATCGCGCTTTGCCGGTCGGCGGCGATGCCGATGCCGGTGTCGCCGACCGCAATCACCAGTTCCGTTTCCGCCACGGATACACTCAGCACGATCGCGCCTTCGGCCGTGAACTTTGCGGCATTACCCAGCAAATTGAGGATGATCTGGCGCAAGCGCAGGCCATCCCCGATCACCGTTTCCGGCACGTCGTCGGCAATTTCGGTGCGCAGCTCGATTCCCGCGCGAGTCGTCAGGGGCATGATCAGCGTGGCGCAGCCGCGCGCCAGATGCCGCAAATCGACACGATCCTGCGCCAGCGTGACATGCCCCGCCTCGATCTTCGACAGATCGAGAATATCGTTGAGCAACCGCATCATCGAATGGCCCGAATCAGCGATCATCTGCAGCTTCTGCTCCTGATCGGGGCGGGGTTCCTCGGCCAGCAGCAATTCGGTGAAACCCAGCACGCCGTTCATCGGGGTGCGGATTTCGTGGCTCATATTGGCCAGGAAGCTCGATTTGGCCTGCGCGGCCACCTCGGCATGGCGGCGCGCGCGCTGGAGCTCGAATTCCAGTTCCTTGCGCACCGTAATGTCGCGAATCGAGCAGATCAGTTCGCGCGGCTCCTGCGTTTCCGGGTCGCGGACCAGCCCGCTGTTCGATTCGAGCCAGATCCACGTCCCCGCGCGCGCGCCGTCGAGCGGTTCGGAGCGATAGGCGATCACCAGTCGCTCGACCTGTCCGGTGGCGAGCGCGTGGTGCGCGGCGATCACCGCCTCGGTATCGTCCGGATGGAACCGGGTCAGCATATTCTGCCCGATCAGATGTCGCGGCGCGATGCCCAGCATCTCCCCCACCGATGGCGAGGCATAGAGGCATTTGCCGTCGAGCGAGAGGCGGAACACCGCGTCGGTGGCGTTTTCGGCCAGCAGCCGCAATTGCGCCTCGCGCTCGGCCATCACCGA
>JAIXZV010000179.1 GCA_027489365.1 Sphingomonadales bacterium
CAGCGCAGACGGCGGAACCAGCCAGAGCTTTCGCGCTGCGAGCGCCGCACCCCTTGCAGGCCCTGTGCCTCGGTTTCGCGAAAATACTCTTTCAAATCCATCCCGGCCGACCAGGCCGACCCTTCGCCGCCAAGCACCAGCACGCCGACATCGTCGCGGAATTCGAGCTCGTCGAGCACGTCCATCATGCGCCGGTTAAGGCGCGGGCTCATCGCGTTGCGCTTCTCGGGGCGCGCAAAATAGACCCAGGCGATCCCGTCCTCGACCCGAACCGATACGACATCCTCTTCCGTCATCGTCTAATCTCCACATGTGAAACGCTTCAGTCTTTACCGAAACCCATCGTGCGACAGGTGGTGCCACGCGTAACGGTCGGGACACCGGGACTGTATCCTAAAGATACATAACGACCGATCCCGCACTGACAAGCGCGATCTGGCAGCACCCGGCGCGGCGCTTGCCGAGTTGGTACGCTTGGCATACAATCCCGTGGCTTGGCTGCACGAGTACGACCATGAAAAATGGCGGGCAGGGTCAGGTGCAGCAGTAGAGGGGGTGCAAGATGGACCATCTTTCCGTCAATCCGGCGCGACGTGTCGAAACCTATTCGACCTTGACGATGCCGCCGGGCACGCGGGCGCACTATTGGCGCGGTCTCGTGGCACAGGCCTTTCCGGGCATGGTCGCCGATGTTCATGACGAGATCAGGGCCGATCTCGCGCGCTTTTCGCTCGGCCGGATCGGGATCGCGCGCGCGCGCAGCGAGCAGGCCCGCGTGCGTCGATCGGGCGATGGAAACCGCGAATCGATGATCGTCCTTCATGCCCAGCGGCGCGGTCGCATGACGTTCGAGCAGGATTGCGGGCTCGCCTGCGGCGCGGTCGGGGACATCATCGTCGTCGATGATTCCCAGCCTTATTCGCTCGACATTTCCGACCATAACGACTGCCTGATTCTCGAAATTCCAAAATCGCTGATCGAGATTGATGCCAAGCCGGCCGATTGGCATGGCCTGTTGCTGTCCAGGCGGGATCCCAATGTCGGTTTTCTCAGCCAGATGGTCGAATCGCTATGGATGCAGCGCGAACGGATCACCGAGTTGGGCGAGGGTATCGATGCTTTGGTCGTCACCGCCGCCGAAATTGCCTGCCGCGCGGCGATGCAGGGGGCTGGCCCCGAATCGACCTCGGAAAGCCCCGTGCAGTTCGCGCGCCGTCACCTGGACGATCCGGAGTTGAGCACGGCGATGATTTCCGAGGCGACGGGATTGAGCCCGCGCGCGGTGCAAAAGTCGTTCGCCCGCTACACGCGACAAACTCCCACGGCTTATATCACCGAACAGCGCCTGGCGCGCGCGGCCGACCGGCTTTCGGCGGATCTGCACCAAAGCATCACCGCCATCGCCTTCGACGTCGGGTTCAGCGATTCTGCGTTCTTCAGCCGCTGTTTCCGGCGATGCTACGGTCTGACGCCGAGTGAATGGCGCGCCAAGTCGACCGCGTCCTGACCGCGAACCGGTTCGCGCGCGTCCGCTTGGACGGTTCGCTCCAATCCAAGACAGGCTGACCGAGCGCGCCTAGATTGGCCCCTAGACCGACAAAAGCGGCGGTATTCTAGGGGATGATCTGATGCGCAAGTCTGCTGTAACCTTGCTTCTTCTGTCGACGGCCGTCGTGGCGTCGCCGGCCTTGGCCCAATCCGCTGCGCCAGCCGAAAACGCGCCGCCCGCAGCACAGGATAGCGGCATCGGCGACATCGTGGTGACCGCGCAGAAGCGCGCGCAGAACGTCCAGGACGTGCCGATCGCGATCTCAGCCTTCACCGCCGACACGCTGCAGCAGCGCGCGGTCCAGAACGTATCGCAGCTCTCGGCGCTGACGCCCAACGTCAATCTCGACGCAGGGACGCCATTTTCCGCGTCCACCTCGGTGCTGGCGGCCTATATTCGCGGGATCGGATCGGACGATTTCGCGTTCAATATCGATCCGGGCGTCGGCGTCTATCTCGACGGCGTTTACCTCGCGCGCACCGTCGGCGCGAACCAGGACCTGCTCGACGTCGAGCGCATCGAAATTCTGAAGGGCCCGCAGGGAACCTTGTTCGGCCGCAACACGATCGGCGGCGCGATCTCGATCGTCACGCGCGATCCGGCCAGCACATTCAAGGTGCGCGGCGACTTCACGACCGGCCAATACAATCTGTTCCAGGGGCGCGGTTCGATCGATCTGCCCATTACCGACAATCTGCGCTCGTCGATCACCTTCAACGTGAAGCGGCAGGATGGCTTCCTCAAGCGTGTTCCGTTCCCCGATCAGCGCGCCAACAACGCGCCGTCCTTCAACAACTTTTCTGCGGCCGATTATGCCTCGGCACAGGACGAAGGTGCTGCCAACACCGCCAGCATCCGTGGTAAGCTGAAGTGGAGCAATGGCGGCGGGCTCTCGGTGCTGCTGGCGGGCGATTATACCAAGGATCGCGGCACTTCCGCCAACAGCGTGATCGGCATTTTCCCGAACGTTCCGGGCAATTTCGCAGGCACCGCCAATTTGCCGGGCACGGCGTTCGATCCGACCGGGACGACTGGCTTCAATTTTGCCGGCCTCTATAATTTCTGCATCGGATCAACCGGCGCCCAAATCGCCGCGCGCAATGCGCAGGCGCTGTGCGGGGTGTCGGGCACGCAGTTCAACCCGCGCTTCCAATTGCCGTCGATCGCGAGCGTCAACGTCGATGGCAATCCGGCGAACGACCGGCTGCCGTGGGACTCGCGCTTCCTGACGAACGATCCCAACCGCAGCTATTCGACGGGGAACAGCTATTCGAACCTCGAATCCTGGGGTCTTGCCGGGACGATCAATGTCGATCTGGGGCGCAATATCGATCTGAAATCGATCACCGCATATCGGGAAGTGAATTGGAGCGCCGGCCTCGACGCCGACGGATCGCCGCTCAATTTCGCGCAGCTCAGCTTCACGCTCAATCAGTATCAGTTCAGCCAGGAACTGCAGTTGCTCGGGCATCTGTTTGAGAAGAAGCTGAACTATGTCCTGGGGGCCTATTATTTCAAGGAAGGCGGCAATCTCCACGACTATGTCACCTTCGCCGAAGGGCAGGTGCAGGTCGATGGGCCTAACCGGCTCGACACCGAAAACTACGCCTTCTTCGGGCAACTCGATTATCAGCCGATCGATTTGATCAGCTTCACCGCTGGCGGCCGTTACACCCATGAAAAGAAGACCTTCACCGGCGGCCAGCAGGAACTGAACGGCTTCAATTACAAGCTGTTCGGCTGTTCCGATGCCAATGGCAATATCACCCCCAACGGCCCGTTCCCGCTTGCGCCGATCACCTGTTCGCAGGGCCTCAGCTTCCCCAATCCGGCGAATCCGGTGCAGGTCTATGTGCCTGGTCAAAACCGCAAGTCGTTCAACAATTTCGCGCCAAAGCTGGGGATTCAGCTCCATCCGGCCGAGCGTCTGCTAGTCTACGGGAGCTGGTCGAAAGGCTATAAGACTGGCGGCTGGACGACGCGCTTGACCAACCCGCAGGGAAATGTCGCGCCCGACTTCAACGAGGAAAAGGCGACGACCTGGGAACTCGGCGTCAAATCGACCTTCTTCAATCGCCGGCTGCAGGTGAATGCCGCGGCCTTCAGCACCGATTACAAGGATATCCAGCTCAACATCCAGATCGGCACGTCGCCGACGATCGCAAACGCCGGTAACGCGCGGATCCGCGGGCTGGAACTGGAGGTCGTGGCCGAACCGTTCGACGGGTTCAGCATCAACAGCGCGATCGGCTATATCGACGCCGTCTATACGTCGGTCTCGCCAGCCGCAGCGGCGGTCGGCGGCGCCAACGCCTTCCAGGCGGGGACGCTGGTCGGGCAAAGCCTGCCCAAGACGCCGACCTTCAAACTGAACATCAGCCCGCGCTACAAGCAAAGTCTCGGCAATGGCGGCGCATTGGTGTTCCTCGGCGATTTCACGCACACCAGCAGCGCATGGAACGACACGCAGCGCACCTTCCTGCTGCGCCGGGCACCAGCCGACATCTTCAATGCCAACATCACCTACCAGGATCCGCACGACACGTGGACGCTGACGGCGGGTGCCACCAACATTACCAACAAGCGGTTCCTGACCTCGGGCGGGTCCAATCTCGCCGATGGCATCATCTTTGGCACCTATAATCGCCCGCGCGAATGGTACGCGCGGATCGGGTTCAAATTCTGAGGCATGACGATGACGATGATCCAGGCCGCAGTCGTTGAGGCCGCAGGTGGCGACTTTGTGCTCGAATCGCTTGAACTTGGCGCGCCCGGGCCCGATCAGATATTGGTGGCGATCCACGCTTGCGGGGTGTGCCATACCGATCTGGTGATGCGCGACGGTCATCTGCCAGTCCGCTTTCCGGGCGTGTTCGGGCACGAAGGTGCCGGCGTCGTCGAAGCGGTGGGCGCCAATGTCGACACCGTCCAACCGGGCGATCACGTGTTGCTCAGCTTTCACAGCTGCGGCGCGTGCGGCGCGTGCCACGATCATCAGCCGGGCTATTGCGTCGAGTTCGTACCGCGCAACTTCCTCGGAGCGACGGGCCCCGACGACGGCGGGATCTTGCGCGGAGCCGTCCAGATTGGCGGCAGCATCTTCGGCCAGTCGTCCTTCGCGACTCATGCCTTGGCTTATGTCCGTAACGTCGTGAAGATCGACCGCGATCTCCCGTTGGAGATTCTCGCGCCGCTCGGCTGCGGCATTCAGACTGGCGCGGGCACGGTGCTGGAGACGCTCGACGTGCAGCCCGGCGAATCGGTTGCGGTGTTGGGGGCAGGGGCGGTCGGCCTCTCGGCGGTGATGGCCGCGGTGATTGCCGGGGCAGGGCGGATCGTCGTGCTCGACCGGCATCAGCAACGCTTGTCGATGGCAAGCACGCTGGGCGCGACGGCGACAACCGATGATCTCGGCCAACTTGGTGATAGTTTCGACCATATTATCGACACCACGGGCGTGGTCGCGCTGGTGGAGGCTTGTATTGGCAAGCTAGCGCTGCGGGGCACCATGGCCCTGGTCGGTGCCTATCCCGGCGACCCCAGAGTCGCGCTCGATCTGTCGGCGATCATGAGCATGGGGCGGCGCATTGTCGGCGTGATCGAAGGCGGGATCGATCCCCAACGCTTCATCCCGCGCCTGATCGCGTTTTACCGTGCAGGCCGATTGCCGGTCGAAAAGCTGATCCGCACCTATCCGCTGTCTGCGATTGCGGACGCCGTCGCCGCATCCGAATCGGGTGCGGTGATCAAGCCGGTGTTGGTCATGGATCCGGGGCGCTGCGGAGCCTGACCCATAACACCAAGCATTCCGATATCAGTCGATAGGCGGCGTGGTCCGATTACTTGATCTGCTGCTTTTCCAGTTTGCGGGCGAGCGTGCGCCGATGCATCCCGAGCCGCCGCGCCGCCTCCGAGATATTGAAGCCGGTGTCGGCCAGCGTTTGGTGAATATGCTCCCACTCGAGCGTTTTGATCGAGGTTGACCGGCCCACCACGGGCACGTCGGCATCGCCCTCGGCCTTCGCGAAGGCGGCGATAATATCGTCGGTGTTCGAAGGCTTGGGCAAATAATTGGCAGCGCCAAGCTTGATCGCCTCGACTGCGGTGGCGATGCTGGCATAGCCGGTCAGCACGACGATCGTCGCGGTTGGCGCAGCAGCATGGATTGCGGCGACACAGACCAGGCCGGAGGCCGCACCGAGCTTAAGATCGACCACTGCGAACCCGGGCAGTCGCTCCGCCATCACGCCTTCGGCCGTCGCGAGATCGGGGGCCACCGCCACGTCATAGCCGCGGCGTTCGAACGATCGGCTGAGCGTCCGCGCAAAGGCCGCATCGTCCTCTACGATCAGCAGAAACGGCAGGGTCATTGCGCGCTCCATTGCAGCGTCGCCAGCGGCAGCCGCAACGAGATTACCGCACCGCCTTCGGGATGATTCGCGGCCGATACCGCCCCGCCGAGCTTGCGCATCGCGTTGACGACCAGAAACAGCCCCAGGCCACCGCCCTGCCGCGTCTTGGTAGAGCGGTAGGGCTGGCCGAAATTGGCGAGCATGTCGTCGCTGAAGCCAGGGCCATGGTCGCGGATATCGAGGGCGAGCGCGGTGTTCTCGCGCATGACCCGAAGCGACACGGGCTGACCGGAAGCCTCCAGCGCATTGTCGAGCACGTTGCGGATCACCTGGCCGAGCGCAGTGTCCGAGACGATCGCGATGTCGTCGCCAAAGCGGTTTTCATAGTCCAGCGCGTCCTCGCCATGTTGTGTGCGCCAGTCGGCGACGACGCCGTCGAAAAAAGCGTGGACGGTCGTGACCGACGGGTGCTCGCCGCGCGCCTCCCCGGCTGCAGCCAGGATCCCCGAAACGATCGTTTTGCAGCGCGCAATGGCGGTCTGCATGTCGTCGATTTCTTCGGCAAGCGCAGGATTGGCGGTCAGGGCTGGCATTCTGCGCCAATCGTTGATGATCACGGCGAGCGATGCGAGCGGCGTGCCCAATTCATGCGCCGCGCCCGACGCGAGCAGGCCCATGCGCACGATATGGTCCTCCTCCGCCGCCTGTTGCCGCATTGTCGCGAGCCGCGCATCGCGCGCGCGCAGGTTCTGGTTGATCCGCGTGACGAACGCAACGAGCAGCACCGCGACCAGCCCGAAGCACA
>JAIXZV010000021.1 GCA_027489365.1 Sphingomonadales bacterium
ACAGCGCCTGCCGGCTTCATGGACTACAAGTTCCCGAAGGCCGGCATCCCCGCAACCCTTCCGCTGGCCTCAGGCCTCCGCGAAATCTTCAGGTTCCTTCGAGGCACGGAGCCTGTCGCACATCCCGCCTCACAACAGAAAGCTTAAACCTCATGACATCGCCAAACTTTGCCGCTCTGCTCTCCAAGCCTGCCGATCAGGTTGAGAAGCCCAAGCCCCTTCCGCAGGGCACGTACACGTTCCAGGTCCTCAAATACGGCTACGGCCAGACGACCGGCGAGAAGAAGACGGACTTCGTCGAGTTCACCTGTGGCGTGAGCGCCGCCGGTGCCGACATCGACCCGACTGAGCTCGAAGCAGCCGGTGGCATCACCCGCGCTGACGGTTCGATGAAGACCCAGGACCTGACGTTCTACGTCACCGAGGCGGCGCTGTACCGTCTGACCGAGTTCCTCATCGAGCACCTCGGCATCACCGAGACCGGCGCCTCGACGCAGCAGCTGATCGAAGAGCACGCGGTCGGCAAGTTCTTCACCGGCAACATCAAGCATGTGCCGAAGAAGGGAGATGCGTCTGTCGTCTACGCGAACATCGACAAGACGGCTGCGGCCTAGAACTGAGCGGCCGGCCCAACCTCCGGCAGTAGCAGGTGTGGTCCCGAGCCTGGCTCAATTCGGGACACCTTCGAGACTTGGCGAGGGAAGTGGCCGCGATAAGTCCGATTTAGTCAGGTCGTCTGACGTTCGGATACTACTCCCCGAAAGGATGTAGGCACTTCCCTCACCCAGTCTCGTTCACCATAAGAGAGTGCCATGGCTATTTCCTCATCCACCAGCTTTCCTGTGTCTGCCATCAAGCTCCGCGAAGTGAAAGCGCGTAGTAGCTTAGGCGACCTGACCGACCTGACCACTTCCATCAAGAACGTTGGCCTGATCCACCCTGTCATCATCGACCGAGACGGCACGCTGTGGGCAGGCGAGCGTCGTTATCAGGTCCACGTTAACCTTGGCATACCCTCGATCGAGGTCCGGTACCTAGACGATCTCTCCGAGCTGGAGAAGATGGCGCTGGAAGTCGACGAGAACATTCGCCGGGAAGAAATGCCCTGGCAAGACGTTTGCCGGACAGTCAAACGCTACCACGAGAAAGCCATCGCGACCTTCGGCCAGTGGTCCCAAGACAAAACAGCCGACACGATCGGCCAGTCCCGCGCGCAAGTCGCGAAGCTCCTCATCGTCGCCGAGCGCCTGGACGACATGCGCGTAGGCGGTGCTGCCACGCTTCAAACAGCGGCGCAGCAGGCAATGCGCCTGAACGATCTCGCTCGCGAGCAGGAAACGCAAGCGATCGTCAGCGCGATCTTCGAGGCGCCAAAGCCTAAAACGCACGAGGACATTGGCACCGCTGCCGAGCATCCAAGTGCGACAGCCTCGAGACCGAAGGCTGACGACATCGCCGCGCAGCACATCCTCACGGCGTCGTTCCTGGACTGGGCACCCAAGTATTCCGGCGCCCCGTTCAATCTCCTCCACTGCGACTTCCCCTACGGGATCGACTTCCAAGACTCCGAGCAGGGTGGCAAGGGCTCTCGCGGTCTATACGAGGATGGCCCGGAAGTCTACTTCGCGCTTCTCGACTGCCTGCTCCGCAATCGCCAGCGACTCCTTTCCAACAATGCGGTCTGCATCTTCTGGTACAGCCGAAAGTTCTACGATCAGACCCGCTCCGCGTTCACCGGTGCTGGTGCCCAGGTCTGGCACAACGACCTGATCTGGCACAAGACAGACAACAAGGGCATCGTCTCTGACGTGTCCCGCTACCCGCGCCATGTCTACGAAACCGCGATGCTCGTCCGCTTCGGTGATCCGAAAGTCGCCAAGGTCAAGGCCGACATCTACGGCGCTCCAACCGTGAGGGAACCCAATGCCCACGCTAGCGAAAAGCCTCAGCCAATGCTGCAGCATTTCTTTGAGATGTATGTGGACGAGTATACTCGTATGCTTGATCCTACTTGCGGCAGCGGCTCCAGCGTTCGTGCAGCTCTGGCTCTTGGAGCCGGCTCTGCCCTTGGGCTAGAACTCGATCCACAGTACGCCGAGGTTTCGCGCGGGCGCCTCGCCGATCAGCTCCGTAAAGCCCGCCTGACAGAAGGACTTACGTTGTGAGAAAGAAACCCGTCAAGAAGCCTATACCACCCGCACCAAGCGAGAACCCACTGGCATACAGCCCGTCCGGTTTCGCTCGCGCGCAGCTGCACAAACGCGAGAAGAACACAGCGCAACCGCAAGCTGCACCACAGCCCGTTGACCCTGCCATCACGATCGACGAGCTTGAGGTCCGTCTCATGCACTCGGTCCGCTCGATGGCTGTCACAGACATTCTCAATCGAAAGCACTACGGCGATCGGTTGTTCCCGGAGAAGAAGCTGCCCGATGACTGGCTTCGCATTCTCCTTGACGCCACACGCTATGGCATCTGACCTCCTCATCCTTGGTGAAGCTCCCGGCCAGGAGGAAATTCTGGCCGGGAAGCCTTTTGTCGGCCCGTCAGGCCAAGAACTCGCCCGCATGTTCAGGGACGCCGGGCTTCCAGTCGTCACGACCCCTCGCCTAGACATCGACCGTGACGCCGTGGCTGTCACAAACGTGTTCACGAACCAGCCCCCACGCAACAACCTTGAGGCATGGTGTGTCAAGAAAGATGAAGCGCGCGTTAGATACGCGGCGCAACGGCCAGCGCTCGTGGCCCGCTTCCCAGACTTTCCGTGGCCGGAGTCTTACACCTGGTCAGCGCTCACGCCTGGAGGCTATCTTGATCCCATCCACCTCACTCATCTACCCCGCCTGGCATCTCGAATTGCAGAAGCAAATCCAAAACTCATTCTGGCTCTCGGCAACACTCCTCTCTGGGCACTCACCAACGAGCGAGGGATCACCAAGGCTCGCGGTGTGGTTGGACTCGCTACGCAGCTCTGGAGTGGAAAGTTCCTAGCCACGTACCACCCAGCTGCGATCCTTCGCGCCTACAATCTCCGCAGCACAGCCGTCGTGGACCTGATCAAGGCCAAGGCTGAACTCGCCGCAGGCAGCGCGATCACCTACAAGTCTTACGACCTGATTATCCTTCCGACTAAGGAGGAAGTCCTTGAGTTCATCGCCGACATCCAGCCCGGTGAGCACGTCGCTCCCGACATCGAAACCTCCCGAGGCATGGTCACCTGCGTTGGCTTTGCCACCCGGAGGCTCGCAATCTGTATCCCTATTCTACGTCTGGATTACAGCCTATACTGGGGCGAGGATACGAGCTGGGCGCTGAACATCATCGCAGGGCTTCTAGCCCTCTCCAACCCCAAGGTCTTCCAGAACGGCATGTATGACGCGCAGTACCTATGGCGCGTGCTCGGTATGCCGATCCAGAACTTCAATGACGACACCATGCTGCTCCACCACACGTTGCAGCCGGAGCTGCCCAAGTCCCTAGCCTTCCTCGCCTCCGTCTACACCCAGGCGTCCACCTGGAAAGAACTCTCCAAGCTCGCCAAGTTCAAATTTTCTGAAGGAAAGAAAGATGACTGACATCCTTGCCTCAATCCTCGAGCCGGAGGCCAAGCCTGACCTTGGCCCTTGGATGCTCACTCACAGCGGACGCCGCGTTTACTTTCTCCAGCCGTCAGCACAGATGATCGCCCCGGCCGACCTAGCCTGGCATCTTGCCCACCAGTGCCGGTTCAACGGGGCATCCAGCTCCTTCTACTCCGTCGCGCAGCACTGCGTCATCGGGTCCAAGCTCGCCGAGCGCCTCGGCCACAGCAAGCTGATCCAGCTCGGCGTCCTGCTCCACGACGCGGCGGAAGCCTACATCGGCGACCTCGTCTCCCCGCTGAAGCTCGCCCTCGGCGACGAGGCCATGGCCCGCTATCACGAGGTCGAGAAGCGCCTGCTTGTCTCCATCTACACCCGCGCCGGTATTGACTGGGCATCGCCCAAGCTCACCGATGACTACTGGGCCACCATCAAGCAGATCGACCACTGGCTGCTCGCCGCCGAGCGCGTGACGCTCATGCCTGACGAGCCGTCATGGGCACCGCCGCTGCACCCCGATCTCCCTCGCGTCCATCCGTGGCCGATCGAGGTGTCCCGGAAGAACTACCTCCAGCGCTATAACGCCCTGACCAACCGGCCATGAGGCTTACCTTCAACGGCGTCCTGGACCCCAAGTGGTCCGCTGACCAAGTCGCGGGGATTTACAACGCCCTCGACTGCGCGATCACGCTTGAGGTCTTCGACGAGCTGAACTCACAACTCAGCCCCGAGGACCGCAAGGTCTACGACCTGTCCCGGTCGTACCAAGCGCCGTTGCTCGAAATGATGCTGCGCGGAGTCCGCGTAGACAAACACGCCATGCAGATGCTGGCGAAGCACCTCCAGTCCGAGGTCGACAACCTTCACGCCTTCCTGCAAGAGATCGGCAAAGCTCTCGGCCTCCCGATCCGTAAAGGCACCAAGGCACTTCCCGTCCCGCACTACATCAACCCCTCATCTCCGAAGCAGCTGAAGGAGTTCTTCTATGGATTTCTTAAAATCCCTGAAGTCCGCGTTTTCAACAAGCAGAAGGGGGTCAGCCAAGCCAGCACCAGTCGCGAAGCCCTTGAAAAAGTCGCCACCCGGTCCTTCCTTTCCAGACCAATCGTCGCCACAATTCTGGCCATCCGGGACCGAACAAAAGAACTCGGCTATCTCAAACTTGCTGAAGCTGACGGACGTATGCGTTTCTCGTTTAATATCGGAGGTACAGAAACAGCACGTCTCTCTTCCTCTAAGTCAGTGTGGGGCACCGGATACAACGCTCAGAATATCAAACCCGGAACCCGTCATATCTTTATTGCAGACCCTGGGTGCAAGCTCGCTTACGTCGACCTTGAACAAGCTGAGTCACGGCTCGTTGGTTTCTTGGCTCCTGGAAACAGATACTGGGATGCTTGCCATTCTGGTGACCTCCATACAACTTGTGCCAAAATGGTCTGGCCACGGCTCGGATGGACTGGCGATGCAAAGCAGGATCGTGCCATTGCAGACACCATTTTTTATCGAGAGTTTTCATACCGAGACCTCTCCAAGCGGGGAGGTCATGGCACGAATTACTACGGACAGCCTCCGACTATGGCCAAGCATCTCCATGTTGAGACACAGCTGCTGATCGACTTCCAGGCTGCGTACTTCCAGGAGTTCCCCGAAATCCGGGAGTGGCATCTCGAAACGAAAGAGCGGCTCCAGCTCGACGGCTACCTCATCACACCGTGGGGACGCAAGCGCTGGTTCCACGGTCGCCGCGACGACGACGCTACACTGCGCGAAGCAATAGCCTACGTGCCACAAAGCGCGATCGCCGACTACATGAACAGCGGGATGCGCGAAGTCTGGCGCCGCATCCCTGAGGTCCAGCTTCTTCTCCAGGTCCACGACGCCATCGTGTTCCAGTACCCGGAAGGCCGTGATGACCTAGTCGACAAAGTCGTCGAGACCCTCCGCATACCGCTGACGTATAACGGCAAGACCCTCATCATCCCATCTGAGCCGAAGGTCGGCTGGAATTGGGGCTATCCTTCCGCTAAAAACCCTGACGGCATGGTCAAGTATAAAGGCCCCAATAGTGACAAGCGAACACGAAGCAGACTCATGGATCGCGTCGTTTGTTGATTGGACTGCTCCGTCAGGTTCGCCTAAAATCTGGCGTGAGTGGGCAGCGATCACAACGGTAAGCGGGCTGTTAGAACGGAAGGTCTCCCTTCGCACGCGGAAGGGGCCGCTGTACCCTAATCTCTTCGCCTTGCTCGTAGGCCCTCCGGGCATCGGCAAGTCCATGATTATCGAAAAGACTGACGAAGTCTGGAAGGCCGTGGGCGACCTCCGCGTGGCGCCTAGCTCGATCACGCGCGCCGGGTTTGAGGACTTCATGCTGGAGAAGCCCCGGCAAGTCACGACCCTCAACGGGACACTAATGTTCCATTCCACGCTGGTCGCTTCCAGCGAGTTCGGGAATTTCGTGAAGGAGTACGACAATGACTGGATCAACGTCCTCAACGAACTCTACGACTGCCGATCCGTCTACGAGTACGCCACGCGCGGAGGAGGTCGAAAGAAAATCGACGCGCCGCATATCACTATCATCGCCGGCACACAGCCCCAGTACCTGCATCACATTCTTCCAGCCAACGCCTTCGGCATGGGCTTCACCAGCCGCATCATCATGGTTTACTCGTCTGAGGCGGCGGCGCAACGTCTGAGCGTGTTCGGTGAAACCAAGAGCGACCGCGCGAAGGAAGACGCTGTCATCGAGTCCGCGAAGGTCATCAAGAACAAGACCGGGGACTTCACCATCACGGCGGAGGCCCGCGACTTCATCGAGACGAACAACGCGATGGAGTGGGCGCCTGTCCCGAAGAACCCGAAGCTGCAGCATTACAACAGTCGCCGGCTCGTCCACATTCTCAAGACCGCGATGTGCTACTGCGCTTCCCGCATGGGCAAGCTTGAAATCAACCTCGCCGATGTCGGCATGGCCTTCAAACTCCTTCTCGAGACCGAAGCCGTGATGCCGCAAATCTTCGCAGACATGATTACCTCTGGCGTCGCCGAGCTGAACATGGAGTTCCTGAACTTCGCGATCCAGGCCTACATGCGCGGTGGACAGAAGCCGGTGCCGGAGGCGATCCTGCTCCAGTATATGAGCATGAAACTCCCGATCCACCAGTTGCGCCCGACGCTAGATCACATGGTCGAGGCCGGGTTCCTCGAACCCAAGGAAACCATCCTGCCAAACGGACGCAAGAGCCTGGCATACACACCGCACGCGCAGAGCCGTCATATCAAGGAACTTCGTGAAGCCGAAGCGCAGAAGAAGATGTAGCTGGTAGGGCAGTGTCACACCATGACACTGCCATACTCACTCACGATCAACTACACCCTGGAACCGCTTGGCATCCTCAGGCCGCATACGCGAGGCCACCAGCCCCTGCGCCGCACGTTCGCGTTTGGCCTGCACGCTCCGCAGCAGCCGGTCCAGCTGGACACCCTGGGCCATGGCCTTCCGCAGCACAGCGGTCGCAGCAGCGTGATCCCCGGCGTCCATGGCAGCCATGTATTGTCCGCCGTAGCTGTCAACCGCGCGGGTCATCTTGTTCCGCTCGTTGAACAGCTCTGTAGCAATCTCATAGTTATCCGAGACTTCCCGAGGCGTGAACCCGAGACGATACATGATGCTCTGCACCGGGCTGAGCTTCGCGATCGGCTGGTGCGTCTTCAAGCTTCTCACGTACTCATCGCCCTGCAGCTGCATATTCCGCAGGATGCTTCGCGGCAGGAACGCCCGCGCGAAAGCCATGCGTGTATCCGGGTTGGAGATGGGGTGCTGCCCGGTAGTGGCGACATCGTTCCAAGCGCCGCCCATGGCCTGCCCAAGGGCAACCATGCGATCCCACATGGCGAAATTGTAGAGCATGGATGCGTCCCGCGCAGGGTCCGCGCCAGTCATCGCGGCACTGCCTTGCAGGGTATAGCCCATAAGGCCAGGCAGGCCGTGCCAGATGGCATCGCTGTACTCCTGGTTCTCATCTCCGAACATATCATGGACATGCTCGAACGTGCCCTTGCCAGTAGCCATGCGGACGAACGGATCGCTCAAGCCCGCGACTGCAGTACCGCCAACGCCGGCGACTGCCGTAGTCGTGGCCAGCTGCCAAAGCAACGGGGTCCAGTTCCCTTTGCTGGCAGCGCCCGCGTACTCCAGCATCCACGCCGTGTAGTTGAAGCTCCAATTCTTAAACAGGCCAAAGACACTTCCTACCGGTCCCTGGAACATCTGCGGCCTGGCGTGGGCACCATAGTTAAACATCGAGTGCTGCAGGAACTTCGTCGCGAAGCGGTTGATCAGCTCTTGGCTTTCCAGCTTCAGAATATCCTTGCCGACCATAGCACCCATGGTCACGGCCAGAAGCCGTGCTTGGTCTTCAGTCTTCCGGGGCAGGAACTCTGACATATACTTCACAGCGCCGGCGATGCCGTCTTCCTCAACAGCACCCTTGATGCCTCGGGCAAGCGTGGAACTCTGCCCGATCATCTCCTGTTCCATCTGCGCGAAGAGCAGCCCTTGGTTCGCGGCGTACTCCATCGCGGCCTTGACCTCCCGGTCAGGGTTCGCCATCTGCCTGAAGCTGTTCCGCGTCAGCTTAAACATGCTGAGCACACCGACGCCGCCTCGGTTGTTGCCAAGGGCATCGCCCAGGAGCTGCAGATCATAATGCGCGCCGAGGCGTCCGCGATCTGCGCGAAGCACATAGGCCACCTGCGGGAGCAGCGTCTGCACCGCACCGATCATGGTCAGCGCCGGATGCTGCAGGTTACCGAACCCGAGGAAAACATTGAACCCGAAGCGGTTGATCCCGTTGGCGATCTTCGTCGCGCTGTTCTTTCCCATCGCGCCGCCGAGGACACTGTCCACCAGTTCGTTCTGCCAGCGGTCGAGGCCTTCCTTCCGCCCGAGCATTACGTTGTAACGCTCCATGAACTGCTTGTATTCCCAGGGGTCTTCGACCATCATTTCCATGAGGTCTTTTTCCATGATCGCCTTGAAGCTGGCGTCATAGGTCATGTCCACCATCTCGTTAACGTGAGCGGTGGCCAGGTCTTTGATCTGCGTCTTCGTCAGTTCCCCGCGCGAGCCGATGAACCCGGAGACTTCCGAGCGTTCGCGGGTAGTCTTGGGCTTGGAGATTTTATCTGCGATCCGGGTAGCCATGCGTCCGTGCGGCGAGGCGATGTCCACGTTCGCAGCGTGAACAAGGTCAGGCACGTCGCCTTTGAGGAACTCCTGCCCCCAACGCCATCCAGCAGGAAGTTCCTTCTTCCAGGCTTCCTTAATCTTCTGCGCTGCCCGCAAGTCCGCAGCACCGATCATGTGGACGATCCGGTTCTCTGCATCGTGCAGCGGTATACGCCAGTCACCTTCCCACCGGCGGCTCAGGCCGTAATGGCCGGTGAGCACGCTGATCTCCGACTGCCCGGCTTTCTTCAGCGTGGAGTTCACCGCGTTCATCAGGGTGTCAGAGAACTTCTGGAACTGCTCCAGCGCCTTGTAGGCCCCGTCCGTCATCTCCCCTTTGAGCCACAGCTCCTTCGCGGAGTCCAGGCTCTCCATGTTATCCAGCGCGCGAGAGAAGTCGTTCAGGTCAGCGTCTGCCATTTCGTCGACGACACTGTAGACCGGCTTCATCTGGCTGTTGTCGAACAGCAACGCGGAAAAGTCTGCCTCGCCGTAGCCTTTCGGGCTGACGACCTTGGCCCCGGCTTCCAGCGGAAGACCCGGCTGCGGGAGCACAGCCGGAACGCCTGGCGTACCTTCAGGCAACGCCGCCGCACCAGCACCACGGCTGAACCACACATCGGCGCTCGGGTTCTCCCCGAACTTGTAGGCACCACGAAGCAGCCGGTTCTTCACAGCGGCTGCCGCTTGGTGTCCCTCTTCCGCGATCATCCAGCCAAGGCGAGCGCGCGGACCTGTGAACGCGAAAGCCCCAGGCGCTAGATGCGCGCGGAGCCAGCGTCCAACGATCTTCCTGAAAGGCAGGCCTTTAGTATCACGGCTGTTCATGTACCGGGCGAAGATAGCCTCACGCCCCTTCGCATCAGCGTTCACGAACTCCGACCGCAGCGAGGCGTTGTTGCGGAACTCCTGCATGATCCCGCCGATCGTGCCCTTGCCCCACACGATAGGATCACTCGGGCCGAAGGCTTTCAGCGCTGCGTTCTTCCAGTTCATGGAGAGCTTCGCGAACTTTTCCGGGCGGTCAGTCTTGAAGAACAACCACTGATCCTGCGCAGGCCGGCCTTCACCGATCGCCTTAGCCCCGTCCGTAATCGCGTTGTCGCCGGATTGCATACCCACAGGCCGGTCGATAATATCAACCTTCACCCGAGGCGGCAGCTTCTTCGCGACGATGTAGAGTCCTTCCGCACCGTCCTGCAACATCCAGGTGTCGTCGGCGACAGGCTGCATGTATTTCTTGACGGTCTTCTCTGTCACATCCGCCGAGGCGTCCGTCACCGTGCGAACGCGAGGGAACTGGATGTCTTCCAGCGCCCTCGGCCCGAGTGCCTTGAGCAGCAAGTCCCGGCCTTCAGCGTTCGAGCCGTAGGCGTTCTCGCCCCGGTTCGTCAGGGTTGAGGTATTCGCACCGCGAGCTTTGCCAGGCCGGAACATGGCGTCGAGGATCGTGCTGCCGCGAGCACGTTCACCGCCGACACCTTTCAGGCTCACATACCGGCTACCGGCATCAGGCACTTCTTCCAGGATTTGAGTCTCAAACTTGCTCGCGGTGTTCTGGACTTCCTCCAGATTATCCACCTTGAACCTGGCTTTGCCTGTAGGGTCCACTTCGATCGGCTGCGTTGAGTACCGGCCTTGGTCCAGGTTCTCCCGAAGCTGACGGAGCTTCAGCGTAGGTACATGCAGCTCATGGTCGATCCCAGGGATCAGCGTCGTCGGCGCAGTGCGGATGCCGCTGCGGATAGCCGTCTCGGCAAAGCCACCGATAGCACCGCCGAAGCCGAGATTAAACAGCGCCTCCTGCGTGCGGTCGAGCGTACGCTCCGGGTTGAGCACAGCCGTGCCGGCGATGCCTGCGGCTTCCAGCGGTGCGAACCGTAGGACTTCCTTCTTCAGTCCGCCCATGAACGGCTTGGCGACAGTCGTAGCATCGACGCCAGCCATCAGCCGTTCCATCATCGGCATAGCCTTGGTCGCCTTGTACCAGCCCAGGTACGGGATCGACGAGCCGACCATCTGCGACAGGAACCCTGCCATCGGGTTCAGGTCACGGTAGTTCTGCGCATCCTGCCCCGCCTCCATCCCGAAGACTTCAAACGGAGCCTGCACCGCGCTGTTGGCAAAGCCTAGGGCGTAGTCACCCCAGGACTGCGAGGTCGACCGGAGCTGCCGCTGCGCCGGAGTCTCACCAAGACCGCGCTGCAGCCTTGCCTGCTCTTCTTCGTTGAAGTAGATGCTCACTGCCCCGGTCCCCAATACTGCATCATGCGTTCCATGACCTGCGGATTATTCATCACGATGTCGAGGATGAGATTGTTCCGCAGCTCTGTCGCCCGCGCGTTCTTCTGTTCACCGGAAAGCCCTGCGTAGTACGCATCGGCGTTGCCAGCCGCAGCCGGATCGGCGGCAGCCAGCATCGGATCGGTGCCGAGAAGTTCAGCCAGCTTCTGATTGTAAAGCTGGTAAGCCTCCGGCCCGAGGATGTCCGTGCGCACAGGCTCCGGTGCGATCGCCAGCAGGGTCGCGATCTTCATCTGCGGCGGCAGGTCACGCATGTCAGCGATAGTCGTGGCCACGTCTCCGAAGCCGCCGCCCATCTGCTTAGTCGTGTTTGCCGCTGAGATCGCCCCGTTCATGGCCTCAGCCCCGAACCGCTTGAACGTGTGCTGCCCTGTCGCAGGATTGAACTGGGTCATAGTCATCGACCCGTCCTTGTTCTGCACGAATTGCGGCTGTGCCAGTGCTGCCATCTCCTTGGCATAGCCATAGGCCGCACGGCTATTTTCGGCTGCGATGCTCGCGCCCTTGAACTCATACTCCATGCGCTGCATAGCTTCTTGGTTCTTCAGCTGCTGAGCCTGCGCCTGCTCCTGCGCGACCATGCGAGCCTTGTCGAACTCCCAGCCCGCCGCCTGCATCTCATACTGACGCTGCGCGGCTTCAGCCTCCATCATGGCTTCCTTATTCGCCGAGCGGGCTTGGCCTCGGCCAGCGATCATCCCGGCGCCGAGCTGCAACAGCATCTGCCCGAGCGGAGCATCAGGCCCGACATTCGCCGCTGCGGCAGCAAGCCCCTGCATCCAGCCCCAGGTTTCATCCTGCGGGTCCGCCGCGTAAGGCTTGGGCCGTGCGCGCTCCATAGCAGCGTCCGCTGCGGAGGTGTCCGTGCGGATGACACTGGTGTCCATCCCACGATACGCAGGCATCCCACCGCCGCCACCAGCGAACGCAGGCATAGGCACGCCGTCGATAGTGAAGGTCTGATCGCCCGGTGCCGGACCCTGGCCGAAGCCCTCAGCCCATTTCGCGAACTTGTCGCGGGTAGCTTGGTCTTCATTTGCGACAGCAGTTTGCGCGTCTGTCTGCGCCTTGTGCGTGATGCCCAGAGCATCCGACAGAACATAGCTTGGATCGCTGGCGATTGCTGCACCGACACCGCCATCCATAGGCATAGTCCATACAGCGTCCGCGTCGCTTTGCTGTGGCGGACCACTGAACCCAGGCGGAAGGGTGCCGAGCATCTGCCACGGCTGGAGCGTCCGTTCAGGCGCCTTCGGTGCGAGCGCAGCTGCCTGCGCGGCAATGATGTCAGCGAGGCTCATCCCAGTCCCCCAAGCAGTGCCGCAAGCGCCACGGCACCCATAGTCAGCGGGTTCGTCATGTTAGCGCCAAGCGCCGCCGCACCCATTGCTCCGCCGATACCGCCCTGCAGCGCACCGCCGATGCCGCCACCTGTTTTGTTCGCGGTGCTGGTCGTCTGTCCGCCGCCCGAGCCATAGATGATCCCGGCCTTACGCTCCAGCGGGCCAAAGGCCAGGTCTTGGTTAAGACCGAGCTTCGCGATCGCCGCGTCAATCGACTGCTGGTCGAGGCCCTGCAGCGCCGACAAAATCTGCTGCTGCATGGCGGGCTGTGCCATGCCACCCTGTGCCAGCTGCGGAAGCATCCCGGCAAGCTGCTGTTGCATCAGGTCGTACTTCGGCTGAGCCTGGCGCTGTGACTCCAAGTCCGTCATCGCCATGCGAGCGAAGCTATCGCTCAGCTCCCGGCTCATCTGCTGGTTGAACTGCTGCGGCATGACCTCCAGCGCACGGCTGTTCTGGCCAGCACCCTGCGCGAGCGCGTCCGAGCGGAAGCTTGGGATCAGCTGCTCAGTATACTTCTGCATGATCGGGTTGGCCTCAGCCGCCAGCGCGCGGTCGAGTCCGGCAAAGTCATAGCCCGCCATAGTGGGCATGTCCTTCTTCCCGGTGAGCAGGTCTTGGCCCCACTGCTGCCCGAGGTTGACCTGCGTTTGGCCAGCCTGGCCGATGGCCCCGGTCTGCTGGAGCATTTGGTTGTAGGCATCATACTGCCCCTGCTGAGGCAGTGCCGCGACAGGTCCGTCGAAGCTCGTCGGCTGTGCCGCTGCCGCGTCCGAGGCCTGCTTATACAGGTCCTTGACGTACGGCAGCTGGTACTTGTTCGGCATCGAGACGGTAGTGGTGGTCGACGGAGGGCTTTTCATTTGATCGCTCTTATCCAGATTTTAGTGACAGGCTTCGCCACTGCCTCGAAGAACCTGTCCCAACCAGTCCTGTGTGACTCCATAGCGACCCAGTTGCAGTTAAGCCTCCGGGCCACTGTATCGAAAAACCAGACCACATCCTGAAGGTTCGCCTGCAGTCCCATGCCGACCATGGCATACACCTGCAGCTCTCGACCCTTCGGGTAGTCCTCAACTCCGTAGATCACCAGCAGGTCGCAGTTAACCCCAGTGATCGCTATCGCAGACTTCGTCCGATCGCGAAGCTCCTGCTCCAGCTTCTGCATATCCCACCCTTTCGGGCTGTCATCAAACAGCTGCCAAAGGCGGACTTTGTCGCTAGGCGCTAGCTGTTCCCGTTCCTCAAAGATCATTGCTGCGGCCAAAACTTGACGACGAGGGCGGTGAAGACGCTGACTGCGGCAGAGCCGAGAAGCATAAGCCAGCGCGTGTTGTTGCGATCTACGGCAGTCTGTGCTTTGACTGCTTGGCGCTCCAGCTCTTCCGTCTTAGCCGCAAGCTCCAGAGCCGTGATGCGCCGTTCGTTTTCCTGAAATCGTAAGTCTAACGTCGAGTTGAGGTGCTTCAATTCCTGCTTCATGAGGTTGAAAGTTTCCTTCAACTCCGCTTGACCGCGCGCCTGCAGTGCCATGGCTGATTGTAAACGCTGCAGGCTTTCCAGTACGTTACGTGCAAACCAGTCCGGGCCTGGCATATGCTGCGCGTCGAGCAATGGTTCGTCGGACTCAGCCACAGAGATCATCCCATACGAGGTTATGTTGCCGGACTTCTTCAAGCGTCTGTGCGTCGTCGGAAGCTTTCGCATGGATCGGCTTGAACACTACGCAGGCCCATTCAGGACCGGAGGTAAGGGTCTCGTCTGCCGGGGTCAGCGGCGGCGTCTGCGCGCACCCGCTCAGCACGAGCGATGAGAGCCAAAGCCCGGCGAGCACCAGTCCCGGCCTCCAGCTCCCGCCATTTAGCTTCAGCTTCTTCATCGCTCGCCTTCGTGAACCAGAGGTCAAGAACTTTCAGCAGAAGCGGAAGGAGCGCTGTGAGCAGCCCCTGCCACATTAGAGTGCGGCGTCCTTCTTCAGGTCGATCCGGGCTTCAAGCTTCTGCGTCAACGTGTCGCTGACTTTCGCGGCCAGAGCCGGCGCGTTCTGCTTGACATAGCCCTCGGCGAGTTCAACCAGCTGCTGGCCCTGCTCCGCAGACACAGGGTCCTTCAGGCTGACGCCAGGGATTTGGTTCGCCGCCCACTGCAGCGCACGCGTGAGGACTTCGTTCAGGCGCCACTGGGTGATCAGAGCACCGACACCGAGGCGAGAGCCGAGCCAGGTCAGCGCGGCGATGAGGACAGTCACGGCGACGCTGATCAGCGCGGGCAGGACTTCATTGAGCACAGCAATCCAGTTCATTGGAGTCTCCTAGGCGAGTTCAAAGTGAGGGGAGTCCCAAGCGAACGTCCGCAAGGGGGTGTCGAGACGGCGTGCTGCTTCCAGCATCGCGATCTTGATTTCATCAAAGCCTTTGACATCCTTCCAGCCCTTGAAGGGATAGGGCAGGAGGTCAACGGCATGGCTGTATCCATCGGCCTGAGCCAGATGCTTGGACTTCATAGTCTTCGTGACCTTCGGCCCAGGCCGCGTGCGACCGCTGGCGTATAGCCAACGCTGGCGTTCCAGCGTGCGCAGGCCCTCGTTGACCTTAAAGTCCTGCCGCGTGAGCGTGATCGCCAGCTCGACCACGATGGCCAGCTTGGGATGGACTTTCTTGAGCAGTGCTTTGCTTACAGTGCCGAGGCTGTATGTCATGGTTTTCTCCTAGCTTTAGCTTGGCACAAGCGGAAGCCCCTGACCATACCGGCTACCCCGACCTGACGGGTTCGCCCTACCAGTTACGGCGTGGTTAGGGCTACCCAGGCTCCATTCTTGGAGTACATGATGTAGCCTGAGGTCGCCGTGCGGACCCAGATTAAGATGCCGTTTTGGGCTGCGCTCGGCAGCGCACCTTCAGAGTACCACGGAAGAAGCAAGCCGCCTGAAGGGTTTTGGTCTGACGAGTCACCGGCGATCGGGAACAGGTCTTGCCTTCGAGCGATGCCCTCTCTGAACTCTCTCGCCCAGTCTATCCATGACTCATAGGTCGCTGGATCGCGATCCATCATGGGCGAAGTCTCCCGCGAGTACCACGGCCTGAAGTCGGGTCGAAGCCTTTTCCGTAGAACACGATCTTCGTCAGCTTCCACCGGAACAGCGGCAGCGTGTCGATGATCTTGATCCGCCAGTAGCGGGCAGAACCTCGCGGCTCGATCACGGTGTCGGCGTGTGCCAGCGGGAACGTGCCAATCCACTCCAGCGGGTCTTCGTGCCGGTCGCGCGTGTAGACTTCGACCTTCAGGTAAGTCAGCTTCCCACGGCCAGTGATGTCAAACTGGATAGCATCGACGTACTTGTCGCGAGCGTCGTCGCCCAGGTCCAAGTCACGGCTCTCCAGCTCAATCGCGTCACCCTCGAACGAGGTCAGCAGGCTGACTGGGAGCGATGTCCCGTCCGCGCGCGTGATAGTGATCTTCATCCGTCCGGTGCTAGGCATCGCTTGAAACTCTCAAGTTGCCGCCGTAAGGCCCTCGGCCATAGGCGCCGCGCCCGTAGGGAATTTTGATCAGGCCGGAGGAAGTCAGTCCAACGTCAGCGCTTTGGTCAGCCGACGCCGGAACACCTGAAAGGATTTGGTTCCAGACGTTGCCCTCGGCGTCGCCCAGGATCGGCGACCGGAAGATACCACTGTCGCTCGCGGCAGTCCGCTTCTGGCTCGACGGTGCCCAGTTGCGATCGACGTAGTTCCAGGCAACGGCCTCGGAGTTCTCCGTGTTGTCGTCAGTCGGGTAGCAGAAGAACACCTGCTTCGTCTGCATGTCGTGATAGACCACGCACTTCCAGCTGTTCGCCGGGTTCATCCTGTCGTAGATACGCTCATGCACCGCAGGCATGTCGATCGGTACGACCTGCTGCCCGTCAGACGACCACACTCCAGACGGTCCAATGCCGTAAATTCTGCCGTCACCGCCGACAGCCATCGAGTACGGGCCAAGGACGCCGGTGTTCTTGACTGCAAGGTTGTAGCCGAAGTAAAGCGGCGCACCGATGAAGTTGAAGGAGAACAGGCTTGCAGCAGTCGCGAAGAACAAGCGTCCGCTGTAGGTGACGCAGGCCAGGATCGGGCTTTCTGCCTCCTGCACCGGGAGTTTACCAGCCGCGTTCGACGCCGTCTGGACGAAGTCCTCCAGAAAATCTTGCGCCGACCAGTAGATTGAGCTCTCCGCTCCGTCCACACCGAGCATGATAGCGAATTGGCGGAAGGAGCTAACGCTACGGGCTGTTTCAAACAGCCCACCACGACCGCCGACATCGGCAAGCCCTGTGCCCGGCTTCCAGACCTGGACCGTGCCTGTCGGCCAGGGTGCCATCACGGTCCACTCACCCCAACGGAACGCCGTCCAGTAGTCAGCGTCGAAGCCGGTGCCGAGTACCGAGATGGTTCCACCCTCAGCCCACTTGTAGAGTGTCGTCCGGTTGCCGTAAAAGACAGTACGGACGCCAGCGATCACTGTTTCGAGAAGGAACCGGATCGGCGAGGACGCGACGGCAGGAACAAGGACAGCCTGCCCCGGCATCGGCTGTGCAGCACGGCCAGTGAACATGACGTTCTGACCTTCATGCCAGAACGGCGCCTCCTTGTTCGCGAGGCCGGGGTAAATCCCCGAGGCCATATACTGGCCATCTGCTTCGTAGATTTTGTCTGTCACTTGAAGGCCGTGAGAACGATGTTCCAGCTCGGTTTGTTCAGGTTGACTACGTTGCCGCTGCTCTTATCCGCGATCGCATAGGGGCTGCCGCTGATCGCAGCGCCGATCTGCGTGGAGTTCGCCCACAGGCCGGAGTTCGACGGCACTCGGTCGTTGACGGAATAGTTCAAGTCTGCGGAGATGCAGACAAATTCCATCCTGATGATCGTCGGCATCGAGCCGAGGCCGTGTGTCAGCGTGCAGGACCCGAAAGCCTGCGGCGGACTGACGTAGCCTGCGGTGATCGGGCCAGCGGCCAGCGCTGTGTTCACGATCGCAGTGATCGCCGCCGGGTCGAGTTTCACCTGCGTGACGTTGGCGTCAGCGATCTTTGCCGTGGTCACTGCGCCGGCTGCAAGCTTCGCTGTTGTGACCGCGAGGTCCGCCAGCATGGTCGTCAGGATCGAACCTGCGGCGATGGTGAAGTCACCGATAGGCGTCAGCGTGGTGCCGTCGCTGTAGGCCGCAACCGTGCGCCCCTGCGACACAACCAGCGTGGAGGCGCCGACCTTGAAGGTCGTCGTGAACGCGCCGCTGTTGCCGTTGGTCAAAATCCAGAGCCGAGACTTCGCCGGCAGGTCAACAGTCAGGTCAGCTGTGAGCGCACCGGAGGTCTGCTGGCGAATGGCTTTGCCAGCATCGTTCGTGTCATCTGCGCTGGCGACCGTCGCCGTGCCTGACGTTGCAGTGATGACGTTCGTACCGCTGAGCGCGGCATCCATGATCAGCTTGGAAACCTCCAGCTGCGTGTGCCAGAGTTCAGTGTCAAGCGCGGTGGTCGGAAGCTGCAAGCCGGGGGATGACATCAGGGGTCTCCAAACCGTAGGTCCCACGTAATGTCGATGACATCAGTGGCGGTGATTACAAAGTCTGCGGGCCGGATGCGGCTAAGCAACAGCCCGGCAGCCGCAGCGTCAAAGATCGCGACTTCCCTGCAGGTGACGGGGGAGGCAATCGCAGCGCCAAACGCGGCGGACCATGTCAGCAGGTTGCTGTCTCGCGTCAGGGTCGACAGCACCCGCTCGTGCTCCGTTCCGGCCAGCGTAGCTGTCAGGTCTGTGGTGATAGCAGAGCCGTCGCCGATCGCCATGTAGAGCGGGACGAGGCTGGAGTCCTGCTTCACCAGTGCGGCCAACCGCTCGCGGCCTGCCTTCACGATGAAGTTAGGCCCACGGTGAACCAGCACACCGTTCTTGCGAACGCAGACGTCTGTGTGTAAGTCAAGCTTCATAGCCGGTTCCCATCACCCACTGAGACGTATCGCCGGAGTAGTCGAACTCATCCTGCGCGATCGTCAGGGTCTTTTGGTGCGTCTCCCAGACAGAGCCGTAAGTCTGCAGCCAGTCCGGTTCGCGAGCATACGGCGCGAGCTCCAGCATGGTCCGCGATAGCAGCGCGCCCTCGAACTGGTCGATCAGCGGGTGCTCGTCCGTGGGCTTCAGGCAGTCGAAGTCGGTGAACTTCACCAGGAAGAAATCGAAGTCTTCCGGGACTGTCGACGCAAAGGAGTCAAAGGTGACAAGGTTGCCCCACTGGTAGTAGCCCTGCGGGGTCTTGTCGGTTTCAGTGAACTCTACACGCTCAGGCGTCACACGCGGGAGCTTCTTGTAGGTTTCGTCGCCGTTCGTCGTGATGACCCTGCGGACGAGGATCAGCTTCTTGTACTTTGAGATCGGCAGGCTGACAGTCCGCGCGGAGAGCGTCTTGCGCTCGATCGCACGCATGTAGGTAATGTCGTAGTTTTGCTCCAGGAACTTCACAGCCCGGCGCACACAGCCTGGAATAACATCGCGCAGCGCCGTACGCTTCGCAGCTTCTCCGGCAACCATATCATAGAATTGCTGGATGTTCACAGGCTTCCCCTAAAAGCATGGGGAGGGCCGAAACCCTCCCCGCCTTGTGGCCCCCAACGCTCGGCAGAGTAAGCCGGAGGCCGCAAACCTTAGTCTTCGCCGATGGCGATCTTGAGGTTGTTGATGATCAGATGCGTATCCGGGTGCATCCACTCGATGCCCGCTTCCGTCAGGAACTCCGACAGCAGCGAGTCTTCGCCGTTGCCCTGG
Organism: Sphingomonadales bacterium; assembly: GCA_027489365.1. Classification (GTDB taxonomy): domain Bacteria; phylum Pseudomonadota; class Alphaproteobacteria; order Sphingomonadales; family Sphingomonadaceae; genus Sphingomonas. The sequence continues at coordinate 19,259 of JAIXZV010000021.1, forward strand.
CGGTTGGGCAGGTACTTCGTGTCGCGGCCCTTGAGGGGGCGGAACTTCACGCCGTTCATGTCCATGATCGCCATGGTGTTGGTCAGGCCGTTGAACCCGACCGAGGCGGTGGTGCCGCCCTGCATCGTGTTCCAGAGCGGGTGGTTCCAGAGAACCAACGTGCCGAACG
>JAIXZV010000302.1 GCA_027489365.1 Sphingomonadales bacterium
ATCTTGGCCATGATGAAGGCGCCGATCCCCATCCACAGCAAGCCGCCACCGCCTGCGACCATAAGCCGCTGGTCGATGAAGAAATTCTGCATGTAGCTGCCGTTGATCATCCAGATCATGCCGAACACGATGAACGGCAGCGATCCGACGATATAGGCGGACGCCTTGGATTCGGACGACATCGCCTTGATCTTGAGCTTCATCTGCCCGCGCATCCGTAGCACGGTCGCAAGGTTGGCGAGCGTTTCGGCGAGGTTGCCGCCGGTCTCGCGCTGGATCGCGCAGGTGATGACGAAGAACTGGAATTCGGGCGTGCCGAGCCGGTCGGCGGTTTCCTGAAGCGCGGCATCCATCGTGCGGCCGATCTTCATCTTGTCGGTGATCGCCTTGAATTCGACGCCGACCGGCCCGTCGAGCTCTGCGCCGACGACGCCGATCGTCTCGGTGATCGGCAGGCCCGAGCGCAGGCCGCGCACGAGCAGTTCGATCGCATCCGGGAATTTCGCGGTGAATTGCGCGATGCGGCGCTTGATGAAGTAGCCGACGGTCATGTGCGGCACGCCCGCGCCGACCACCACGCCGACCAGCAGCGCCAGCACGATCGGCAGGCCTGAGAAGATCAGGAACAGCGTGACGACAGTCACGATGCCGAGCGTCGCCATGCCATATTGGCCGACGGTCCAGGGCTTGCCGGTCATCGCCAGCCGCTTCTTCAGCAGCGCCGGGCGCGGCAGGAAGCGCATCGCGGCGGCATCCATCTTGTTGCTGCGCGCTGCGGCAATGCGCTTCATCTGCGCATCGACCAGCGCGTTGGCCGATTCGTTGTGACGCGCGCGCACCGCGCCCAACCGACGCGTGCTTGCCCGCGCGGCATTGGGGCCGCTGAACGCAAAGGCCATCAGTACGAGCACGATCACCGCACCCACACCCAGCGAAAGGACTGGTATCAGTTCCACAGGCCTATCTGGCGCTCCGTTTCGTTACGACGGGGTTTACGGCCCCGTCCGGCGGGTCATTTCTTTTTGGCGGGGCGGGAAATCATCGACTTGAAATCGAATTTGCCCATCAGCGACGGGCCCTTGCCGGCGGTCTTTTTCTTGGCGCCAGGCGTGTTGCTGTCGATCGACTCGGCCGAATCGCCGACCGCCATCAATTTGGTCGCCAGATCGACGATCGGGGCGATCGTCTTGTTGCCCTTGCCAGCCTCGGCAAAGGGTTTGCCGAGTTTGGCCGATTGCGCGGCGAGCTTCTGGTCGAAATTGACCAGGAAATCGATTCGGCGCTCGATCGAGCCTTCGAAATCCTTGCGGCTGATCTCGAGCACGGGGGCTGGCTGCACACGGTTGGCGACCACCACAACTTGCGTTTGCGGTGCGTTCGATTTCATCCACGACAGCAAGCGGATCGTGTCGCGCGCGGCGGCGAGCGTAAGTTCCGTCACGATCACCGCGACCTGAATGTCGGTCATCAAATGCGGGTGCTGCACCAGCATCGCGCGCGGCAGATCGACCACCGTGCATTCGAACGCGGCGCGCATTTCTTCCTGCAATTGGTAGAAGGCGGCACCGTCGGTCATCACCGGCGAGTTGATTGGCGCTTCGGCCGACAGCACGGAGAGTCGCTCGCTCGATTTGACCATCGCGCGTTCGATGAAGAGGCCGTCGATACGGCTGGGATTCTCGATCGCATCGGTCAATCCGCGGCCGGGCTCGAGATCGAGCGAGAGCGCCCCCGTCCCGAAATGCACGTCGAGATCGAGCAGCGCCGTGGTGCGCGCGCCTTTCTCGCTCAGCACCCAGGCTACCGATGTGGCGAGCGTCGATGCGCCGACCCCGCCACGCGCGCCGATGAAGGCGGTCGAGATATGCGGACGCTCGGTCCCCGGATCGACGGCCTTTGGCGCGTTGAGAATCGCCTGCGCGTTGGTGAAGGCCTCACGCAGCATGTCGGGGTTGAGCGGCTTGAGCAGATAATCCTGGATGCCGCTGACCACGAGATCGCGGTACAGCCGCACATCGTTGACCTGGCCGGCCGCGATCACGACCGTGCCAGGCTCGCACACTTCGGCCAGTGCGTTGATGTCGTTCAGCGGATCGCCGCTTTCCGAAAGATCGACGAACAGGATCTGCGGCGAGGCGGAGACCGACAGCGACTGCACCGCGTTGCGCAGGCCGCCCTTGTTCACCTTTTCCGGTGCCCAGCCCATTTCGACCGCGATCGGACGCAGCGTTTCCGCGGTGGTTTCGTCGCAGACAAAGGCGGTAAACGGGTCGCGCAGACCGATCCGCCCCGGATTGAAGGGTGCGTTCATCAGTTGCCGCCTTTCGAGCTTTCGGTCTTGACCGTCGTCCCGCCAGCACCGGTCGGGGTCGCCTTGCGATACAGGTCGATCGCCTTGCCGGATGTCGCGGTGTCGGTGATGCCGGTGCCGCTTTGCCCGCGCACCAGATCGGTCGGGTTGGCGACCATCGCGGCAAGGTTGGTATTGATCGCGCAGCCTTGGTTCGATCCGGTATGCCCTTCGAAATCGGGGCCGCGGACGCGGCTGAAATCGGGGCAGCCCGGTACGCTGGCCTGCATCCGGCTGACCACCACGCGGATCATGCCGGGTGCGACGGGCGCGTTGGTCAGCGGCGCTTCGTCCGACACCAGCAAGCCGTACCGCGCCACTTCGCGTGCCACATCGTCGCGCACGCCGCTGCCGTTGGCATTGGGGTCGTCGATCGCAACTTGATCGCCATAGCCGAGCCGCAGCGAGCCCATCCATCCGGCCAGCCGCTGTTCCTCGCCGGGGGCGAGGCTGTTGCCGCTGGTCGCCACGTCGAGCGCATAATCGCTGCGGCTGACGACGGGTTGGTGGACCGATTCGAGCCCGCGATTTTCCGTGCCCGAACCCGGGCCGACGGTGGTGCACGCGCCGATCAACAGGGCAGGGGCCAGGCCGGTCGCGATCAGAAGTGTACGTTTGTACATGGTCTAGTCCTTGCGGGGCTTAATTGAGGCTGAAACCGGGCGCGGCGGCGCTGCCCTTTTTGGGTGGCACGACCGGGGCCGGTGCGGCCGAAATCGGTTCCTCGCGGCGCTGCGGCGTGGGCGCAGGCGCGGTGGGCAGGATCGGCGCCGGCGATGCGGCGCCGAAGGTCGGCTGCGCGGTGCTGCGTGGCGCGAGCGTCGGCTTGGGACGATCCCCCCCGGTGGTGCCGTTGCTCAACTGGCCGAGGAACACGCGGCCGAGATCGGTCGGCGATTTCAAGCCATCGGTCGGCAGCGCGATGTCGTTCGCATTGGTCGGCTTGACCAGATACGGCGTGATCACGACGACCAGCTCGGTCTCGTTGCGCTGGAACGCGTTCGAGCGGAACAGCGCGCCGAGGACGGGGACATCACCCAATCCGGGTGCCTTGGTGATCGAATTGTTGCGGCTGTTCGACAGCAAGCCGCCGATCATCATGCTCTGGCCCGAACCGAGTTCGACGGTCGTTTCCACCCGCCGCGTGCTGAGCGCCGGAATGGTGGTACCCGAAATCGTGACCGCGCCATCCGACGTCAGCTGTGACACTTCCGGGCGGACCCGCATAGAGATGCGGCCATCGGCGAGCACGGTCGGGGTGTAGGACAGGCTGACGCCATATTGCTTATATTCGACCGAGACCGCGCCGAGGCCCTGGCTGACCGGGATCGGAATTTCGCCGCCGGCCAGGAATGACCCGGTCTCGCCGGAGATAACCGTGATGTTCGGGTTGGCGAGCGTCGAAACCTCACCGTCGCGCTCGCCCAGGTCGAGCGAGGACAGGACGTCGAGACCGAAGATTTTGCCCGCCGCGCCTAGCGTCGTGCCGTTGGCAACCGTCGTCAGCAAGCTGGTCCCGGTCGATGAGGCGGTCCCGCCCGTGAAGAGCGGCCCGCCCGGCGTGTATTGCGGAGACGCTGCGCGACCCTGACCGATACCGAAATTGAAGCCCCCGCTGCTGTTGAGCGTTTGCAGGTTGACGCCGATGTTCTTGACGAAGCTGCGGCTGACCTCAGCGATGCGCACTTGCAGATTGACCTGCAGCGGCGTTGCGGTGCCGAGGCGCGAAAGGACCTTGGTCGTATCGCCGACATAGGCCTGGACGAGCCGCGTGGCTTCGGCGCCGTCTTCGGGTGCCTTCACCGTGCCGGTCAGCAACACCAGCCCGTTCATCGGGGTCGCGACGATGCGCGCGTCAGGCATGGCCATCGACAGCATCTGCTGGATCGAATCGAAATTGTTGCCGACGCGAACGGTGGTGGAATAGACTACCGCGCCCGCTTTGTTGGTGACCGAGACGGTCGTCTCTCCCGCGGTCTTGCCGAAGATGTAAAGCTGCGTCGGCGAGCGGACCTGGACGTCGGCGATCTTGTCGTCGGCGACGAACACGTCGCTCATCGGCCGCGTCAGCGTGACGAGGCGTCCGCGACCGGTGTTGACTTGCAACACCGAGCTTGAGCTGACGGTCTGGGCCGGGGCCGCGACGGGCACGACCGCAACGCTTGTCGCCACGAGCGCGACGGCAATCGCCCCCCCGAGCGAGATGGACACGTTACGCATCTACTTCTTCCCCCCAACGGCGACTTCCGTCACCGCATTTCCTCGTGCGATATGGACCACCGGGCCGGTGTTGACCGCAGCACCCGGAAAGCTCCCGCCGCCGTTTGCCGCAGCGCCACCGGGGCCATTGTCCGACGGCTTGCCGGGGACGGTGCGGCGCTGAAAGCGCGACACGTCGGCACCGGTGGCCATGGTCGATGCGCCCGTCGACGGCGTGCTGGCGATGCGCGTCAGCATCGCCTTCTCGGCCTTAGGATCGTCGGGCATAGTGACGTCGCCACTGGCGATCGCCTGTTCGAGTTCGCTGCTATTGTCGGCGATCGAGCGCAGCGACAGCGAGAGCGAGCCGAGCGTCTGCGCGACGGCGATCTGCTCCGCGATCTTCGGCGTCGCTTCGATCGTCACGTTCGAAAAGGTGCGGACGATGGTCTTGCCGTCTTCGCCAGTGGAATTGTCGGTGCGCTGATCGGTGGCGAGGACGCGCAGATTGCGCATGATCGTCTCGGCGGCCTTCAGCGGCGGGCCATCGCCGCCACCGGGGACGGTCTGCGTCAGGATCAGGTCGATTCGGTCACCCGGGAACACGAAGCCTGCGACGCTGGTCTGCGTCTGCACGGGCACGGTTACAGCGCGCATCCCCGGCCCGAGGGCGGCGGCCAGGAAGCCACGATCGCCGGGCTTGACCAGCGAACCATTGGTGATCGGCTGACCCGCGGTAATCGCATTGCGCACCACCGTGCCAGCGAGCGACTTCGCGTCGAAGCCGGGCTTCTTGATGAAATAGACGTTCTCAACCAATTCCTTGGGCCACGGCTGATAGCGCAGCGAGGTCGCATCCAGGATCGTGCCGACCGGGAGCGCCTTGGTCGCGACCAGCACTTCCGGTCCGGTCGGCTGCGGGGCGACGACGGCGGCGGCCGCTTGCGGTGCCGGGCTGCCCACGATCAAAGACCGCGCCATGAAGGCCGTGATCGCGGCAACGATCAACGCACCCACCAGCAATATGACCTTGCGACTATCCATTTCAGACCTTTCGGACGCGGGTGATTGAACCCGCGTTAAGCATTCACACCAAAGTGGTTAAAAAGCGGTTCACGCAACGCGATCAGCGCGGCGATCGCGATCGCCACGCCGTACGGGACCTCGATCTGGCCGGTGCGGTGTCGGATCGCGCGCTCGATCAGCAGCAGCATCGTCAGCGCCCCGCCGATCAGCGACATGACGATCAGCATCCACATCAGCGGCACCAGCGGCAGCCACAACGCCAGCGCGCCAATCATCTTGACGTCGCCCCCGCCCATCCAGCCGAACTGAAACGCTGCGACGAACAGTCCGAAGACGATGAGCGCCAAGCCGATCTGCATCGCCATGTCCGGCCACAGCGCGAGGCCGTTCGACCACCACCACAACGGGGCCAGCAGCGCGATGGCGGCGTTCTTCCAATTCGCGATTTCGCGGGTGCGCGCGTCCTGAACCCCGGCGGAAACCAGGACGCCTGCGAGCGCGACGAGCAAAACTGCGGAAAAGGAAGGCCCACCCATGAGGGAAAAGCCTAGACGTCATGCCTTTCTAAAACGTAACCAATGCCGATGGTCTCCCCGCAACTCTATCGCCGTGCGATTCCCGCGGCCGCGCGGATCACGCGCTGGACGGCGCGCGACGGCTGGGTCTTGCGGCGCTTCGACTGGCCGGTGCAGCGCCGCGTGCGCGGGCGGATGCTGTTTCTGGGTGGCCGCGGCGACATTTTCGAAAAGTATCTCGAGGCGTTCGCGCACTGGCACGCGCAAGGCTGGTCAATCACCTCGTTCGATTGGCGCGGGCAGGGCGGATCGGGGCGCTTGTCACCCGATCCGCATGTCGGCCATGTCGAGGACTTCAAACTCTATATCGACGATTTCCGTGATTTCTGGGCGCATTGGGTGACGGAGGGACCCGGCCCGCATGTCATCGTCAGCCATTCGATGGGCGGGCATCTGGTGCTGCGCGCAATGGTAGAGGGTGCCGCGTCGCCGGATGCGGCAGTGTTCGTCGCGCCGATGCTGGGGCTGCACAGCCCGCTCGGCTGGACGCTGGGGGAGCGGTTGGCGGGGGCGCTGGCGGCGATCGGCAACCCGGCGCGGCGTGCGTGGCGCGGAAATGAAAAACCCGGCGCGACCGAGACGCGGCAAGCGCTGCTGACGCATGACCCGGAGCGCTATGCCGACGAACTCTTCTGGCAATCGTCCAAGGCCGAATTGCTGCTCGGCCCGCCGAGTTGGCGCTGGGTGGCGGAGGCATTCACCTCGACCCGGCAGTTGCGCGACGATCCGCGATTGAAGACGTTGTCTGTGCCGATTCTGATGCTGGTCGCCGATTGCGACAAGCTCGTCTCGCCCAAGGCGGCGTATCAGACCGCCGCGAAGCTGCCCGATGCGCAGGCGGTGCGTTTTGGCCGCGAGGCTGCGCATGAATTGCTGCGCGAAGTGGATGCGGTGCGGGGTCGCGCGATCGGCGAGATCGACGCATTCCTGTCCGCCCGCGCGCCCGGGAGAGCATAATGACGCGTTACGATATCGCCATCGTCGGGGCGGGCATGGCGGGCGCGAGCCTGGCGGCGGCGGTCGCGCCGCACGCGTCGGTGGTGCTGCTGGAGGCGGAGGACCTGCCGGGCTATCACGCGACCGGGCGATCGGCGGCGTTCTGGTCCGAAAGCTATGGCGGGCCGGGGGTGCAGCCACTGACCACCGCATCGGGGGCCGCTTTGCGCGACGGCGGGTTCCTGGAGGATCTCGGATCGCTTCATATCGGGCGGGCGGCGGATGAGGCGGCGATTGAGGCGTTTCTCGCCGAGTTTGCCGGATCGGGGGTAGAACTGCGGCAAGTCGATCCGCGGGCGTATATTCCCGGTCTGCGCGCCGAATGGACGCTCGGCGTCATGGAGCAGAGCAGTACCTATATCGACGTGGCGGGGCTGCACGCGCGCTATCTGGCCGATGCGCGGCGCGCCGGGGCGACGCTGATGTTGTCCGCGCCGCTGCAGGCGGCGACGCATATGGGGGATCGCTGGCAGATCACCACCGGCGCGGGCGCGGTGTCGGCGACGATCCTGGTGAACGCTGCGGGGGCGTGGGCCGATGAGGTCGCGCGCCGCGCCGATGTCGTGCCGATCGGCATTACCGCGTATCGCCGGACCGTCGTGCAACTCGTCACCGATCCGGCACCGCCTGCGACGATGCCGCATATCGCGGACATTGCGGGCAGTTTCTACTTCAAGCCGGAGGCGGGCGGGCGGCTGTGGCTCAGCCCGCATGACGAGACCAAGGTCGAGCCGGGTGATGTCCAGCCCGAGGAGATCGATGTGGCGACCGCGATCGACCGGTTTGAGAACGTCGTCGATTGGCGGATCACCAAGCTTGAGCGCCGCTGGGCGGGCTTGCGCAGCTTCGCGCCCGACCGCCTGCCGGTGTACGGCTTCGCGCCCGATTCGCCGGGGTTCTTCTGGTGCGCGGGGCAGGGCGGTTTCGGCATCCAGACTGCGCCCGCCGCAGCGGCGCTGGCGGCGGCGGTCCTGCTGGGCTTGGCACCTGATGCGAGCGTCGCTGCGATCGATCCGGCACGCTATGCGCCGGGGCGTTTCCACGCGCTGGCGTAACGATCGTCGCGGCGCTATCCTTTCGGCACCCAACAACGCGGGAGGTTCGAATGGCACATAAATTCGTGATCGAGCAGAACAAGGCGGGCGAATATGTCGCCAAGTTCAAATACAATAGCGAAACGATCTTCTGGACCGAGGGCTATTCGAGCAAGGCCGGTGCGAAGAATGCGATCGAATCGGTGCTGAAGAACGGCCCCGGCGCGCCGGTCGAAGAAGCCTAACGCCGCCGACCCGCCGCCACCGCGGCATCGCTCGCCAGCGTGTCTGCGCGTTCGTTGTCGGGGTGGCCGGCATGGCCCTTCACCCAGACCCATTCGATCCGGTGCGGTTTCGCCGCGTCGATCAGTTTCTGCCACAGATCGGCATTCTTCACCGGCTGCTTCGCGGCGGTCTTCCAGCCGTTCTTCTGCCAGCCTTTGATCCACTTGGTCAGGCCGTCCATGACGTAGCGGCTGTCGGTCGATAGCGTCACATGACACGGGCGTTTCAGCGCGTTGAGCCCTTCGATCGCTGCGGTCAGTTCCATGCGATTGTTGGTGGTCAGCGCCTCGCCGCCCGACAATTCCTTCTCGGTTGCGCCCGATCGGATCAGCGCACCCCAGCCGCCGGGGCCGGGGTTGCCCTTGCAGGCGCCGTCGGTGGCGATTTCCACCTTGGTCAATTCGGTCATGACAGTGTTTTCAACTTACCGGCGAGGGTGGGATCGTAGACTTTGACGCGTCGCCAGAAGGCGAGCGGGTCCTTGCGCGTCACCAGCGCATCGGCGGGCGTGTTGAGCCAGTCCCACGCGCGCGACAAAGTGAAGCGGATGCACGCACCGACGGCGAGACCGTTGAAGGCGGAGCGCTCGTCGGCCGACAAAGCGAAGCTGCGTTCATAGCCGGCGATCAGGGCGTCACCGATGGCGGCGTCGAAGGTTTCGCCGGTGGGATCGAACGCCCAGGCGGCGTGGGTCACCGCGAGATCATAAGCGCGGATGTCGGTGCAGGCGAAATAGAAGTCGATCAGCCCGCCGACGCTATCGCCGCGCATCAGCACATTGTCGGGGAAGAGATCGGCGTGGATCGTCGAACGCGGCAGCGGCGTCCGCTCCCACATCGCGGTCAGATTCGCGAGCGCGACGCTTATGTCGTGGTGCAGGCCCGGCGCGATCGCGTCGAGATCGCTGCCGCAGCGATCGAGCAAGGGTTGCCACGTCGCGAAACCCATCGAATTGGCGCGTTCGAGCGGGAAATCAGCGAGCGCCGCGTGCATCTCCCCCAGCGCCGTTCCCGCTGCCAGCGCTTGCGCAGCCGACGGGTGGGTGACCGAAACGCCGGGGAGGAACTGGATCAGGCACGCCGGGCGCCCCTCCAGCGTCTGGATCGCCACGCCGTCGCGGTCCTTGATTGCGGGCGGCACCGGGCAGCCGCGCGCCGCGAGATGATCGAGCAGCGCCATGAAATAGGGCAGATCGTCACCTTCGACGCGCTTTTCGTAGAGCGTCAGGATGAAGCGGCCCGTGGTTGTGTCGACCAGGTAATTGGTGTTCTCCACCCCCTCGGCGATGCCCTTGGCGGACACGAGTTCGCCGACGTCATAGCGCGCGAGGAAACCGGCCAGAATCTCGGCCGAGACGGGCGTGTAGACGGCCATCGATCAGGCGGCGATTTCGAGCCCGCGGGGCAGCTTGAACGCGATCGTCTCGCGCTTGGTCTCGACTTCCTGCTCGGTGATGTCGAAGCGTTCGGCGAGGCGATCGACCAGTTCGCGCACCAGCACTTCGGGGGCGGAAGCTCCTGCGGTGATGCCGAGCGTGGTCACGCCGTCGAGGAAGCTCCAGTCGAGCTCGTCGGCGCGCTGAATCAGACAGGCCCGGGTTCCTTCGCGCTCGGCAACTTCGACCAGGCGGACCGAATTGGACGAATTGGGTGCGCCGATCACCAGCAGCGCCTCGCACGCGTGGGCGATCGCCTTGACCGCGCTCTGGCGGTTGGAGGTGGCGTAGCAAATGTCCTCGCCGCGCGGCCCCTGGATCGTCGGGAAACGGCGCTTGAGGGCGGCGACGACCTCGGCGGTGTCATCCATCGACAGGGTGGTCTGCGTCAGGAAAGCGAGGTTGTCGGGGTCGGCCGGGGTGAAGGCCTCGGCATCCTCGACCGTTTCGACCAGCGACATGGCGCCTTCGGGTACTTGGCCGAACGTGCCGATCACTTCGGGATGGCCCATATGACCAACGAAGACGATATGCCGCCCCGCCTCGACGTGCCGCTCGGCCTCGCGGTGGACCTTGGAGACGAGCGGGCAGGTCGCGTCGAAAAAGGCGAGACCGCGCTCGGTCGCCTTGTCGGGCACCGCCTTGGGCACGCCGTGTGCGGAGAAGACGACGGGGACGCCGTCGGGCACTTCGTCCAATTCCTCGACGAACACCGCGCCCTTGTCGCGCAGCATGTCCACGACGAAGCGGTTGTGGACGATTTCGTGGCGCACATACACCGGCGCACCGAATTTCGCGATGGCGAGCTCCACGATCTGGATCGCCCGATCGACACCGGCGCAGAAGCCGCGGGGGGCGGCGATGATCAGGGTCAGGGGCGGCTTTTGAAGGGGGAGCATCACGGTGATAGCTCTACGCGATTGCTTGCGTGCGCGAAAGCCGCTTCCTATGGTGCGACCGCGTCTGCGCGATAAATCCTAAAGCCGGGTGGCTTCGTGTGCGTGATTAAGCCCTTTTGCATGACAAGGTACGTAACCCCGTGACAGTCCGGACATCGACCATCGCCGCTTCGGCCTTCCTGCTGACGGCATCTTCCCTGCTGGGTGCGTGCAAGACGACGGGCGATCTCGACGAGAGCGGCGGCATCACCGCTGTGCGCACCGCGTGCCCGAGCGTCGCGATTCCTGCGTCGACCGGCGACATCACGCTGTTCGATCCGGCGACCAGCCATGACGCAAATTCTATCGACGTGACGGCGGTGCTGACCAAGCTGCGGTCGACCTGCACCGATTCGGGTGACGACATTCTGACGACCGTGACCTTCTCGGTCGAGGGCCGCCGGACGCGGACCGAGGGCGCGCGCGACGTGACCTTGCCCTATTTCGTGACGGTCGTGCAGGGCGGCAGCGCCGTCGTCGCCAAGCGGATCGGCCGCGCGACGCTGCATTTCGAACCCGGCCAGGCGCGCGCCAGCGTACAGGGCACCGGCAGCGCCACCGTATCGCGCGCCGCCGCGACACTGTCGCCCGAAGTGCGCAAGACGCTGACCGAGAAGCGTCGCGCGGGGGATCAAGAGGCTGCGGTAGATCCGCTGTCGCGCCCGGAGATCCGCGCTGCGGTGCTCCGCTCGACCTTCGAGGCGCTGGTCGGGTTCCAGCTGACCGCCGACCAGCTGAAATATAACGCCACGCGCTAATGCGGCGTTGACTCGCTTGCTGCACCGCGTCAAACCTTCGGGCGTCGATGCGGGGCAACTCGCATAGGCACGCGCGGGAGAGTCCCTGGACCTGGATCCAGGGCGCCGAAGGAGCAACCGCCCCGGAATCTCTCAGGCCACCGGACCGCGCGGGCTATCGACACTCTGGAAAGCGCACCCGCTCGCTGAGCGGGGGCCACCGAAGGGGTAAGCCGAGTCCGCTCGGTCAAAGCTCTCAGGTTCCCGTGACAGAGGGGGCGGCGATGCAGACACGTGAAGAACGTGATGCCGCGCCGTGAACCTCACCACGGAAGGCCTTTGCATGAGCGACACCGAAACCCTGACCGTGGATGGCGACGAGATCGCGATCGAGACGCTGCCGCTCGACGCGTGGCACCGCGCACGCGGTGGGCGGATGGTCGAGTTCGCCGGCTATCATATGCCCGTGCAATATGAGGGCATCATGGCCGAGCATCTGTGGGTGCGCGAATCGGCCGGACTGTTCGACGTCAGCCACATGGGGCAATTGGTGTTCCGCGCCGAGGGACAGGTCGATGTCGTCGCCGCGCTCGAGGCGCTGCTTCCGGCCGATATTGCCGGGCTCGGCGAGGGCAAGCAGCGCTATTCGCTTCTGCTGAACGAAGATGGCGGCATTCTCGACGATTTGATGGTCACGCGCCTGCCGCTGGTCCATCCGTTTGCCGCGCTCGAAGAGGAAGGTGTCTCGGAACCGACCGGCTGGTCGCCGCTGGACGGCGACACGCCCGATCTCGACAGCCCGCAATTCTACATGGTCGTCAACGGCGCGACCAAGATCGACGACATCGCGCATTTGCTTGAGTTCCTGCCCGACGGGATCGCGATCAACCATCTCGAAGATCAGGCGCTGCTGGCGTTGCAGGGGCCGAAGGCGATCGATGCGATGGCGCGGCTGGTGCCGGGTGTGGCCGATCTCGTCTTCATGACGGCGGGCGCGTTCGACTGGAACGGCGTGCCGCTGTGGATCAGCCGTTCGGGCTACACCGGCGAGGACGGGTTCGAGATTTCGGTTGCGGCCGATCAGGCCGAGGCGCTGGCCGACGCGCTGATTGCCGAGCCCGAGGTCAAGCCGATCGGACTCGGTGCGCGCGACTCGCTGCGGCTGGAGGCGGGTTTGCCGCTGTACGGGCATGATCTCGACCCCGAGACGACGCCGGTGCAGGCCGATCTCGGCTTCGCTTTGTCGAAGCGCCGCCGCGACGCGGGCGATTTCATGGGTGCGACGCCGATCCTGGCCGAACGCGCTGCGGGTGCCGAGCGTAAGCGGGTTGGTTTGCTGATCGAAGGCCGTCAGCCCGTCCGCGAAGGCGCTGCGGTCGTCGACGCTGCCGGTGTTGAAATCGGTCGGGTCACTAGCGGCGGCTTCGCCCCCAGCGTCGGTGCGGCGATCGCGATGGCCTATGTGCCCACTGCGCTCGCCGCCCCCGGCACCAAAATTCAGCTTTCGCAGCGCGGCAAGGTCCACAGCGCGACTGTCGCCGCGATGCCTTTCATCCCCCACCGCTATGTCCGTGCAGGAGGCGCACAATGAGCCGTTATTTCACCGAAGATCATGAATGGGTCGATGTCGATGGCGACGTCGGCATCGTCGGCATTTCCGAATATGCGCAGGAGCAGCTTGGCGACATCGTGTTCGTCGATGTGCCCGAGGAAGGCAAGGAACTGGCCAAGGGCGACGAGGCCGCGGTGGTCGAATCGGTCAAGGCCGCATCGGACGTCTATTCCCCGGTGTCCGGCACCGTGATCGAGGCCAATGCGGCGCTCGGCGACACGCCTGGGTTGGTCAATGAAGATCCCGAGGGCGACGGCTGGTTCTACAAGCTGACGCTCTCCGATCCGGACGAGTTGAACGAGCTGATGGACGAGATCGCGTACCAGGCGTTCGTCGCGAAGCTTTAAGATTAGTTCCCACCACGGCCGTCATGCCAGCGAAGGCTGGCATCTTTGTGAGGCTGGCGTCACGCTTGCTTCAACGAGACCCCAGCCTGCGCTGGGGTGACGATTTCAGGAAATCGTCATGCGCTACCTACCCCTGACCCAGCCCGACCGCGACGCCATGCTCGGCGTGATCGGTGTCGCCACGATCGATGATCTGTTCGTCGACGTGCCCGAAGCCGCACGGCTCGACGGGCCGATCCACGGGCTGCCGATGCACGCCAGCGAAATGGCGGTCGAGCGGCATATGACCAAGCTCGCGCGGCAGAATCTGACGGCGGGGGAGGTGCCCTTCTTCCTCGGCTGTGGCGCGTACAAGCATCATGTGCCGGCCTCAGTCGATCATCTGATCCAGCGCGGCGAATTTCTGACCGCCTACACGCCGTATCAGCCGGAGCTCGCGCAGGGCACGCTGCAGATGCTATTCGAATTACAGACGCAAGTCGCGCGGCTGCTCGGCACCGATGTGGCGAACGCGTCGATGTACGACGGTTCGACCGCGTGCTGGGAAGCGATCGGCATGGCGCGGCGCATCACCAAGCGCGGCAAGGCGATTCTGTCGTCGGGGCTGCACCCGCATTATGTCTCTGTCGCCAAGACGATGGCGAAGTTCACCGGCGATGCGCTGGAGACTTCGGTCCCGACGCTCGGCCCGGACACCGATCTCGACACGCTGATCGCCGCGATTGATTCGGACACGTCGTGTGTTGTGGTGCAATATCCCGACATTCTCGGCCGCATCGCCGACCTCAAGCCGCTGGCCGACGCCTGCCACGCGCAGAAGGCGCTGCTGATCGCCGTGGTGACCGAGCCGGTGGCGCTCGGGGCGATTAAATCGCCGGGCGAGATGGATGCCGATATCGTGGTGGGCGAGGGGCAGTCGCTTGGCGTCGGGCTGCAATTCGGCGGGCCTTATGTCGGTCTGTTCGGGTGCAAGGAGAAATACGTTCGCCAGATGCCGGGTCGGCTGTGCGGCGAGACGCTCGATGCCGATGGCCGTCGCGGTTTCGTGCTGACGCTCAGCACGCGCGAGCAGCATATCCGGCGCGAGAAGGCGACCTCAAACATCTGCACCAACTCCGGCCTGTGTGCGCTGGCCGTCTCGATCCACATGACGTTGTTGGGGGAGGCGGGCTTGCGCAAGCTCGCGGCGGTCAATCATGCCGGGGCGGTTGCGGCGGCAGAGCGGCTGGCGAAGGTGCCGGGCGTCGAGCTGGTCACCTCTGCTTTCTTCAACGAATTCACGTTGAAACTGTCGCAGGAGGCGCGGCCCGTCGTGCGCACGCTGGCCGACCGCGGCATTCTGGCGGGTGTGTCGCTCGGGCGGCTGTATCCGGGCGAGGATGCTCTGGCGAACGGCCTCGTCGTCGCGGTGACCGAGACGACGTCGGCGGAGGATGTCGAAACCCTTGCCACCGCGCTTCAGGAGATACTGGCATGAGCATCAATGCGAGCGGATGGCGCCCCGAAGCGCCGATTTCGGGCGGCAAGACTTCCCCGACGACGACCGGCAACAAGGCGTTGATGCTCGAGGAAGCGCTGATCTTCGAGATTGGCGATCTGACGACGACGGGCGTGGACATCGCCGAACCGGTTGCGGCAACCGCGCGGCTCGGTGCGCTCACCCGTACCGCGCCGATCGGCCTGCCGGGTCTCTCCGAGCCTGAGACGGTGCGGCATTACACGCGCCTGTCGCGCCAGAATTACGGGATCGACTTGGGCTTCTTCCCGCTCGGTTCGTGCACGATGAAGCACAATCCGCGCCTCAACGAGAAGATGGCGCGGCTGCCCGGTTTTGCCGACATCCATCCGCTCCAGCCGGTCGATACGGTGCAGGGTGCGCTAGGCGTGATCAACGAGCTGGCGGTGTGGCTGATCAAGCTGACCGGGATGCACGGCGTCGCGATGAGCCCGAAGGCGGGCGCGCATGGCGAATTGTGCGGGATGCTGTGCATCAAGGCCGCGCTCGATGCGCGCGGCGAGGGGCATCGC
>JAIXZV010000094.1 GCA_027489365.1 Sphingomonadales bacterium
CATCGTCGGCGAGGATTATGGCGAAGGCTCCTCGATCATGCAGGAGCGCACGCATGCCTTCGCGATGAAGTCGCAGATGTGGCTGCTCGATCCCCGACCGAATCTGCCGAGCATCGTCGATGCGGTCGATCACGGTTTTCGCCTGTCCGAAGCGTCGAACACGCCAGTGATGCTCGAACTGCGCGTGCGCTCCTGCCACATGACGGGCGATTTCATCGCCAAGGACAATGTCCGTCCGGCAATGACCGTGGCGGACGCAGCGGCGGCACCAACGCGCGACCTCAATCGCATCGTCTTGCCACCGGCCAATTTCCTGCACGAGGTCGAGAAGGTCGAAAAGCGCTGGCCCGCCGGCATCGCCTATGTGCGCGACAACAAGCTCAACGAGCATTTCGGCCCGGTCGGCGGGGATGTCGGCATCATCGTGCAGGGCGGGCTCTACAACAATCTCAACCGCGCGCAGGAATTGCTCGGCCTGTCCAACGCGTATGGCGACAGCGCGCTGCCGATCTATTGCCTCAACGTCGTCTATCCGCTGATCCCCGAGGAGATCAGCGCCTTCTGTGCGGGCAAGCGCGCCGTCCTGATTCTGGAGGAGGGGCAGCCCGAATTCATCGAGCATGAACTCAACACGCTGATCCGCCGCGCCGATCTCAACACGCGGATCGTCGGCAAGGATGTGATGCCGCGCGCGGGCGAATATAGCGGGCAAGTGATCCGCGACGGGTTGGCGGCGTTCCTGCGCGATTGGGCACCTGCACTGGCGCCGCCGGAAGAGGTGAAGTCACCGTTGCCCGCTACCGTCGCCGCGGAAATCCCGCAGCGCCCGGCCGGCTTCTGCACCGGTTGCCCGGAACGCCCGATCTTCACCGCAATGAAGCTGGTCGAGCGCGAGATCGGGCCGTCGCACATCTCCGCCGACATAGGCTGCCACCTGTTCTCGATCCTG
The DNA here is from genome assembly GCA_027489365.1 of Sphingomonadales bacterium. GTDB lineage: Bacteria > Pseudomonadota > Alphaproteobacteria > Sphingomonadales > Sphingomonadaceae > Sphingomonas. The sequence continues at coordinate 950 of JAIXZV010000094.1, forward strand.
CCGCCGTTCAATCTCGGCAATACGACGATGGGCTATGGCCTCGGCTCGGCCGGGGCGTCGGCGTTCAAGCCTTCGGCCGCAGCGGGCAACAAGCGCGCGATCGCCGTGATGGGTGACGGCGGGTTCTGGCATAACGGCCTGACCTCCGGCATCGGCAATGCGGTGTTCAACAAGGACGACACCGTCACGCTGATCATCGACAATGGCTATTCTGCGGCGACCGGCGGACAGGATATCCTGTCCTCCCGCGCGCAGAATGCCGATCGCGTGACCAACAATCCGATCGCGAAAGCGGTGCGCGGCGTCGGTGCCACATGGGTGCGCTCGGTCAACCATACCTATGATCTGAAGACGATGCGCGACACGTTGCGCGAGGCGCTGACGACGCCCGAAAAAGGGCCGAAGGTCATCGTCGCGCAGTCCGAATGTATGCTCAACAAACAGCGTCGCGAGAAACCGATCGTCGCGAAAGCGCTGAAGGATGGCAAGCGCGTGGTGCGGGAGCGCTTCGGGATCGATCCCGATACCTGTACCGGCGACCATAGCTGCATCCGCTTGTCCGGCTGCCCGTCGCTGTCGATCAAGCCCAATCCCGATCCGCTGCGGCAGGATCCGATCGCCCATGTCGACAATAGCTGCGTCGGCTGTGGGCTGTGCGGCGAGGTGAGCCATGCCGCCGTGCTGTGTCCCAGTTTCTACCGCGCGCGGATCATCGCCAATCCGACGCGGTGGGAAGTGCTGCGCGATCGGTTCCGCGCCGCCGTGATCGGTTTCCTCCAGCAGCGTGACGCGCGCGCCCGTCTCGCAAGGTCCTTCTGATGGAAGCGGTACAGGACCGGATCTCGATCGCGATCCTCGCTTTGGGCGGGCAGGGCGGCGGCGTGCTTGCCGAATGGATCCAGGAGGTCGCCCGTCACAATGGCTGGCTGGCGCAGGGCACGTCGGTGCCGGGCGTCGCACAGCGGACCGGATCGACCGTTTATTACGTCGAGCTGGCAAAAGCGCAGGGCGATCGGCGCCCGGTGATGGCGCAGATGCCGCTGCCCGGGGATGTCGATATCGTCATAGCGTCGGAGCTGATGGAAACGGGCCGCGCGTTGCTGCGCGGATTCTCGACCGCAGGCCGCACCACACTGATCGGTTCGACCCACCGGATTTATGCGATCTCCGAGAAGTCGGCGATGGGCGATGGCCGGGGCAGTAGCGACCGGATCCTCGAAGCCGCGGCGCAGCGCTCCAAACGGTTCATCGGCTTCGATATGGACGCGGCGACGGTGCGGTCGGGCAGCGTGGTCAGTTCGGTGATGTTCGGTGCGCTGGCGGGGAGCGGTGCGCTGCCGTTCGCGCGGACAAGTTTCGAAGAGGCGATCCGCGCTGGTGGCAAGGCCGTGCCGAGCAACCTCAAGGGCTTTGCCGAGGGTTTCGACGCCGCGCAGGGTGCCGTCGCGCTGCCGATCGAAGTCGAAGCGCCGGTGCCGCAGCCGAGCACGCCGGCCGGGCGCGCGCGCGCCGAGCGGGTGGCGGTGTTGCCGGAAGCGGCGCACCGCAATGCGCTGCACGGTGTCGCCCGGCTGATGGACTATCAGGATGCGGCCTATGCCGATCTGTATCTCGATCGCCTGGCGGGGATCGCGGCACTGGACGTGGCGCCTTTCGAACTGACGGCGGAAACGGCGCGGCATCTCGCTTTGTGGATGAGCTACGAAGATACGATCCGCGTTTCCGACCTGAAGATCCGCGCCAGCCGTGTCGCGCGCGTGCGCGGCGAAGTGCAGGTGAAGGACAGCCAGTTGCTCGGCGTGACGGAGTTCATGCACCCGCGGCTGCAGGAAATCTGCGAAATGCTGCCCGCGCCGATCGGCCGCGCGATCCTGTCGCGACCGGCGCTGTCCGGGTTTCTCGGCCGCTTCTTCCAGAAGGGGCGCTACGTCGAGACGACCAGCCTGTTCTGGTTCCTGTCGCTCCGGGCGATCGCCGGGATGCGCCGCTGGCGCCCGCGCTCGCTGCGGTTCGCGGAGGAGCAGGGGCGGATCGAACATTGGCTCCGTGTTGTGGCGGAAGCCGCGCCGCGCGATCTTCCGCTGGCGCTGGAATTGGTGCGCTGCCAGCGGCTGGTGAAGGGCTATGGCGATACGTTCGAACGCGGACTGCGGAACTTCAAGGCTATCATCGCGCATCACGAAGCACGAGGCGGAGCCACGGACATGGCCGCGCAGATTCGACAGCTACGCGATCTCGCGCTGGCCGATGAAGGCGGCGAGGCTCTGTCCGCCGGATTCGCCGCCGTCGCCTGATCCGAACCACCGAGCCCGGGCAACGATGTGCTGACGGGGGGAGCACTCGCCGACCGCGCGGCTTCGAGGTTTGTGAGATCGGCCGGAACAAGCCTACCGCAAAGATCGCCCAAGTCGACGTTACGCGTGATCGCGGTTTTTTCATTGTCGCTTGCACCGCGCGAGCACTGGCGTAGCGTATGTACCGACTCGATTGAGCGGAGTGGCAAGATGCGCGCGTTGTCAGGTGTTTACGTGGCCGTATTTGCGATTCTTAGCGTAGCGACAGCGCGTCCCGCAGCAGCGGAATGCAAGGTGGCCAAGATGGCCGATCTGCCGGTCACCCTGATCGGTCGGCGCGCGATGGTGGATGCGCAGTTCGGCCAGCATGATACGCGCTTCATCGTGGACAGCGGTGCGTTCTACAGCACGCTGTCGAAGGCCTCCGCAGCCGAGTTCGGGTTGCGAACCTCGCCTGCGCCTGCGTGGTTCCGGCTGAAAGGGATCAATGGCGACAGCGCCGCGTCGGTCGCAACCGCCAAGGACTTCTCGCTCGCCGGGATCCGCTTGCCGTCGGTCGACTTTATCGTCGGCGGCAGCGACACGGGGACTGCGGGACTGCTCGGGCAGAACATCCTGGGGCTGGCCGATGTCGAGTATGATTTTCCGCACGGCGCAGTGCGGCTGATGCGCGTTTCCGGTTGCGGCGGCACCGGGCTGGCGTATTGGGCGGCTGGCAAGCCCTATTCGACGGTGACGCTTGAGCGCCCTGTCAGTACCGTCTGGAAACCGCATACGATCGGCACCGTCCTGGTCAACGGCGTGAAGATGCGTGCCGTCTTCGATTCGGGCGCGCAAAGCACGGTCATGACGCTCGCAGCGGCCAAGCGTGCCGGTGTCACGCCCGCCAGCCCCGGTGTCGTGGCGGTCGGCTCGAGCAGCGGCCTGGGATCGAAGCAGATTGCGTCATGGCTCGCGCCGTTCGAGACGATCGACCTGGGCGGGGAGATCGTACCGCGTCCCAAGTTCCGGATCGCGAACATCGAGCTCGATGGCGATATGCTGGTCGGGTTCGACTTCTTCCTGACGCACCGGATCTTCGTCTCGAACGCGAACCACGCACTCTACATGACCTATGAGGGCGGCGACGTCTTTGGGATTACGCCGACCGGCGCGCGGACCATAACCGGCGAGAAGCTCGACCTCGCGGACAAGGCAGCCGATCCGACCGATGCCGAAGGCTTCAGCCGACGCGGCGCGGTGTTCATGTCCAGCCGCAAATTCGCAGAAGGTCTGGCCGATCTCGACAAGGCGGTGGCACTTGCGCCGACCAACGGCCATTACGTCTATCTGCGCGCGATGGCCCGGCTCGCCAACGGGCAACAGCTGCTGGCGGCGGCTGATTTCGACAAGGCGGTGATGCTGATGCCGGACGACGCCGAGGTCCGCCTCGCGCGCGCGCGGCTGCGCATCACCAACCGCGATCCCGACGGCGCGGCGGAGGACGCCAAGGTCGCCGACCGCACTCTCCCGGCCGGCGCCGATCGTCGTTTGCAACTCGCTGGCCTTTACACCAGTCTCGACCAGCCCGAGCCTGCGATTGCGAATTACGACGCCTGGCTGAAACTCCACGGCGAGGATGCCGACCGCGCCACCGCCTACAACGGTCGCTGCTGGGCCCGCGCCTTGCTCAACCGGGAGCTCGATCGCGCCTTGGCGGACTGCAATACCGCGCTCAAACTTCGTCCCGGTTACGGCGGCTATCTGGACAGCCGCGCGCTGGTACAGCTTCGCCTTGGGAATCTTGATGCGGCGCTTGCGGATTATGATGCGGCGGTGAAGGCCAACCCGCGCAACGCCTGGTCGCTCTACACCCGTGCCCTTGCGGAGCAGCGTGCGGGCAAGACGGAAGCAGCAGCGGCTGACCGCAAGGCCGCGCTAGCGATCAACCCTGGTGTCACCAAACGGGCCATGAAGTTCGGGCTGGAGTGAGCGCCTCGCGAACCGTTCGATGGGGCAAGAGGTAATGGGGGACACCGCGGCTAGGAACCTCGCCGCATAGGAGCTCAGCGTCCTTGCGGAAGGGATTAAACCCACAACGTTTCCTCCATCAGGGCGGGGCGGTTGGTCAAGCCGTGGCGATCGCAAGGCCGCCGCCTGCGGGCGCGTGGTCCGCCGGCTTGATCCGGAACCACAAAGCATAGAGCGCGGGCAAAAACAGCAGCGTCAGGACCGTGCCACCCAGCGTGCCGCCGATCAGCGTGACCGCCATCGATCCCCAGAACACCGATTTGATGAGTGGCACGAACGCCAGCACCGCAGCCAGCGCCGTCAGGATCACCGGGCGCGAGCGCTGAACGGTCGCCTCCACCACCGCGTCATAGGGCGTCATGCCGTGCTTCTCATTGTCGTGGATCTGGCCGATCAGGATCAGCGTATTGCGCATCAGAATGCCCGCCAGCGCGATCAACCCGAGGATCGCGTTGAACCCGAAGGGCTGACCCGTCACCAGCAAGGTGGGCACCACCCCGATCAGGCCCAGCGGCGCCGTCGACAGCACGATGCCCATCGCGGACAGGCTGCGGACCTGCAGGATGATGACGATCATCATCAGGAAGATCATGATCGGGAAGATCGGCGCCAGCGCGGCGTTCGCTTTGCCCGCTTCCTCGATCGAGCCGGCGGTTTCGATGCGATAGCCGCTCGGCAGGCGCTGGATGATCGGCTGGAGCCTGGCGAGCATCGCGGTCGAAACGTCTGGCGGTTGCAGCCCGTTGGCGATGTCGCCGCGCACGGTGATGGTGGGCAAGCGGTCGCGGCGGAGCAGGATCGGATCTTCCATCCGCACTTCGACCTTGCCGATCTGGCTGACCGGCACGCGCTGACCGTTCGTGCCCATGAGCTGATAGTCGCCGATGCGCGCCGGATCGAGCCGGTCCGCGCCGGACGAACGCGCGACCACCTCGACCGAGCGAATGTCCTCGCGCACCTGGGCAACGGGGGCGCCGTTCAGCAGGAATTGAAGTTGGTCGGCGACGTCGCTTGAGGTGAGGCCGAAGGCGCGGAGGCGTTCCTGATCGAGCACGAAGTGCAGCGCCGGTGCCCGTTCGCCCCAATCGCTGTTGACCGTGCGCATCGTCGGATCGGCCTGCATCACGCGCTGCACCTGCTCGGCAATGCCGCGCACCACCGCCAGATCGGGACCGGTGACCCGGAAAGCGACAGGGAAGGGCGAGGGAGGACCGAACACCAATTGCGTCGCGCGGACGCGTGCCGCAGGCGCAAGCCCATCGGCGACCGCCCGGCGCAGCTTCAGCTTCAACCGGTCGCGCGCGGCCTCGTCCGGCGTGCGCACGACGACCTTGGCAAAGGACGGATCGGGCAATTCGGGCGAGAGCGACATGAAGAAGCGTGGGGCACCCTGGCCGACATAGGCGGTGACGATCTTCGCCTCGGCCTGCTTTTGCAGCCACGCCTCGACTTGCGCGGCCGCCGCGCTGGTCTGGGCGAGCGCCGTGCCCTTGGGCATTTGCACCTCGATGAGCAGTTCCGGGCGATCCGAGGTCGGGAAAAATTGCTTTTTCACGAACGGCATTCCCGCCCCGGCGACAAGGAATGCGCCAATTGTGAACAGCGTCACGAGCCTTTTCCGATCGACCGCCCAGGCGATGACGCGACGGACGCGCTGGTAGCGTGGCGTCTGATAGATCGCCGCGTGACCGCCCTCCACCGGCTTGATCTGCGGGAGCATCTTGACGCCCATATACGGGGTGAAGATCACCGCGACGAACCACGACGCGATCAGCGCGAAGGCGACGACCCAGAAGATGTTGCCGGCATATTCGCCCGCGCTCGATTGCGCGAAGCCGACCGGCATCAGCCCGATCACCGTTACCAACGTGCCCGCCAGCATCGGCGCGGCGGTGTGGCTCCACGCATAGGCCGAAGCCTTGATGCGATCATCGCGATCGAGATGATGGTGGTGAAGATGGAGGAAGGCTACGATCGTATCCGCGCCTCCGCTTATGCCTGGAGCCACACCGCCGCGCCGATGCTGGCGGGCACGTTGGTAACGGTGATCGGGCTGATGCCGGTCGGCTTCGCGCAATCGAGC
>JAIXZV010000033.1 GCA_027489365.1 Sphingomonadales bacterium
CCTGGCGCCGCGGGATCCGATCCCGTTCTCGGACGAGGTGTTGGGCTGCGATTTCGAGGCCGAAGTCGTGGTCGTCACCGGGGACGTGCCGCTGGGTGCGAGCCGCGACGAGGCTTTGGCCTGCGTGCGGCTGGTCGGGCTGACCAATGACGTCAGCTTGCGCCATCTGATCCCCGGCGAACTGGGCAAGGGCTTCGGCTTCTTCCAATCGAAGCCGGCCAGCGCCTTCTCCCCCGTGTTCGTGACGCCCGATGCGCTCGGCGACTGGTGGCAGGAGGGCAAGCTGCATCGGCGGCTGTGCGTCGATCTCAATGGCACGCCGTTCGGCCGCGCCGATGCGGCCGTCGACATGACCTTCGATTTCGGCACGCTGATCGCCCATGCCTCCAAGACGCGCGCGCTGTGCGCGGGGACGATCGTCGGGTCGGGCACCGTCTCCAACCGCGATGCCGATGGCGGCCCAGGCAAGCCGATCGCCGACGGCGGGGTCGGCTATTCGTGCCTCGCCGAATTGCGCACGATCGAGATGCTCCGCACCGGCAGCCCGCACACGCCGTTCCTGGCCGCGGGCGACACGGTGCGCATCTGGGCCGAGGACGACAAGCGCCACCCGATCTTCGGGGTGATCGAGCAGACGGTGGTGTGACAGCGTCGCTGTTCGATCGGCGCACGATCGCCTTTTACCAGGCGAACGCGCGGTCCTATGCATCGGCGCGACCGGATGAGGTGACACCGGAACTTTTGCATCTTCTGGACAGGCTCCCCGCCGGGGCTCGGATCCTTGAGCTTGGTTGCGGAAACGGATGCGATGCCGAGGTAATGATGCGACGCGGTTTCGTTGTCGATGAGCGACGGCACGCCCGCAATGGCGGCGGTGGCGGGCGAAAGGCTTGGTCGAGCGGTAGCAGTGCTCCGCTTCGACGAACTCGATGAGATCGAACGGTACGATGCTGTCGTCGCGTGTGCGTCGCTGCTGCACGTACCGCGTGCGGGTCTAGCCGGAGTTTTGGCCCGGATTTGGAGGGCGCTTAAGCCCGGCGGATGGCACTTCGCAAGTTACAAGACGGCAAAAGCAGAAGGCTGGGACGCGCACGATCGGTATTACAACTATCTCGCGCGCGATGATGCGGAAGGTTTGTATCGTCAGGGCGGAGTTTGGACGGAAATACATTTCGAAGAGTTTGACGGGGTCGGCTATCTCAGCACATCAGCGCGTTGGTTGACGGTTACCGCGCGCAAAGTCGGTTAGCCTCGCCTGCACTTGTGGCCCGGCGCTATGCCAAGGAATGGCTTGGTCAGTGGAAATCGTGGCTCTTGATCGGGATCACCGGCTCGGGGCGCACGCGATAGTGGTAGTCGGTGCGGGATTCGGGTTTCCAGTCGGGCTTGCGATCCCTGGGATCGATCGTGCCGCCGTGCGTCGCGCCGTCGCCGGGCATGGTCATGTTGGGCAATTCCAGGTCGCCGATCTGGCGCAGTAGCCCGGTCAGATCGGTGATGCGGTCGGCGATGACGTGGATCGTGCCGCTTTCGCATTGCACGCGGCCCGTGATGCCGAGCATCGCCGCGCCCATCACAACGCGGCGTTGCGCCTCGAACCGGTCGGGCCACAGGATTGCGTTGGCGATGCCGGTTTCGTCTTCCAGCGTGACGAACACCACGCCCTTGGCGCTGCCGGGGCGTTGCCGCACCAGGATGAGGCCGGCGACCTCGACGCGGGTGCCGTCCTTCACGCGTTTCAGATCGCCGCAGCGTGTGATGCGGCGCGCATCGAGCGTGTCGCGCAGGAAGCTGACCGGATGCGCGCGCAGCGACAATTGCGTTGCGCGGTAATCCTCGACCACTTCGCGGCCTGCGGTGAGCGCGGTGAGCGTGACCTGCGGCTCGGCGGCGGATTCGGTCGCGGCGAAGAGCGGCAGGGGTTTTTCGCCAAGCGCCTTGATCGCCCACAGCGCCTGGCGACGATCGAGCCCGAGGCCGTGGAAACCATCGGCCTGCGCGATCTTTTCGAGCGTGCCGCGCGAGACGCCGGTGCGCCGCCACACATCCTCGACCGAGGTGAAGGGGCGCGTTGCGCGGGCGATGAGGATGCGGCCGGCTTCTTCGCCGGAGAGGCCGAGTACGATGCGGAGGCCCAGGCGGAGGGGGTGCAATTCTTCGCCCCTCCCCTTCAGGGGAGGGGTTGGGGTGGGGCCTAACCACGAGCGCCGCCCTTGCGGAGAGGCCCCACCCCCAACCCCTCCCCTGAAGGGGAGGGGCTTAAGAAGGCCGGCGGACTCTACCCTCTCCCTGCACGCGGGAGGGGAGGAAGAAGGAAGAAGGATCGTATCCCAGTCGCTGCGGTTCACGCACACTGGCGCGATCTGCACGCCATGTTCGCGCGCATCGCGGACGATTTGCGCGGGGGCGTAGAATCCCATCGGCTGCGCATTGAGCAGCGCCGCGCAAAACACGTCGGGGTGATGGCATTTCAGCCAGCACGAGGCGTAGGCGATCTTGGCGAAGCTCGCGGCGTGGCTTTCGGGGAAGCCGTAGCTGCCGAAGCCCTCGATCTGTTTCACCAAGCGCTCGGCGAAATCCTGGCTGATGCCGTTGCCGCGCATCCCCGCGATCAATTTCTCGCGAAATTCGCCGACGCCGCCGGTCTGCTTGAAGGTCGCCATCGCGCGGCGCAGGCGGTCCGCTTCGCCGCCGCTGAACCCCGCGCCGACGATCGCGACTTGCATCGCTTGCTCCTGGAACAGCGGCACGCCGAGCGTTTTCTTGAGCACGGCTTCGAGCGCGGGGCTGGGATAGTCGATCGCGTCGGGCCGCCCCGCCAGCCGGTTGGCGCGCTGCTGTTCGCGGCGTTTGAGATAGGGGTGGACCATGTCGCCCTGGATCGGGCCGGGCCGCACGATCGCGACCTGGATGGCGAGGTCGTAGAAATTCTCCGGGCGCATCCGCGGCAGCATCGACATTTGCGCGCGGCTCTCGACCTGGAAGGTGCCGAGCGTATCCGCCTCGCAGATCATCGCGAAAGTCTTCGCGTCGTTTTCCTGCAGGGTCGGGCTGTCGAGCCGCAGATCGACGCCCTTGTGCGCGCGCAGCAGATCGAAGCCGCGCCGCATACATCCGAGCATCCCGAGGCCGAGGATATCGACCTTCATCAGGCCGATTTCCTCGATATCGGCCTTTTCCCATTCGACGACGCGGCGGTCGATCATCGCGGCTGGTTCGATCGGCACCAGTTCGTCGAGTCGGCCGTGTGACAGGACGAAGCCGCCGGGATGCTGCGACAGATGGCGCGGCGTGCCGATCAACTGCCGCGCAAGATCAAGTGCCAAGGCGAGGCGCGGCTCGGTCGGATCGAGATTGAGTGCGGCGACATGCTCTTCGGGCACGCCCTCGCTCGACCAGCCCCAAACTTGGCTGGCGAGGGCGGCGGTCATGTCCTCGGGCAAGCCCAACGCCTTGCCGACTTCGCGGATCGCGCCGCGCGAGCGGAAACGGCTGACCACCGCCGTTAGCGCGGCGTGGCGCTCGCCATAGGTTTCGTAGATCCACTGGATCACTTCCTCGCGCCGTTCATGTTCGAAATCGACGTCGATGTCGGGCGGCTCGTGGCGCTCGCTCGAGATGAAGCGTTCGAACAGCAAGGTGTGCTTGACCGGATCGATCGAGGTGATGCCGAGCACGAAGCAGATCACCGAATTGGCCGCCGACCCGCGCCCCTGGCACAGGATTTCCTGGCTGCGCGCATATTGCACGATCGAATGGACGGTGAGGAAATAGGGGGCGTAGCCCATCTCTGCGACGAGCTTGAGTTCATGCTCCAGCAGCTTGGTATAAGCGGGCGGTGGGGTGCCGTCGAAGCGGTCGGCGAGCGCGCTGCGTGCCATCGTCGCGAGCGCGTCCTGCGGGTTTTTGCCGCTGATGACGATCTCATCGGGGTAGCGATAATGCTGCGTCACGTCGCGCAGCGAAAAGGTGCAGCGCTCGACGATCGCGGCGCTGGCGGCGAGGGCTTCGGGGAAATGGCGGAAGCGGCGCGCCATTTCGGCGGGCGCCTTGACATGCCGGTCGGCGCTGCGTTCGCGGCGGAAACCGAGGTCGTCGATCGTGCAGCCGTGGCGGATTGCGGTGACGATGTCCTGCAGCATCCGCCGATCGGGCGTATCGTAGAGCACGTTGCCGGTCGCGAGCGGGGTGAGGCCGAAGCGTCGTGCGGTGGCCGCGAGATCGTGCAGGCGCTGCGCATCGCCGGGGCGGCGGTGCTGCGTCAGGCAGACATGCCCGCGGGTTCCGAAGACATCCGCCATCCAGCGCAGGGCGAGCGGATCGCCGGGATCGGACAGGCCGGGCACCAGCGCCGCGACGAGACCGTCGGCATGATCCGCGACATCTTCCCAATGCAGGAAGCATTGCCCTTTTTCGCCCTTTTGCGGATCGGCGCGGCCCTTGCCGAGTGTCAGCAGCCGCGTCAGGCGGCTCCAGGCGGCACGATCCTCGGGCCAGACGAGCAGCGACGTGCCATCGACCAGATCGAGTCGGCACCCGACGACCGGGCGGATGTGGCACCCGATCTTCGCCAGTTGCTCGCACGCGTAGAGCGCCCGCACCACGCCACCGACCGAATTGCGGTCGGTAATGCCGAGCGCAGGCATTCTGCAGAGGACGGCAGCCTTGATGAGGTCCTCCGGCGACGATGCTCCGCGCAGGAAGGAGAAATGCGTAGTGACCTGCAGTTCTTGGTAGCTCATTGCCGCAAACCGGCGAAGTGACTATATAAAGTGACCAGTTCGGCGGGAGTGACGCACGTGACGAAAACGATGGGCGCCGCAGAGTTCAAGGCCAAGTGCCTGGCGATCCTCGATGAGGTGCAGGCGACGGGCGAGTCGATCACGATCACCAAGCGCGGCAAGCCGGTGGCGACGGTGTCGCCATCGGTGCCGCCGCAAGCAGAACCGCGCCCGCCGATCTTCGGCGCGATGAAGGGTAGCGGCATGATCATCGGCGATCTCGATGAACCGCTCGATCCCGACTGGGAGGCGAAGTGGGAAGCGAAGTGGGATGAGAAACTCCGCAGTACGGCGCTCCCATGATCTTGCTTGATACGCAGGTCGTCGTCTGGCTGGCGTTTGGGATCGATCAACTCGGCGCAGTTGCCCGAGATAGGATTGCGCAGGAAAGCGACCGTCGCATGTCGGCAATGGTCGGTTGGGAATTGGCCATGTTGCTGGACAAGGGTCGGCTGACGCTCGGGCAACCGCTCGAGACCTGGATGCAGAATATCGAAACAAAGATGGAATTGGTCGAAGTGCCGGTTACCGGCGCGATCGGCCGCGATGCGGGGGGACTGCAAGGCAATATCCACGGCGACCCGTGCGACCGGATCATGATTGCGACGGCGCGGGCGCTGGGGTGTCCGCTGGTCACCTCGGATCGGGCGATCCTGCGCTACGCGGCGACTGGCCATCTCAAGGCGATCGACGCGCGCCGCTGACGGCGGGGTCATCCGAACGATCCGTGCATGAACCAGGCGAGGTCGCCGCTTTCGCTGCGTTCGCCATCGCCGCGGCGGAACAGCCAGAAGCGCTCGCCGACGTCGTCCTCGACCCGGAAATAATCGCGCACGCTGTGGCGTTCGGTCGCGCGCTTCCACCATTCGCCGGTGATCCGTTCGGGGCCGTCGGCGCGCACCACGCGGTGCGTCGTGCCGCGCCAGGTGAAGCGGCGCGGCGGCTGATCGGGCAGCTCGGCGAGCACATTGTCGAGCAGTTCGGGGCGTCGCAGCAGGCGCACCGGCCGCGGCCAGCGCGGGTGCCAGGGATGCACGTCGGGCGAGCGATCGAGCTGGCGAACGTCATCGGGCTTGAGCTTGGCGGTCGCGCGTGGCGGCGGATCGAGCGGCGCGACTGCGAGCACCGAGCGTTCGGGCACGTCGCTTTCGTGCGGGGTGGTGCGCCACAGATGGTCTGGCCCGATGCGGTTGGCGAGCGTGTCGATCAGCGGCGCGAGATCGGGCGTGCGCTCTTCCAGCGTTTCGGTGAAAGCCTCTGCGCCGAGCGGATCGGCGCGGCGGACGTGGAGCGTCAGCGCGTCGATGCCGTAGCCGGGCGCGATTTCCTCGATCCGCCTGAGCGTCAGGCGCAGCAGATGCGCGGCATCGCGCGTCGGGCGGGCGAGGCCGATGCGGAGGCGTTGCGGCACGCCGTCGATGCGGTCGGCGACCAATTCGATCGCGCGCGCGCCGAGGCCGGCTTGGGCGAGTGCGGTGACGAGGCGGGGCATGAGGTCCTTGAGCCAATGGTCGATCGCTTCCGCGGTGGCGATCGGTTCGGCGAAGCGCTGTATGACGACGATCGCTTCGGGCGGGATGATCGGGTCGAGTGGTTCGGGTAGGCGTCCGCTCGCTTGATCGAGACGCGACACCAGCGCGCCGCCGAAGCGCCGGGCGAGCGGCGCGCGGGGGAGGGCGGCAAGCTGCCCGACGGTGTCGATGCCGAGCCGCTTGAGCAAGTCGATCGCGCGTTCCTCCAGCCGGAGCGCGGCGGTGGGGAGGGGGGCGATCGCGTCGAAATGCGCGGCAGGGGCGCAGATTTGCGGGGTGTAGCGTGCGAGCGCCCAGGCGGCACCCGGCGTATCCGCGACGGCGATGCGCGCGGTGAAACCGGCGCGGGCGAGCAGGCGCACGATGCCGCGCGCCATCCGCGCCTCTCCGCCGAACAGATGCGCGGTGCCGGTGATGTCGAGGAACAGGCCGTCCTCCCCCGATAGCGCGACCAGCGGACACCAGCGCCGCGCGGCGCGCAGGGCGAGATCGCGCAAGGCAGCGCGGTCGCCCTCCGGGTCGGCGGGGCGAAGGTCGAGCTCGGGCACCAGCGCGCGCGCTTGCGTTGCCGCCATGCCGGGGGTGATCCCGAGCGCGCGTGCCTGTGGGCTCGCGGCGGCGATGACGAGTTTGTTGCCTTGTTGCTGGGTGGTGACGAGGGGGGTGGGGGGCTTTCCTCTTGTGTCCTCCACCGTCACCCCGGCCTCGTGCCGGGGGCCACTCTTCAACTCGCACGGCAGATGGTTTTGCGCGGTGGACCCCGGCACGAGGCCGGGGTGAGGGTGGGGGGAGCGGTTCTGCCGACCACCCCGCGCATCCTGCACCACAGCGCCGCCTTCGTCCGGCGGCATGGCCTTGAACGGATGGCCCCCCTCGCTCCGTGCCCAGCGCGCGCCGGGGCGCCAGCCGCCGACGCGGGGCGTGGCGGATCGGGTAACGTCGGGCGGCACGGCCTCAGGCGGCGCGGCGGTACGCTCGGCCTGTGCCGTCAGCCGCACGATCCGTTCGATCGGCCAATCGGGCAGGTAGAGCGAGGCGACCCGTTTCATCGCATGCCTCCATCGTCCAGTCGGCGGGTTCGCCGCCGCGTTGGCGGACCAGCTCCACCCGCCACATCGCGCGCCCGACCCCCGCCGCGCCGACCGGCAGCGCGGCGGAGGGGGCCGAGCCGATCCGCCAGCGCGTTACCGCCGCAGAAGGGACGGCGAGCGGATTGCCGCCGCCCTTGTCGGAAGCCGCCCGGGCGTGGCGTTTCAGCAGCAAGGCGATGGTCTTGCCGCCCTCCGCCGCCAGTTGCAGCCGCCGCGTATTGGGCATGGCGGCGCGCTTCACCTCGCCGACCACTGCGCCGAGGCCACGGTGGCGCAGCCCTTCCTCCATCAGCGCGAGCAATTCGGCATCGTCGGCCGCCTCGGCATAGATCAGCCGTTCGGGCGCGAGGCCCGCCTGATACAGGCCCGGCGCAAACAGGTCGCGCCGTCGCACCACCCACAGCACCGGTCCCCAGGCGCGCGCCGCCAGCCCAGCCATGAACAGGGTTGCGGCAGCATCGTCCGACGGGCTGGGGCTGGCGGCGGAGATTTCGTGGAGCGAATCGAGTCGCAGGCCGCCCGTCGCCAAGCGTTCGTCGATCGCGCCGATCCCGAACGGCAGCACCGGACGCCGCCGCAAGCCATCGCCCGCGACCTTTTTCAGGCTTTCGCGCAATTCGGCGACAATTGCGCTATGAGGACGGGCGGCGGAGGACACAGGACACGACTCGCAGAAGCAGGATTGTTCCTATTTTGTTCTACTTGGTCCCATCGAGTCAAGCTGCTCCGTCACCGCAGCGGGACGGGCCGTCGCATTCCGCCCGCGCGACCCTCTCGCCAACGCCCGCGAAATTTTATAACAACGGCGTGAATAGAACGAATCCGCGTGCCGACCGGTGGTTTGGAGCACGTCCCCCGTTGGAGAGATCATGGCAAGCGACCGCGTTCCTGCCCATTTGAAGCCCAATCTGCCGCCACTGTCGCTTTATGTGCCCGAACCCAAGTTCCGGCCCGGCGACACGGTCGATTTCACGCAAGTGCCGATTCCCCCGGCGGGGCAGGCGCGCCGCCCCGAGATCGGCGATGCCGCCGACAGCTTCCGCGATCTCGCCTTCGATCTGGTCCGCGTGCTCGACGATTCAGGACAAGCGGTGGGGCCGTGGGACCCGCGCCTGTCGCCCGATACGCTGCGCGCGATGTTGCGCAGCATGGCGCTGGTCCGCGCGTTCGACGAACGCATGTTCCGCGCCAAGAGGCAGGGCAAGACCAGCTTCTACATGAAGTGTACGGGCGAGGAGGCGGTCGCGGTCGCGGCGGCCTATGCACTCGATTATGAGGACATGTGCTTCCCGTCCTATCGCCAGCAGGGCCTGCTGATCGCGCGCGGCTGGTCGATGGTCGACATGATGAACCAGATCTATTCGAACAGCGCCGACCGGCTGTCGGGCAAGCAATTGCCGATCATGTATTCGGTCAAGGAAGCCGGGTTCTTCTCGATCTCGGGCAATCTCACGACGCAATATCCGCAGGCCGTCGGCTGGGCGATGGCGTCAGCGGCGAAGGGCGATACGCGGATCGCGGCGACGTGGTGTGGCGAGGGATCGACCGCCGAGGGCGATTTCCATTCGGCCTGCACCTTTGCGAGCGTCTACCGCGCGCCGGTGATTTTCAACGTCGTCAACAATCAATGGGCGATTTCGAGCTTTTCGGGCTTTGCGGGCGCGGAATCGACGACCTTTGCGGCGCGTGCGGTGGGCTACGGCATCGCTGGGCTCCGTGTCGATGGCAATGACGCGCTCGCGGTCTATGCCGCCACCGCCTGGGCAGCCGAGCGCGCGCGGACCAACCAGGGTCCGACGCTGATCGAGCATTTCACGTATCGCGCCGAGGGGCATTCGACTTCCGACGACCCCGGCCAATATCGCTCGGCGGGAGAGCCTACTGCCTGGCCGCTCGGCGACCCGATCAAGCGGCTGAAGGAGCATCTGATCGCGATCGGCGAATGGGATGAGGACCGCCATGCCGCGCAGGACCTCGAGCTCGCCGAGTCGGTGAAGCGCGCGCAGAAGGAGGCCGAGGCGAATGGCATCCTCGGCCACGGCTTGCACCAGCCGCTCGACACGCTGTTCGACGGCGTGTTCGAGGAAATGCCGTGGCATTTGCGCGAGCAGCAAGCGCAGATGATCGCCGAGGAAACCGCCAGCGGCCGACCGTGGGCGCGCAAATCGTGAGGATCGATCGTCGTTTCCTGCTCGGCGCGGGTGGCGCGCTCGCGCTGTCACCGTTCTTTCCGGCGATTGCGGCCGACACGAAGGTCGCGCCGCAAACGGTCGATCTTGCCGTTTCGGCCACGCGTTCGACCAGCATGATGCTTTGGCGGCCCGCCACGGTGCGTGGCGTCGCGCTGTTTTCGACCGGCCACGGCTCTGCGCCCGAAAAGTACGGGCAGCTTGCGGATTTGCTGACCGCGAACGGGTTCGCGGTGCTGGCGCCGCTGCATGTCGATTCGCTGCGTCACCCGGATCGCGCCAAGTTCGGCATGATGAACGGATTCTTCGAGCGCTTCGCCGATCTGCGCGCGGCGAGCGCCTATGCCGATGCGCAGTTTCCGGGCGTGCCGACGGTCGCCGTCGGGCACAGTTTCGGGTCGCTGATCGGCCTGTGCCTCGGCGGGGCGCTGCCGTACCTCGGCAAGCTGCGCAATCCGGCGGTTAAGGCGGTCCTGTGCTTCTCGACCCCCGGCAAGATCCCCAATCTGGTGCAGCCGACGGCCTATACCACGCTCGCCGTGCCGACCTTGCTCGTCACCGGCACGAAGGATCTGGTGCCGGGCTGGGCGACCGATCCGGCGGACCATCTCTACCCGATCGAATCCGCGCCCGCCGGGGACAAGTACGCGCTGGTCGTCGCCGATGCCGATCACGCGCTGGTGCAGCAGGACGCCGCCCTTGCGCGCGTCACACCGGCGGCAACATCTTTTATCCGCGGCTACGGCCTCGGCGACGCGGCGGCGCGGCGGCGGCTGAAGGCCTTCCGGCCTGCCGCCGGTGACAGGTTCATCGATCGGGAGCAGGCGGCATGAGCGAGACGATGGAAAGCATGACCGACACCCCAACCTCTACCCGCATGAACATGATCCAGGCGATCAATTCGGCGATGGACGTGATGATGGCGCGCGACCCCGACATTGTCGTGATGGGCGAGGATGTCGGCTATTTCGGCGGCGTGTTCCGCGCGACTGCGGGGCTTCAGGCGAAATACGGCAAGACCCGCGTGTTCGACACGCCGATCACCGAATGCGGTATCATCGGCGTCGCGGTGGGCATGGGGGCGTACGGCCTGCGCCCCGTGCCCGAAATCCAGTTTGCCGATTATATCTATCCAGCACTCGACCAGCTCGTGTCGGAGGCGGCGCGGTTGCGCTATCGCTCGGCGGGGGAGTTTACCTCACCCATCACGGTGCGGTCGCCCTTTGGCGGCGGCATCTTCGGGGGGCAGACGCATTCGCAGAGCCCCGAGGGCATTTTCACCCATGTCTCGGGCATCAAGACGGTTATCCCCTCGACGCCGTACGACGCCAAGGGCCTGCTGATCGCGGCGATCGAGGATAATGATCCGACGATCTTCTTCGAACCCAAGCGGATTTATAACGGCCCGTTCGATGGGCATTGGGACCGCCCGACGCAGAATTGGTCGCAGCATCCGGCGGGCGACGTGCCGACCGGCTATTACAAGATCGAGCTCGGCAAGGCGAAGATCGTGCGGCCGGGCGAGGCGCTGACGGTGCTGGCGTACGGGACGATGGTGCATGTCGCGCTCGCGGTGATCGCGGAAGCCGGTGTCGATGCTGAGGTGATCGATCTGCGCACGCTGGTGCCGCTCGACATCGATACGATCGCGGCATCGGTACAGAAAACCGGGCGCTGCATGATCGTGCATGAGGCGACGCGGACCAGCGGTTTTGGCGCGGAACTGTCGGCGCTAGTGCAGGAACGCTGCTTCTACCATCTCGAAGCCCCGATCGAGCGCGTGA
>JAIXZV010000295.1 GCA_027489365.1 Sphingomonadales bacterium
ACGCGATGGCCGAGGTCGCGCCGTGGGTGTTCAACCTCAGCCCCAGCGCCGTGGTGCTCCCCGTGGTGCCGATGTTCCACGCCGCATCCTGGGGTCTGCCCTTTGCCTGCGCACTGTCGGGCGCGAAGTGCGTCTATGCCCAGGTCAACGACGCCGCCGTGCTGTGCCGCTTGATGAACCAGGAGAAGGTGACGCACACCGCTGGCGTGCCGACCGTCTGGCTCGCGATGTTCGGCCATATCGATGCGACCGGCGAAGCGCCGCGTTTCCTCGAACAGGTCACGATCGGCGGGTCCGCCGCCCCGCGCGCGATGATCGAGCGGATCATGGGGATGGGCGTCACGGTGAAGCATCTGTGGGGCATGACCGAGACCTCGCCGATCGGCACCGCCGGCTTCCCGCCGCCCGAATGGGAGGTGATGAGCCATGACGCCAGACTCGACCATGTCGGCAAGCAAGGCCAGATTCCCTTCGGCATCGAGCTGCAGGTGGTGAATGACCAGGACGTCGTGCTGCCGCGCGACGGGACCAGTTCAGGACGCCTGCAGGTTCGAGGTCCGTGGGTGGTGAAGCGCTACTTCAAGGCCGAGGCCGATGCGGTCGATGCCGACCAATGGTTCGACACCGGCGACGTCGCGGTGCTGCACCCCGACGGCACGATGCAGATCACCGATCGCGCGAAGGACGTGATCAAATCGGGTGGCGAGTGGATTTCCTCGGTCGATCTGGAAAATGCCGCGATCGGCTGTCCCGGCGTGGCCGAAGCGGCGGCGATCGGGGTGTATCACCCCAAATGGGACGAACGCCCGATCCTGATCGTCGTGCGCAAGCCCGGCAGCACGGTTGCCCCTGCGGAAATCACCGCGCATCTCAGCCAGCACGTCGCGAAATGGTGGCTGCCGGACGAGATCGTGTTCGTCGAGGAACTGCCGCACACGGCGACCGGCAAGCTGCTCAAGACCGAGCTGCGCGCGCGCTTCAAGGATCATGTGCTGGCGGCCTGATACTAATTGATGATCGTTGGGTCACCGCCGCGTTAACCGATCCCGTCTTATCCCGACCGGCATAAAGTCGGAGGGGTTTGATGTTTTCGGTGCAGATTTCGCTGGTCCAGAACGCCATCAAGGCGGGCGGGCGTCGCAGTGTCGCGCGATCGGAAGTGCAAATGCCGGGCCGGGTCGGCGATGACGGGATACGCTCTGTCTGTCGCGTATCCGACCTGTCGATCGCGGGTGCACGGCTGGAAACCTATCAGGCGCTGGCGCCGCACTCGGTCGTCATGCTGACCCTGCCCGGACAGCCCCCGCGCCGCGCCCGCATCGTCTGGTCGGACGATTACACCGCTGGCTGCGCGTTCGATCAGCCGCTGTCCGAAGCGGTGCTGGATCAGCTTGTCGCGATCTATGGTTTCGTTCCCGCGCTCCCCGAAATCGCGATGTTCCGCGCGTAAAAAGGCAGCGCGGCTGGCGCGCGGACGGCGCAGTCAGCGCGCGACGTGAATGACCTTGTTGCGCGCGGTCGCCCCCCGCACGAGCGTCAGCGTCGAGCGCGGGCAATCCAGCGCCTTCGCCAACAAGGCCAGCACCGCATCATTGGCCTTGCCATCCTCGGGCGTCGCGGTGGTGCGCAGGTTCACCACGCCAGGCGCTCCGGGGGCGGGTAGGCGAATCTCGTTCGCCGCCGCATTGGGAGTCGCGCGGACCGTCAAATACCCCTGCGCGTCGATCAAGCGTTCGAGCTCCGCGCGCGGCGGCAGGGCGGACTTGATGCGGCTCATGCCGATGCCCTTAGCAAGACCGGGGGCGGACGCCGACTCCCATCGCGCGTGTGACGCGGCGCTTCAGCGAAACAAATCCCCCTGCGCCCCGGCGGGCGGGCGAAACAGATCGCTGCGCAAGGTAATCCGCTCCTGGTTCAAGCCGTGTTTGCGGCAGGCGATGTGAAAGCGGGTGCGCAGCAGATCGGCCCACGGACCACTGCCGCGCATCCGCGTGAAGAAGCCCGGATCATTGTCGCGCCCTTCGCGGATCGAGGCGATGATCGCCATCACCTTCGCCGCGCGGTCCGGGAAATGTTCGTCGAGCCACGCACGGAACAGCGGCGCCACTTCCCACGGCAGCCGCACCGGAATGAACGAGACCGAGCGCGCACCGGCCTCCGCTGCCCGCTCGATCAAATGTTCGATCTCGTGATCGGTGATCGCCGGAATCACCGGGGCGATCGAGACGTGGGTCGGAATCCCCGCCGCCACCAGCTTCCGCACCGCCGTCAGCCGCCGCTCGGGCGCAGGCGCGCGGGGTTCGACCGTCATCGCGATCCGCGGATCGAGCGACGTGATCGACATCGCCACCGCCGCGAGCCCTTTCGCCGCCATCGGGGCGAGCAGATCGATGTCCTGCACCACGCGATCGGATTTCGTCGTGATCGTCAGCGGATGGTTGGTTTCGGCGAGGACTTCGATGCACCCGCGCGTGATGCGCCAGTCGCTCTCGATCGGCTGATACGGATCGGTATTGGTGCCGAACGCGATCGGTTGCGCGCTATAGCCGCGCTTGGTCAGCGCGGCGCGGAGCAGGGCGGGGGCATCGGGCTTGGCGAACAGCTTGCTCTCGAAATCGAGTCCCGGCGACAGATCGTGGAACGCGTGGGTCGGCCGCGCGAAGCAATAGATGCAGCCATGCTCGCAGCCGCGATATGGGTTGATCGAGCGGTCGAAGCCGATGTCGGGCGATGTGTTGCGGCTGATGATCGTGCGCGGACGCTCCACCGTGACGGTCGTGCGCAAGCGCGGCGGGGCCCCGTCGACCAGAAATTGATCGTCAAGCCAGTCGCCATCCGCCGCGCGTTCGGGCAGATTGAACCGGGCGCTTTCGCGGTTCAGCGTCGCGCCGCGCTGGGGGCGTTTGTCGGCCATTGACTCGGTCTAGCCGAACGGTCAGAACACAACAAGAACATTGGGGGAATTTGGCGATGGCGCGGCTCAACTATCTGGAACTACCGGTGACCGATATCGCCGGTGCCAAAGCCTTTTACGCGGCTGCGTTCGATTGGACTTTCGCCGATTTCGGCCCGAGCTACGCGGCGACCACGACCGGCGACACCGATCTCGGCTTTCAGGCGGACCCCGCCGAAGCGACCGCCGCCGCTTTACCGGTGATCGAGGTGGACGACATCGAAGCCGTCGCGGCGAAGGTCCGCGCCGCCGGTGGCGTGATTACCGTGCCGATCTTCACCTTCCCCGGCGGACGGCGCTTCCACTTTCAGGATCTGGCGGGGCATGAGCTCGCCGTGATGCAGACCGGCGACTGACCGGCGCGGCTCACCGCTCGCGCAGGCGCGGCATCAGCTCGACGAAGTTGCAGGGCTTGTGACGGCTGTCGAGCTGGCTCGCCAATATGCCGTCCCATCCGTCCTTCACCGCGCCGGTCGATCCGGGCAGCGCGAAGATATAGGTGCCGCGCGTCACGCAGGCGCAGGCGCGCGATTGCACGGTCGAGGTGCCGATCGTCTGGAAGCTGAGCCAGCGGAACAGTTCACCAAAGCCCGGGATCATCTTGTCGGCGACCTGCTCGATCGCCTCGGGCGTCACGTCGCGCCCGGTGACGCCGGTGCCGCCGGTGGTGATGATGCAATCGACCGCCGGATCGTCGATCCAGCGGTGCAGCGTCGCCACGATCAGCGATACATCGTCCCGTACGATCTCACGCGCCGCCAGGACATGCCCCGCCGCGCTCAGCCGCGCGACCAGAGTGTCGCCGGAGCGATCTTCGGCCAGCCCCCGCGTATCCGAGACGGTGAGCACCGCGATCCGGACCGGTACGAATACCGCGCTTTCATCGATCGGCACGGCGCTCAATTCACGCTGGCGAGTGCTTGTCCGCGCGTGTGCGAGGTGATCCGCACCGCCGCTGGCCCCGGCAGCCCCGGAAAGCGCGGCCACAGCCCCTGCGACAGCGCGGCGCGGCTGATCGAGCCGGACTTGCCGGTCTGCGCCTCATACACCCAATAATTGCGCAGCACCGTCGTCACATAGCCGCGCGTTTCCCAATAAGGGATCGATTCGATGTAGAGCAAAGGATCGCCGCCATCGCGCGCGACCGCGTTCCACGCCTCGACCGGGCCCGGCCCGGCATTATAGGCGGCGATTACCTTGGGCAGCAGGCCGTCGGTGCAGCGCTGGTCGCGAAGCTGCTCGAGATAGCTTTGCCCGACTTCGAAATTGGTGCCGGGCCGCGCGAGCGCGCTGCGATCGAAGCTGCGGCCTTGCTTGCGCGCGATGTCGGTCGCCGCACCGGGGCGGACTTGCATCAGCCCGAACGCGCCGGCGGGACTGACCACATCGGTGCGGAAGCGCGATTCCTGCAGCGTGTGGGCGAAAACCAACGCCTTATCGACGCGCCAGCCGCCATCGGGTGCCCAATTGGGTGCGGGGAAGCGCGCCTCGATCGGTGGCGTCGCGCCGACCGGGCCGTTGTGCGACAACCACACTTGCGTGCTCGGCAGATCGAGCGCGGCGGTCAGGCGGACGAGCGCGGGATATTCCGACGGATCGCCGATCCGCGCCTGTTGCTTGATCACTTCGTCGGCCAGCGCATTCTCGCCGATTTCAACCAGCGCCGCGGCAACGCGGACATTCGGGCGGCGCGACAGCGTCTGCCAGTCGCTGGTCGCCGATG
>JAIXZV010000155.1 GCA_027489365.1 Sphingomonadales bacterium
AGGATATCATCGACAGCAAGACCGGCGAGATCGTCATCCCTTCGGGCACGCTGCTCGACGAAGCGATGGTCGCGCAGATCGAGGCGATCGGCACGCAGAGCTGCAAGATCCGCAGCCCGCTGGTGTGCGAGACCAAGATCGGCGTGTGCGGCAAGTGCTACGGTCGCGATCTCGCCCGCGGTACGCCGGTCAACATCGGTGAAGCGGTCGGCGTCATCGCCGCCCAGTCGATCGGTGAGCCGGGCACGCAGCTGACGATGCGTACCTTCCACATCGGTGGTGCGGCCCAGCTCAACGAACAGTCGAACCTCGAAGCCGTCGCCGACGGCACGATGGAATATCGCGATCTGCGCACGATCACCGATCAGCGTGGCCGTCGCGTCGTTCTGTCGCGTTCGGGCGAAATCGCTATCGTCGACATGGACGGCCGCGAGCGCGCGGTGCACCGCATCCCGTACGGCGCATACGTGCTGTTCGACGATGGGCACATCGTGTCGAAGGGCGATCGTCTGGCCGAATGGGACCCGTTCACCATGCCGGTGATCACGGAAAACCCCGGTGTCGTGAAGTATGTCGATCTGATCGAGGGCAAGACGCTCACCGAACAGGCCGACGAAGCGACCGGCATCTCGCAGCGTGTCGTGATCGAGTATCGCGCCAGCGGCAAGGCGAAGGAAGATCTTCGTCCGCGCCTCACCCTCACCGGCGAAAGCGCCGAGGAGGCTGGCCGTTACATGCTCGTTCCGGGCGCGACGCTCTCGGTCGAGGATGGTGCAACGGTTCAGGGCGGCGACGTTCTGGCTCGTGTCAGCCGCGAAAGCGCCAAGACGCGTGACATCACCGGCGGTCTGCCGCGCGTCGCCGAATTGTTCGAGGCACGCATCCCGAAGGAAGCGGCGATCATCGCCAAGGTTTCGGGCCGCGTCGTGTTCGGCAAGGATTACAAGGCGAAGCGCAAGATCGGCATTCAGCCCGAGGATGGCGGCGATATCGTCGAATATCTGGTGCCGAAGTCGAAGGTTATCGACGTGCAGGAAGGCGATTACGTCAAGCGCGGCGACAACCTGATTGGTGGCTCGCCTGATCCGCACGACATTCTGGAAACGATGGGCGTCGAGCCGCTGGCCGAATATCTCGTCTCGGAAATCCAGGAAGTCTATCGTCTGCAGGGCGTGAAGATCAACGACAAGCACATCGAGACGATCGTTCGTCAGATGCTGC
Organism: Sphingomonadales bacterium; assembly: GCA_027489365.1. Taxonomy (GTDB): domain Bacteria; phylum Pseudomonadota; class Alphaproteobacteria; order Sphingomonadales; family Sphingomonadaceae; genus Sphingomonas. Next base: position 1,222 of record JAIXZV010000155.1, read on the forward strand.
AGAAGGTCGAGATCACCGACGGCGGCGACACCACGCTGCTGAAGGGCGAGCAGGTCGATCGCGACGAGATGGACGAAACCAATGCCAAGATCGGCAAGAAGGATCGTCCGGCGCAGGGCAAGCCCGTCCTGCTCGGCATCACCAAGGCGTCGCTGCAAACCCGCAGCTTCATCTCGGCGGCGTCGTTCCAGGAGACCACCCGCGTCCTCACCGAAGCCTCGGTGCAGGGCAAGAAGGACACGCTCACCGGTCTCAAGGAGAACGTGATCGTGGGTCGCCTGATCCCGGCGGGCACTGGTGCGGGCATGAACCGCCTGCGCGTTACCGCTTCGTCGCGCGATGCGGCGATGCGCGTGTCGCAACGCCGGATGGCGGAAGCGTCGATCATCGCGCCGAACTCGGCCAAGGAAGAGCATGACGCCGAACTGGCGCGGTCGGCCCGCGATGCCGGCGGCACCGGCGACGACGCACTCGCTGCGGTCGTCACCAGCGGTCACGGCACCGATGCGGACGCGGGCGATTACCTGAACAAGGAGTAATTCTCCGGGTTCGGGTACCGCCTGAGCTACACACTAAAAAGCCGCCGTCCGGGTAACCGGGCGGCGGCTTTTTCGTACGCTTCGGCGAAACGCCGCTTATTTGGCGGGCGTTTCCGGCGTGGTGAATTTGATCGCCACGCCGGTCGCGTTGGTCTTGCCCCAGCTCATCGCCGACACGTGCGAATCGCCATATTGCGCCTTGACGACGGCATCGGCGCCAAGCTTTTCGGCGCGCTCCCACAGTTCGCGATAGATCTTCTTCTGCGACGCTTCCTTGCTGAAGATCGTCGCCTTGCGGACCCCCGCCTTTACCTCACCCACGACGGTATAAGGCCGGTCCGTGATGTCGTTCGGGAAGACCGGCACGCCGACGTCTTCATTGACGATGACATAGGTCTTCTGTTCCTTGGCAATGGCTGCGGTCGATGGCGTGAGTGCCGAAATGACCAGAAGCGCTGCGATGTAACGACCTGACTTCATAAAATTTCCCCCGGGGCGCTCCGTGCTATCAATTGCACGGTATCGTGTATTTGGCCCAAGTCGAATAGCCCCGCAATGGGTATCTCGACTTGCACGGTAACGAGATATCGGCCAAAATTCGGCAAGTCCGGGGGGAGATTTTATGAGTATTGGTCATTGGCTGCTTGCTGGCCTGAGCAGCATCGCTTTCGTTGTACCGGGAGGCGACGACGCGGTGTCGACCGCGCCCGCGCGCGTCGTCATCAAACAGGATACGCCGGTCGAACTGATGGCGACGGCGGAAGTCACCACCGCGACCGCGAAGCCAGGTACGGTGTTCAAGATGCGCGTCAACCGGGCGATCCTGATAGATGGCAAGACGATCATCCCCGTCGGCACCCCGGCATTCGGCGAAGTGACCGCAGCCAAGGATGCCGGCGGCCTCGGCAAATCGGGCAAGATGGCGGCGCGGTTGGTACGCATCCAGTTCGGCGATGCCGCGATCCCGATCGAGGGTAGCGTGGAGAGCAAGGGCTCGGGCGCGGGCTCGGCAGGTGTGGCGATTTTGACCGGCGGCCTGATGGGCATGTTCCACCGCGGCAACAATGCGAAGATCAAGCCCGGCGAGATTCTG
>JAIXZV010000002.1 GCA_027489365.1 Sphingomonadales bacterium
GCTGACCGGCGTCACCTCCAACCCGTCGATCTTCGAGAAGGCGATGGGGCATGGTGACGCCTATGACGCCGAACTGGCGATCTATGACAAAGCCAACCCCGGCGCGTCGACGATGGACCGGTACGAGCATCTCGCGATCCTCGACATCCAGGCCGCCGCCGATACGCTGAAGCCGGTGTACGACCGGCTCGACGCGAAGGATGGCTATGTCAGCCTCGAAGTGTCGCCCTATCTGGCGAATGACACCGACGGCACGATCGCCGAGTCGCAGAAATTGTGGGCGGCGGTCGATCGTCCCAATCTGATGATCAAGATCCCCGGCACGCCCGCCGGTGTGCCCGCCATCGCCGCGACGATCGACGCCGGGATCAACGTCAATGTGACGCTGTTGTTCTCGCAAAGCGCGTATCAGGCGGTGGCCGAGGCCTATGTCGAAGGCCTCGAAAAGCGCGCCGAGCGTGGGGAGCCGATCGACCGGATCGCCAGCGTCGCAAGCTTCTTCGTCAGCCGGATCGATTCGAAGATCGACGACAAGATCGATGCGGGCGTCGGCGGGGACGAGGCGAAGGCGCTGAAGGGCAAGGTCGCGATTGCGAATGCGAAGCTCGCTTACGCCTGGTATGAGGAGTTCATCGCCGGGCCGCGCTGGCAAGCGCTTGCCGCCAAGGGCGCGCAGCCGCAGCGCCTGCTGTGGGCGTCGACCGGCACCAAGAACCCCGATTATCCCGACACGCTGTATCTCGACACGCTGATCGGCAAGGACACGGTCAACACGGTGCCGCCCAAGACGCTCGATGCGTTCCGCGACCACGGCACGGCGGCGGCGACGCTGTCGCAGGACATTGCGGGCGCGCGCCACGTGCTGTCGGAGGCCGAGCGGCTCGGACTCGATCTCGACGGGGTGACCGATACGCTGGTCGAGGAAGGCGTCGCCTCCTTCTCCAAGGCGTTCGACGATCTGCTCGGGGCGATTGCGGCCAAGCATCCTGCGCACGCCTAAGGGCGCCCCGCACCCCCGATTCTGTTCGGGCTGAGCTTGTCGAAGCCCTGTTCTTTCTTGAGGCCGAGGAAAGAAAAGCAGCCCTTCGACAAGCTCAGGGCGAACGGGGGGTAGGATATCTCTATCCTTTCACTCAATCCGGCGGAGTATTGCCATGAAGATCGGGATCATTGGCCTGGGCCGGATGGGGGCGGGGATCGCGCGCCGCCTGATGCGCGCCGGTCATGAAGTCGTGGCGTTCGACCGCGACGAGAAGGCGATTGCCGCGCTGGTCGCCGACGGAGCCGAGGGCGCTAGCGGGCTCGACGATATGCGCGAAAAGCTGGGGACGCCGGGGATTTACTGGGTGATGCTCCCGGCGGGTGAGCCGACCGAGCAGACCGTCAGCGCGATCGGCGACTTCTGCGGCACGGGCGACATTGTCATCGATGGCGGCAACAGCTTCTACAAGGACGATATCCGCCGCGCCAAGGCGCTCGCCGAGAAGGGCGCGCGCTACATCGATGTCGGGACCTCGGGCGGCGTGTGGGGGCTGGAGCGCGGCTTCTGTATGATGGTCGGCGGCGACAAGGCGGCGGTCGATCATATCGACCCGATCCTCGCCGCGCTCGCGCCCGGTATCGGCACGATCCAGCGCACGCCGGGCCGCGAAGCTGCCGACAATGAGGATCCGCGCGCCGAGCAGGGCTATATTCATGCCGGGCCAGCGGGGGCCGGGCATTTCGTCAAGATGGTCCACAACGGAATCGAATATGGCCTGATGCAGGCCTATGCCGAGGGCTTCGATATCCTGAAGGGCAAGGCGTCGGAAAAGCTGCCCGAGGACGAGCGCTTCGACCTCAATTTGACCGACATTGCCGAAGTGTGGCGGCGCGGGAGTGTGATTTCGTCCTGGCTGCTCGATCTGACCGCGATCGGCTTGGCCAAGGATCAAAATCTCGAGCAGTTCACCGGCAGCGTCGCGGACTCGGGCGAAGGCCAGTGGACGATCGACGCCGCGATGGAGGAGAAGGTGCCAGCCAATGTGCTGACCGCCGCTCTGTTCGCGCGCTATCGCAGCCGGGTCGATCATACGTTCGGCGACAAACTGTTGTCGGCGATGCGCTTCGGTTTTGGCGGGCATGTCGAGATGCCGCAGTGACCATCGGCCTAGTGGTGTCGGATGTCGACGGCACGCTGGTCGACAAGAAGAAGCAATTGACGCCGGGCGTGATCGCTGCGGTCGAACGGCTGCGCGCGGCCGGGCTCGGTTTCACGATCATCAGTGCACGCCCGCGTTCCGGGGTGATGCCGCTGGCCGAGACGCTGGCGATCGATGCGCCGATGGGCGCGTTCAACGGCGGGATCGTGTTCAAGCGCGACGGCACGGTGCTGTGCCACCATTTGATCGATCGCGTGGTGGTGGAAGGGGTGTTCGCGCTGACCGAAGGTGCCGCCGTCGATACCTGGGTGTTTGCCGACGACCTTTGGTACGCAAGCAACCCCGACGGCGCGCATGTTGCGAGCGAACGGGTCGCATCGAACCAGGCACCGATCGTGCGGCAGGATTTCAGTGACCTGTATGACCGTGCCGACAAGATCACGTTCGTCAGCGACGACGCGGCCTTGCTTGCCGGGCTAGCCGATCGCGCCAAGGGCTTCGCCGATCGCGCGACGATCATGCAGTCGCAAACCTATTATCTCGACGTGACCGCGCTCGCCGCGAACAAGGGCGATGGGATTGCTGCACTGAGCGACGCGATCGGCGTGCCGCTGACGCGCACCGCAGCGATCGGCGACCAGTTCAACGACGTGCCGATGTTCGCGCGCGCCGGCGTTTCTTTTGCGATGGGGCAGGGGCCGGAGGCGGTGCGGGCCAAGGCGACGCACGTCGTGGCGGGGAATGATGCCGATGGCGTCGCCGAAGCGATCGACGCGATCCTCGCGGTGCGCTGAGGCAACCCCACACCCGTTCGCCCTGAGCTTGTCGAAGGGCTGTTGCTTTAACCTTTGGTCCTGTGGGAGAAGGGCAGGGCTTCGACAAGCTCAGCCCGAACGGGGCGAGGCTCGTCCGATTTACCGAATCCGCTGAACTACCGCCGCCCGGGCCACATCCGCTGCAATTCCTGCACGCCGTCGACCCATTGATGCTTCAGCGCGCCCGCGACGTGTAGCGCGAACAAGGCATAGACGGCGTAGGCGATGATCTCATGCGCTGCGCCGAAGCCGTCATGCACCGCTTTCTTGGTCGCCGGATCGAGCGCGAGGATGAAGCCCAGGCGCGGCCATTCGAACAGGCCGAAGAGATACATCGGCGTGGTCGCGGCTTTCTCATAGGCCGAATCCATGATCCAGCCGGTCAGCGGCATCGCGAACAGGATCGCGTAGAGGCCCCAATGCACGACGTGCGCGGCGGTGACTTCCCACGGAGCATAGCCCTGCGGCAGCGTCGGCGGCCGGTGTGCAAAGCGCCATAGGATGCGCAGGATCGCGAGGCCGAGAATGGTGATTCCGATCGATTTGTGCAGATCGATCGCCGGGCGGACCTGCGCATCGGGATAGAAACCCCAGGTCAGTGCGAGCGCCACATTGGCGATGATCAGCAGTGCCACGATCCAGTGCAGCGCGATCGCGATTCCGGTGTAGCGTTGAACCACGCACGTGCTCCTGCTTGATTTCGTACGGGCTACCCTAGCGGGGCGGGTCGGCGCGCGCTAGGCGCGTCATCGCACGTTCATCCTGGATCGGTACCGCCTGCGCAATGACATCGCTCGCCGACACGCTTGTCGCGGAATCGCCGCGGCTTACCCCTCGGCGCGTGGGTGCGGCGAGCCGACTCATCGGGGCTTTCGCGCCGATCCTGTTCCTCGCGCTGATCGTGCAGGCGTTCCAGCGGCAGGGGCTGGCGGTATGGTCGATCGGGATCGCCTATATTTTGTACGACACGATGCTGTTGCTGTTCACGGCGTGGAACATCCGCGATTTGCGCCTGACGCCGCAGCCCGCCCCGCGCGTGTCGCCAAGCTTCGGCGTGATCGTCGCGGCGCATAATGAAGCGGGCGTGATTGCCGCCGCGATCGAGCGATTGAGCGGGCAGGACACGCCGCCCGATTTGATCCTGATCGCCGATGACGGATCGAGCGATGCGACGCCCGAGGTCATGGCGCGGCGTTACGGGCTGCAGCCGCCGCCTTATGGCACGATCAGCGATCCTTCGCCCGCGTTGCCGTCGCTGCGCTGGCTGCGCTTGCGGCACGGCGGCAAGGCGCGGGCGCTCAACGCCGCGATGCTGCTGGTCGAGACCGAAGTGGTGCTGACGGTCGATGCCGACACGCTGCTCGAGCCCGGTGCGATCGCGGCGATGCGCGCGGCGTTCGCGGCCGAACCGGCGCTGGTGGCGGCAACCGGCGTGCTCGCGCCGATCTGCGGGCCGGATCTGCAGGGGCGCTTCTTCGAATGGTTTCAGACTTACGAATATGTCCGCAATTTCCTGTCGCGCCATGCGTGGGAGCGGCTCGACAGCTTGCTGCTGATCTCGGGCGCGTTTGCCGCGTTCCGGCGGCAGGCGGTGGTCGAGGTTGGTGGCTTCGATCCCGATTGCATGGTCGAGGATTATGAGCTGATCCACCGCCTGCACCGCCACGCGGTTGATCACGGGCGCGACTGGACCGTCCGCGTCGTCGGCGGGGCGCTGGCGCGGACCGATGCCCCGGCCAGCCCGATGGCGTTCCTGCGGCAACGGCGGCGCTGGTTCGGCGGGTTCCTGCAAACGCAACATTGGAACCGCGATATGGTCGGCGCGCGGCGCTTCGGCTGGCTCGGAACCGCGATGTTGCCGGTCAAGGCGCTCGACACGTTGCAGCCGATTTACGGGCTGGCGGCGTTCGCGATCCTGATCGCGCTCGTCGTCACGGGGCGCTTCACCGTCGCGCTGCCGATCCTGATCGTGATGCTCGTCAAGATCGCGATCGACCTCAGCTTCCACCTCTGGTCGCTCGGCATTTACAAGAAATGGACCGGGCAGCGCGAGGGGCTGGGGCTGTTCCCCGCGCTGATCGCGGCCATCCTCGAGCCGTTCAGCTTCCAACTGCTGCGCCACGCCGGCGCGGTGTGGGGCTGGCACGCCTTCCTCACCGGCCGCGAAAGCTGGGGACGGCAGGACCGCACCGCGATCGCGGCTCCGGCGGAGTAAGCGCTACGGGTGCTGTGAGGCTTGGCGGGTCGGCCCGGCATAAGCGGGGTCGAGCGCGAGGTTGAGCAGATGCGCCAGGCGGAAACCGGCGCGGCGAATGCGCTCCTGCGCGGTCGCGTCGAACGATCGCAGATAGGCCTGGTCGATCGGCTGTACGCGCTTGGGGTTGGTCTTGGTCGCCGCCGTCTCGGAATATTGGCACGCAGCCCCGACCTGCACACAATACAGCACCGCCGGATCGCGCGTGATCTTGTACGATTCCTCGGCCCACAGCACGGGATCGGTGCCGACGAAGGACTGTTCCTCGGCCAGCGTGGTGTTGGCCTGCAACGTGTCGACCGCGCGATAGGTGATGGTGAAGCGGCTCCAGCTCTTCTTGTAATCGGCGCGCTTGCGCACGCGTTCGAACAGGCCCGCTTCGAGCAGGCAATTGTCCCACACGCCGTGGAGATTGTCGGGGCGGTAGCTTGATGTGCCGCATCGGCCGGTGAGCGTCGCATCGATCCCGTTGCCACCCTTGTCGTCGGCATAGGAGATATGGAGCGGCTGGTGGATATCGCCGATCCAATGGCCGAGTTCCATCAGCGCGAAGGTGCGATCGGTGCGCGGCTTGTTCGGGTCTTTCAGCAGCGCGAGATCGCGCGCGATGCCGCTGAGGATACAATCGCCCGCGCCGGGGCAGGCTTGGTCGGTGATCGCTGGAACGGTGCGCGCGACGTTGATGAAATGGTCGTCCGGGTTGCGCCGCGGGATTTCGTCTTCCTCGAGGCAGGCATAGTTGAACGAGGTGTAATGCTGGTCCGGCATTTTGCCGCGGCCGGGGATGGTGATGCCGCCGCGCTTGCTTTGCAGCAGATCGCCGAGCGCGGCACGCGTCGTCGGTGTGAGATTGCGATAGGCGAGATCGCAGACCGACAGATGGCCGAGCTTGCCCCAGGCTTGTGCCTTTTGCGGCTGCGATACGGCGAAAGCGGCGACGAGGACGATGGCGAGCAAGGCGAACAGACGGCGCATGGAAACTCCCCCCGGACGATTCCGTCGGCGTCATCGGCCGACCCCGAGGGGAGTGTAGCATCAATCCCTGTCCAACGCATCGATTGGAACCGCTCCGGCCCAATCGGCGTTGCGCCGGTTACGGCTTGGCGGGGGCATCCCCCATTAGTTTGCGCTGGAGATAGGTCATGGTCAGCGCGGTGGTGCGCGCCGCCTGCTTCAAATCGGCGCCCGCGCCGTGGCCGCCTTCGGTATTCTCGTAATAGAAGAAGTGCAGGCCCAGATCCTCCATCCGCGCGGCGAACTTGCGCGCGTGCTGGGGCCCGACGCGGTCGTCCTTGGTCGTGGTGAAGATGAACGGCTCGGGATAGGCGACCCCGGCCTTCAGCGCGTGGTAGGGCGACAGCTTCTGCCAGAAGGCCATCACCTTGGGATCGGCATTCACGTCGCCATATTCGCCCTGCCACGAGGCACCGGCGGCGATTTTCGAGATGCGGATCATGTCGAGCAGCGGCACCTGGATCACGACTGCGCCCCAAAGTTCGGGATGCTGCGTGAATTCGACGCCCATCAGCAGACCGCCGTTCGAGCCGCCCTGAATGCCGAGCTTCTTGGGCGAGGTGATCTTGCGCGCCATCAGATCCTTCGCGACTGCGGCGAAATCATCGTAAATGATCTGGCGCTTGGTGCCGAGCCCGGCCTCGTGCCACGCCGGGCCGAATTCACCGCCGCCGCGGATGTTGGCGAGCACATAGGCGCCGCCGCGTTCGAGCCAGAGCTTGCCGGTCGTGCCCGAATAATTGGGCGTCTGGCTGACCTGGAAGCCGCCATAGGCGCTCATCAGCGTCGGGGTTGAGCCGTCGTAGGGGATGTCCTTGCGGTGGACGACGAAATACGGGATTTTCGTGCCGTCGGTCGAGGTCGCTTCGAGCTGTTCGACGACATCCTGCGACGCATCGAACTTCGGCGCGATCGTCTTGACCTGTTCGAGCGCGCCGGTCGCGGTGTCGCTGAGGTACAGCGTCGAGGGCGTCAGGAAACCGCTGGTGCCGATGAAGGCAAGGTTCGACGCCTCATCGGTCGCGCCATAGCCGACGGTCAGATTGTCGGGCAGCTTGAGCCGCGCGCTGGTCCAGCCGCCGCCGGGCTTTGGCGTATAAACATAGGCGCGGCCCTGGACGTTGCTGAGCGTGCTGATCAGCAATTTGTCGCGGGTCGAGCTGATCCCGCCAAGCGAATCGCGCGGACCGGGGGTCCAGACGAGCTTGGCCTTGGGGCTGCCGGGGGCGGCCTTGACTTGCGCCAGGTCCATCTCGGCGACCGAACCCGCGGTGAAAGCCGCACCGGCGGTCGGCCAGGCCTCGTTGAGGCGGACGATCACGCGGCCGTCGACCAGTTCTTCCAGATTGGCTTTCTCCGGGATCGCCAAGCGCTTCGCCCCGGCAGGGGTGATGATGAAGGTCTGCGCATGGAAGGTGTCGAGCGGTCGTTCGACATAGGCCAGCGTGCGGCCTTGTGCGTCACGCAGCACGCCCGGCGACACGCCGTAGCCGCCATCCGTCTTCTCGCCGCGATACACTTCGACCGCCGCCGCCATCGCCTGTCCGCGCGCGAGGCGCTTGACGATATAGGGATAGCCCGATTGCGTCAGCTCGCCCGGATTCCAGTCGGTCGCGACGAGCAGATGATCCTTGTCCTCCCATGCGATGCGGTGCTTGCCGCGCGGCAGATGGAAACCGCCGGGGACGAACTGCCCGGTCGCCAGATCGAACTCGCGTACCTCGACCGCATCCTCGCCGCCGTCGGACAGCGAGACGAGGCACAGCCGCTCTTCGGGGCGCAGGCATTGCGTGCCCTTCAGCACCCAGCTCTTGCCCTCGGCCTTGCCCAGCGCGTCCACGTCGAGGACGGTCGTCCATTTGGGGTCGGCGGTCTTGTAGTCGGCGAGGCTGGTCTTGCGCCAGATGCCGCGCAGATGCTCGGCGTCCTGCCAGAAATTGTAGATTTCGCCGTGTGTGAAGCTCGGCCCCGGAATGCGGTCCTTGGCGGCGGCGATCGTCAGCGCCTCTTGGTACAGCGTCGCATAGCGCGGATCGGCCTCGAGGATCTTGGTGCTATAGGCGTTGCGTGCATTGACCCACTCCATCGCACGCGGCGAGGAGAGTTTCTCGAGCCAGATATACGGGTCTTCGGTGGTTTGTGCGGCAGCGGCGATCGGCATGGCGATGGAGGTTAGCAGGGCCAGGGTAAGAATGCGCATGAAAATCCCCTTAACGGACGCCGATGAGTATCGGCGGCAAGGGCGCATTCATGCGGTGCCGCGCGCGCGGCGTCAAACACGGTTTTGCCGTGATCCGATCATCACCGGCGGCCGCGTCACTCCGCTGTCTTGGCCAGGTCGCGCGACAGCAGCCGCGCGACGAAAGCACGGGTTTCCAGCGCGATGGTCGCGGCGTCACCAGCGAAATGCGCCACCATCCGTGCGCACAGATCATCGATCCGGATCGGCGTTTCGAGCGCGCGCCAGATCGCGCTGCCGACCGGATCGAAGCCGTGGTAGCGCCCCGTCTCGACCCCGATCAGGACGATTTCGCCATCGACCTCGGCGCCGATGACGTCCGACGACTGTACCACGCGCGCATCGTCAGCGAGCGCCGCGCCAGCTGCCGCCAGCGCCCCGGCATCAAGCGCCTCCGGTTCAGCCATGGGCGATGACACTGATCCGGCCGTTGCCGATGACGCCACGGGCCAAACGGCCGGCCTTGTCGAGGACGCCGCGGACCATCGCATCATAGCCGAGCACGGCATGATTTGGGTAGGTCGCTTCGAGATCGGGTGCCACGACCAGCTTTCCGGCGCGGGCATAGCGGCGCATCTTCGCCTTCAGGTCGGGGCCGAACCCCTCCTTGCCGGGCATCAGGACGACGGTGTCGAGTCCGGTCTTCCCGTGCGGCGAGGCGAATGTCGCGGCGAGCATGTCGCCACCCTTCAGCGCATAATGCCCCTTGAACCCGCGCAGGCCGGTGTCGCCCAGCGTGAAGCTGTCGTCGCGCAGCAATGCCGGGGTCGATCCTGCCACCGCGCCCATTGCGGACAGCGCCGCGATCCCGCCGAGCGCCGCCCGGCGATTGACCGACACGACTTTGTTCTGGCGCTGCGACATGATCGATTCCCCCCGTTTTGAACGTAAAATTTACGTTTCGGTAACCGACTTAGCTTCTGGTTGCTAGCGTTTCAATCCGGAACGGTTGTACCGCTTTGGATCCTGTCGGGGGCGTTGGGGCGGGTCATGCCGCGGCGGCGAGCAGGTCGGTCAACCACGGATTGACGCGGCAATCCACCACCAGATGGACGCGGTCCTCGTGGCCGCGGTTGGCCACGCTGTGGGGTTCGGACAGCCGCAAATACCAGACACTGCCCGGGTCCAGGACGACGCGCACGCCGTTCAGCCGGAAATCCACATCCTGGTTCGTTGCGATCGGGATGTGCAGGCGTGCGTGGCCGCTTTCTGCCTCCAGATCATTGTCGCAATGTTCCTTGATGATCGATCCCGGCGTCAGCCGCATCAGGCGCACCGCCTGCAGCGGGCAGTGCAAGCTGGCCAGAACCTCCTGAAAATAGGGCGATCGGGCCAGCAGCGGCGTGTCCTCATAGTCGGCTGCATTCGGATCCGAATAGATTTGCATGATCGGGTGCGTCGCACCCTTGGTGCAGCGCAGCGGCAGCGCGCTCCAATCGCCTTCGTAATTCTGGCGAACGAAATGCTCGGTCCACGGCGTATCGATCAAGCTGTCGAGATCGGTGCGCAAGCGGACCGGGTCGAAGGCCAGCGGCAGCCGAAGCCGGTCGGGATAGACGTATGATTGTTGTGTGTGGATGAACACGATAGGGTCGGCGCTCGTCTCCATAATCCCGGACATAGCGCCGGGGTCACTCTTTGCAAAGCATGGGACCGCCGCGATGATCTCGACCGACAGCGCTCCGCTGGACCAGTTTCGGGCGGCGGTCTCCGCCGACCCGGTCTTGGAGCGGCGGCTGGGCGCTATTGCGCAAATGATGGAATTCATCGGCGTAGCCGTCGCGGAAGCCGCCACGCGCGGGATCGCGCTCGATCCGGTCACGCTCGAACGCGCGCTGTCGCCCGATCCGCTCGGGCTCGAGCGTTTTCTGCCCCGGCCCATCACGAGCGAGATGATACCGGGGCCGGCATGGTTGCCCGCCGCGATCGTGGAAGCGCCGACGGGTCTCGCGATCGACTGGTTTTATCTGGGCGACGCCGGACTGAGCGATCCGTTTTTCGAAGACTCGATCCGCCGCGGCCGGTCCTTGCCGATCAGTCGCTTGATCCGCCACCGCACGCCGCTCGCCACCTTGCCGGAGGCTGTCGGCGCAGGGGGCGCGGTGCCCGACGGGCTGATCTTTCACCTGTCGCGCTGCGGTTCGACGCTGGTCGCGCAAATGCTGGCGGCGCTGCCGGGCGCGGTGGTGGCATCCGAGCCGGCCCCGTTCGACCAGATCGTGCAGCGTGCTCAAGAGGCGAGCGATCAGCCGATCGAGCAGCGCATCGCCCTGATCCGCGCGATGGCCGCCGCGCTCGGTCGCCGCGCCACGCCCGGGGGCGGCTTCGTGATCAAGACGGATTGCTGGCATACCAAGGCGCTGCCGCTGCTGGCGGCGGCGTTTCCCGATACGCCATGGATCTTCCTGTACCGCGATCCGATCGACATCATGGTCTCGCAATTCCGCCAGCGCGGTTTTCAGACGATCCCCGGCGGTATCGGTACGACCGTGTTCGGCATTTCCAACGATGGCCTGTCGCAAGAGGAATATTGCGCGCTGCTGCTCGAGCGCACCTGCGCGCCGATCCTGGAAGCGGCCGATCGATCGCGCGGGTTGCTGATCAATTACGCAGAGTTGCCCGAGGCAGTTGAAGACACGATCCTGCCGCACTTCGGCATGGCGCTGGATGCGGGCGCGCGCGCGGCGTTTGCGGCGGCGGCGGCGCGCGATGCGAAGGCACCGTACTCCGCCTTCACGCCCGATACCGAAGCGAAACGGCGCGAGGCAAGCCCGGCGATTCGCGCGGCGATCGCGCGCTATCTCGATGCGCCATATCAGCGGCTGGAAATGCTGCGCACTGGCGGCTAGATGATATGGGCATGTTTAATATCAGGGGGGAATATCAAGGATGACAGCGTCCCACACCGTCGAAACGTTCCTGCCTTTGGTCGGCACCGATTTCGTCGTCCGCGGCGACGGGCTGGAGGATGTGCTGCGGCTTGAATCGGCGGTCGCGCTCACGCGCGTGCCACCACCCGAAGGGTTTCGCGAACCGTTCAGCCTGACGTTTTTGGGCACGCGCACCGATTACATGGTCGCCAATCTGATCGAAATCACCCATCCGGAAATGGAGCCGTTTCTCATCAGCCTGTCGGCGCTCGAGCGGACGCCCGAGGGCGCGTTCCGCTATGAGGCGGTGTACAACTAGGGAGCCCACACCATTTCGGCGTCGATCTCGTGGCGTGCGGATTCGCGAAAGCCCTTGCGTTCGTAAAGCCGTCGCGCGGGATTGGTGTGCTCGACCCGGAGCGACACAGTGCGCCCGAGTGCGGCCGCCTCGGCGAGGATAGAGTCTAGCAGTGTACCGCCCAGACCCTGGCCGGAGCGTTCGGGCAGCAAGGCGATATCGACCAGCAGGTGATCGCGTGCGCCGCGCAGCAGGCATAGCCGTCCGATCGGCTCCCCCTCCAGCTCGATCACGCCGAAATCCGCCCCGCCATAATAGGTTCGGTAATGGTGTTGCCGCGCCAGATGTTGTTGTTCGAGCAACATGCGTTTGTGTGCATCGGAAAGCGGCAGTGGGGCGAATTCGGCCCAACGTCCTTCGACCGTCAAACGGCGGAGGAACGCATCGTCCTCCGCCGTTTCGGGGCGTATCGTAAGTGCCGCCACGTCAGTTGCGCGCGGGGAAGGTCCCTGCGACGCAAATGCAATAGTTGATCGCCAGCACCGGCTGGATATTGGTATGCGTCTGGTTGCCGCCCGCAAGCCCGATCGCGCTCGGGTGCAAGGTCGTTGCGTTGGTCAGCGGTGCGGTCAGCCATGTCAGGCCCGCCGCGGTCGACGTGATGTTCAAACGCGTCAGATAGTCACCCGCCACCGGAACACGGTGGCCGTCGGCGGTGCCCGCTTTGACCCTGGTATAGGGGGCGTGGCTGTGCGCCGGCATCTCGGTCGAAAGCAGAAGGTGGTTCTCTTCGCCGGTTTCTTCGCCGATCACATAGGTCGAAAGACCGTTGCCGGTGCCCATACCAACGGTTACACGGCTCTGCAGGTTGGGCAGGGCAAAATTGGTCGTGCCGTTGCCGCCATAATAGGTCCCGATAATCGAGAACAACGCGGTGTTCGACTGGATCGATAGGAGCTGCCCGCGGCAAAACAGCCAGTTGCGCGGCGCGAAATTGAAACCAAAGGGGCGAATTTCGCCGATATATGGATCAGACATGTCGTTTCCCCCTGCCGCTCAATTTTGTGTCGGGAACACGCCCTCGAGGGCGATGAGATAGTTCATCGCCAACACCGGCATGATGTTGTTATGCGGTATGCTATTGCCCGCGCTCGTAATCGAGGAGGGCGCGGGAAGGGCGTCGGTCGTGCCGGTTGCGGAGCCGCTCAGATACCCAAAGGCGCTCGGCAAATTGGGTGCCGCAGGCAGCGCGCTCGCCGGGGATGTCGTCGTCCCGTTAACCGTGGTCGCAAGCACCGTATGGGTGTGCGACGGCAGTTGCGCGGTCGATACGGTGGCGTTTTCGACGCCGGACGCCTCGCCCAGCACGCGGGTTGTCAGGCCTGCGCCCGTCCCCTGGTGAATCGGTACGCGGCTCTGCAGGTTGGGCAAGGCAAACGTGTTCACGCCATCGCCGCCATAAGTGGTGCCGATGAGCGTGTACAACGCGTCGTTCTGCGCGATCGATAGCAGTTGCCCGTTACAATAGGCCCAGCCGCGGATTTGGAAATTCCCGGCAAAGAGCTTAATTTCGCCTAAAAAAGGTTGTACCATTACAGCGTCCTTCGAAAAGAATGTCGTTCTCTTGCAGTCATCAATTCCGCGACGGGAAGATGCCTTGCAGCGCGATGCAATAGTTCAAAACCAGATAGGGCTGCATGTTGTTGTGCCCCTGATTGTTGCCGGTCGCGGTGAGCGTGTTGCTTGCCAGCGGCACCGTCGCGCCCCCGGCTGGCGCAAAATTCGGGACCAGCGTTCCGTTGGGGACCTGTCCGCCCGCCAGAAATCCTGCCGCTGGCGACGGCTGATTTCCCAATGAGCCCGATGCCGCCCAGATGTGGGTGTGCTGCGGAATCTGGGTCGACAGCAGCGTCACGTTCTCCGTGCCGGTCGGCTCACCGATGACATACGTCGAAAGGCCAGGTCCCTGGCCGAAAGACAGCCCCGCGCGTCCGCGCAGATCTGGCAAGGCGAAGTTGGTTACGCCGTTTCCGCCGTAAAAGGTGCCGAGCAGCGAGAACAATGCTTGATTTTGCTGGATCGACAAAAGTTGCCCGTTGCACAGAGCCCATCGTTTGGGCGCAAATCCGAAGCCGAACGCACGAATTTCGCCTATAAATGGTTGACTCATCGACTATCCCCCTCCTGCACCGAACGCCCAGCGATCTGTCGCGCACCGCCACCCCGATCTCAGCGGTATCCCCGACCCATCCACTTTGGAGCGATTGATAGCAGGTTTGGCAAGCCGTTCGTCAAGTCAATTATCTCTGTGGCCATGCGAACGTTGACAGGCGGCGCGCGACGGGAAGTGCGTGCGAGGTTGAATTTTGGTTCGTTTTTGTATTAGGAATTATAC
>JAIXZV010000419.1 GCA_027489365.1 Sphingomonadales bacterium
AGCTGCTGATGCCGGTCCACGGCGAAATGCGGCACCTCATGGAGCAGGCGCGCTTTGCTTTGTCCGAAGGCGTGCCGCGCGCGCTGGTGCAGACCAATGGCGATATCGTGCGGCTCGCGCCGGGTGCGCCGACCAAGATCGGCAATGCTCCGGTCGGGCGGCTGGTGCTCGACGGCGACGTGATCCTGCCGGGCGATGGTCAGACGATCAATGAGCGCCGCAAGCTTGCGATCAACGGGCAGATCTCGATTGCGGTCGCGATCGGGTCGCGCGGGCTGATCGGTACGCCGCAAGTGCGCATCCAGGGTATCCCGGTCGAGGAAGACCGCGATCCGTTCCTCGACGAGACGATCGATGCGGTGATCGCGGCGGTCAAGCAGGGTGGTCGCGGCGGCAATGGCCAGGACAAATTGCGCGAGAATATCCGGCTCGCCGCGCGGAAAGTCGCGACGCGCTGGACCGGCAAGAAGCCCAATGTGGATGTGTTGTTGATCGAGGCTTGATGCGATGCGGTGGACTTCGGCGCTGGCGATCTATTTCCTGTTCTGGGCCTTTTCGGTGTTCTTCGTCCTGCCGTTCGGGGTGAAGACCAGCGACGAGGCCGGGGTGGAGAAAATCCCCGGCCAGGCCGAGAGTGCACCGCATGAATTCAAACCCGGCAAGATCGCGCTGCGGGTTACGATCGTCGCGACGATCCTGTGGGCGCTCTATATGCTGAACTTCACCTATGGCTGGGTGACGCCACAGATGATCGACCCGCTGGGGGCATGGAACGGGGTCGATTACCAGGGGTAGGGATTCGAGCGGAAGGGGCGCTCAACCCCCGCCGTTCGTGTCGAGCGAAGTCGAGACACAGAGTGCATCGTGCGTGACCGGTTTCTCGACTTCGCTCGAAACGAACGGGGATGAGTCACGTTCACCCCTCGTCGTCGGCGGCTTTGCTTTGCAGCTGCACGTAATTCTCGATCCCCATGCGCGAGATCATCTCGAACTGGCGCTCAAGCGTATCGACATGCTCTTCCTCGCTGTCGAGGATGCGGCGGAACAGGTCGCGGCTGACATAATCGCGCACCTTTTCGGAATGTTCGATCGCGTCGCGCAGCAGCGGTAGCGCTTCCATTTCGAGCGCGAGATCGGCCTTGAGCACTTCCTCGACCGATTCGCCGATTCGCAGGCGTCCGAGCATCTGGAAATTGGGCAAGCCGTCGAGGAACAGGATGCGTTCCGACAGCATGTCGGCGTGCTTCATCTCATCGATCGATTCGTGGCGCTCGAACTCGGCGAGTTTGCGCACGCCCCAATGGTCGAACAGGCGGTAATGCAGCCAATATTGATTGATTGCCGTGAGTTCGTTTTTGAGCGCCTCGTTGAGGAACTCGATGACCTTTGCGTCGCCTTGCATGGATCGCCCTTCGTACTTGCCGTCTGTCGGGCCAGCTTAAGCGACCGCGCGCTCCGCGTCGATGATAGAGCGCGCGAACGGCAGGCATTGGCCGCATTTTGGGCGGAGGCCGAGCGCGCGATAGGCCTGGCACGGCGTGGTCGAGCCCTGACGCGCGGCATCGCGGACATCGCGTTCCCGAATTGCGTTACAGATGCAGACGACCATGCGGCGCTCCCTTGCTCCGCCTTCAAGTAGCGCTAATGCGAATTGGTCGCAAGGGCTAATGCGTATGATTCGCAACAAATGCCGCGCTACTTTGGTCGCAGTTCCTTGCGGATCATCAGCTTCAAACCCGACCAGATCGCATCGACCGCGCACACCTTCACATCGACGAAGCCGATCGGCAGGGCGATCTCGCGAATCGTGTCCTCGGTGATATCGGTCGGGACCTTGGATGCCTTCTTGGGCCATGAGACCCAGACCATCCCGTTCGGCGCGATCGTATCGCGCAACAGCGTGAGCTCGCGCGAGAGGTCGTCGCGGCGCGTGACGAAGAGGTGTGCGGCGTCGAGACCGGGTGTCGCCGCATCCTGCTCGATAACGCCCACCGTGTCCGGATCGATCTCGGCGCGCACACTTTCCGGCATATCCCGAAACCAGCTCCGCATCCCCGGTTTCAGCCCCAGCTTCTTGGCGAGCGGGGTGCCGGAATAGCCGCTGGTCACAGCCATCGCCCGGTGGATGACGGTATCTTTGCGATGGCGGACGGCGCGATCATTGCGTGAGTGTGCCATGCCGAGCAAGCGCGCGCCAGCACCTGCCCGGCGGCCGGGTCACACCTTCGCGAGCATCGCGATCAGATCGGCATTGGTCGGGCGAATCTTGTAATAGGTCTCGACCGTCTTGCCCTTCACGATGCCCTGCGCATCGAGCAGCAGGGTGGTGGGATACGGCACGCCATTGGCGAAGCTGTCGAGCGCATAGCGCGGATCGCGCAGCTTGAGCGCGTCGATCATCTTGCTGCCGGTGTCGCTGTAGAGCGGATAGGGCAGGCTCTGTTTGGCGGCGAACGCGGCGAGGTCGGCGGGCGAATCATAGCTGACCGCAATGAAGCCGATGCCCTTCGCCTTGGCCGCAGCGGCGACCGGGCCGAGGCTCTTCAACTGGCCCTGGCAATAGGGGCACCATTTGGCCGAGCGGAACAGCACGACCATGATCGGCTTGCCGTGCGCGACCGCGGCGAGCGTGGTCTTCCGGCCAGTGCTCTCGATCAGCGCGGCATTGGTCGCGATGCGCGCGCCGATTACCGGGCCGATCGCGGCAGCGGCTGGCTTGGGCTGAGCCTGGCCGATCGTGGCCGCCCCGGCCGATCCGAGCGCGAGGGCTATGGCCAACAAAGGGCGAAGCGGCAGTGACGTCATGGCGGGGGTCCTCTCGGTGGTTACCCCGCTTTATCCGTACCCCGCCGCGCGCGTGTTACGCGGCAGGTGCGCTCGCGTCCCCCATCAGTTGCGGGAAAAACCCTTCGTGCGCAGTGCGTAACTGATCGAGCGTCACGACATGATCGTCATCGGGCAGTTCGAAGATGATCCGCCCGGCGATCGTGCGGCC
>JAIXZV010000176.1 GCA_027489365.1 Sphingomonadales bacterium
ATCCCGATGTGTCGCCCGATCGCAGCTTACTGGTTATTCTGACGATGCAGGAAGCGCGGGATATCGAGCGGATCCTTGTCCGGCGCCGGATCCTCGTCCCGCGCCGCGCCGCGCGAAACGCTCGACATGCGCTCGAACAATGTCCCGCCCAGCTTCACGCGGGGAGCCGGAGCGACGGGCTCGGCCGGGATTTCCGCGACCGGCTCGGCGGCGGGCGCCGTGCCCGGCGAGAGCCAGCGGCGACGCGTCGGTGCTTCGCTCGGTGTGTCATCGGCGGCGGGTGCCGACGGTTCGGGAGCCTGGAACGTCGGCACGACGGCGGCCGGTTCGGCCACGACCGTCTCGCTGCCGAGCACCAGCTCGTCGGCCTCGCTCGAAACCGGCGCTTCGGCAACCGGAGCCTCGACTTGGACCGGCTCGGCGGCGGGTTCTGCCGCAACGGGTGCCGCCTCTTCGGCCTTCTTGGGTGCCGCAAAACTGAACGCGCGCGACGCTGGCGCTGCGGCAGGAACCGGGCGGCTCGCCGCTTCGATGCCGGTCGCCACGACCGAGACGCGGATCTTGCCTTCCAGCTCGGGGTTGAACGCCGAACCCCAGATGATGTTGGCGTCTTCATCGACCAGCTCGCGGATGTGGTTCGCGGCTTCGTCCACTTCGAGCAGGCGCATGTCGTCGCCGCCGGTGATCGACACGATGACGCCCTTCGCGCCCTTCATGCTGACGCCGTCGAGCAGCGGGTTGGCGATCGCCTTCGACGCCGCCTCGATCGCGCGA
Organism: Sphingomonadales bacterium; assembly: GCA_027489365.1. Taxonomy (GTDB): domain Bacteria; phylum Pseudomonadota; class Alphaproteobacteria; order Sphingomonadales; family Sphingomonadaceae; genus Sphingomonas. Next base: position 775 of record JAIXZV010000176.1, read on the forward strand.
TTGTCACCGGTTGCCTCACCGGTGCCCATCATCGCCTTGCCCATTTCCTGCATCACCGAACGCACGTCGGCAAAGTCGAGGTTGATCAGGCCGGGCATGACCATCAGATCGGTGATCCCGCGCACGCCCTGCTGCAGGACTTCGTCCGCCATCTGGAACGCTTCCTTGAAGGTCGTGTTCGCATTGGCGACCAGGAACAAATTCTGGTTGGGGATGACGATCAGCGTATCGACATACTTCTGCAGTTCCTCGATCCCGGCATCGGCGCTCTTGGCGCGGCGATTGCCTTCGAACGCGAACGGCTTGGTCACGACGCCGACGGTCAGGATGCCCATGTCCCGCGCCGCCTTGGCGATCACCGGCGCGGCCCCCGTGCCGGTGCCGCCGCCCATGCCCGCGGCGATGAAGCACATGTGCGATCCCTCGAGCATCTTGGTGACCTGCTCGATCGTTTCCTCGGCCGCCGCACGACCGATCTCGGGGCGGCTGCCCGCGCCGAGCCCTTGCGTAATCTTCGCGCCGAGCTGAATCTTGTGGCTCGCCGTCGATTGCTTCAGCGCCTGCGAATCCGTGTTCGCGACGAGGAATTCGACGCCCTGCACATCGGCCCGCATCATGTTGGCGATGGCATTGCCGCCAGCCCCGCCCACGCCGATCACGGCGATGCGCGGCGTCAGCTCATCGACTTCGGGCGGCAGAAATTCGATGCTCATATCCGGTCTCCAATTGCGCCCATCGACCCCGGCGCCTCACATGTACGTAAACGCTGTTCTGCACCATCGTTAACGGTCGTTCCAGCGGCAACAGCAAAATCCTGTCGTAATTCTTTAATAATTCGCCCGTGCCGCCGCAATCAGGCGGCGGAACAGCGCAAAACCCTTCGGCCGGTGCACCAATTGCTGCTTGCTCGACAGCGCGCGCAGGTCGACCGGGTCGGCCGCCGCATAGAAGGCCAGGCCCGCCAGCGTCGTGAAAGCGGGGGTCGCATGAGCCTCGGGCAGGCCGGTCAGCCCACGCGGGCGTCCGATCCGCACCGATCGCCCGAGCGCCGCTTGCGCATAATCAGCGATCCCCTTCAATTCAGCGCCGCCACCGGTCAGCACGACCTGACGCCCGACGGGACCCTCGAACTTCAGCTCGGCCAGTGCCTTGCCGACTTCGCCGATCAGATGGTCGAGCCGCTGGCGGATCACCGTGATCAGTTGCGCCTTGGTGATGCGCGTGCCGTCATGCGCATCGTCCTCGGTCGAAATCGGCGCGACGTCGATCATTTCATGATTGTCACGTGGGCTAGCGTTGGCGGAGCCGTGCACGCACTTCATCCGCTCGGCCTGCGCGCGGCGTGTGCCGAAGGCGGAGGCGATGTCGTCGGTGATGTCCTGCGCGCCGATCGGGATCGACAGCAGCCCGACCAGCATCCCGCCCGCAAACAGCGAGACATTGGTGATGCCCGCCCCCAGTTCGACCAAGGCAACGCCCAGTTCGCGCTCTTCGTCGCTGAGGCAAGCCATGCCCGTCGCCACCGGCGAAGCGATGATGGACTTCACTTCGAGATGCGCATTCGCCACGCACAGCCCGAGATTGCGCACCGGCGATCCGTCCGCCGCCACGACATGGATGTGGACGCCGAGCCGGTCGGCGTGCAGCCCGAGCGGCCGCTTCACCCCCGTCAACCCGTCGAGCGTGTAGAGCGCGGGCTGCGCGTGGAGCACCATCCGCCCGGCCGGATCGATCGAATCCCGCCCGGCCTGCAACAGTGCGTCAATGTCCGACTGCTCGACCCGGTGGCCGCCCAGCTCGAATTCGATCGAGGCGACATCCGACACGAGGCCACCGGCCGAAAAGCTGACCCAGACATTCTCGATATTGGTGCCCGCAATCCGCTCGGCCTGCTCGACCGCCTCGCGCACGGCGACTTCGGTCGCAGCGGCATCGGCGATATAGCCGCGCTTCACGCCGCGGCTCTCGCGCTGGCCGGTACCGAGCACGATCAGCTCGCCGCCGTCGCCCTTCTGCGCGATCATCGCGGAGACCTTCGACGACCCGATGTCGAGTGCGGTGATCAATCCCTCCGGTGCCCTGTTCGCCATACGCCGTTTCCCTGTTGCCCGGTTGTTACCCTTGCGCCTGCGCGCCGGATTGCTTTGCTTCGATCACCGCCGGCGTCGCGCCCGCGGTCGGATCGGTGATCGCCTTGTTGGTCGTGACCCCCGGCTTGCGCGCCACCAGCCGGGTCGGATCGCGCATATCGAAGCCGAGCCAGCCCTTGCCCAGCAACGGCCGCACGCCATCCATTTGCGCGAACTTGATCAGCGCCTTGCTCGCCGCTTCGTCACCCTGCGGCAATTGCAGCGTCTCGCCGCTTTCAAAGGTCAGCGTCCAGCGCCGATTGCCGACCCACGTCGCCGCCTTCACTTGCCCGCGCAAGGCAGGCGCGACGTTGAGCAACTGCCGATACGCCGGTTCCTGCTCATTGGCGTGCGCACCGATCACGAGCGGCAGATCGGGCATCGCCTCCGGATCGACCGGCTCAAGCCACGTCCCGTTCGCCGCGATCAGCGACAATTTGCCATCCTTCTGCCAGATCGCCGAGGGCTGGCGCTCGACGACATGCACGATCAGCGTATCGGGCAACCGCCGCGAGACATGCGCATCCTCGATCCAGCCGCTATGCGCGACCAGATCCTGCCGGATTTTCTCCAGGCTTACCAGCGGCATCGCCATCGACGGCTGGTTCGCCGCGATCCGGTAAATGACGTTATGATCCATCCGGTTGAGTCCGGTGATCTGGATATTGGTCACGCGGAACCCGGCCTGCCCGATCCCCTCGCCGATCGCCGAGCCGACCATGCCGGGCACGCCCAGATAGGTCGCCGTCGCCAGCGTCGCCGCGCCGACCACGCCCATGATCGACCAGGTCGCGATCCGCCGCAGCGTCGCTTCGCTGACCGGCAGCGCGGTGATCATCCGGTCGATGATCGACACCTTGGGCGGCTTGCGGCGCTTGGGCTGGACCGGGCGGCGGGCGGTGCCGCGTTTGATCGTGGCGCTCATGCCAGGGCCTCATCGATGATGATCTGAACGAGTTCGGGGTATGAAATCCCGCAATGCCGCGCTTGTTCGGGCACCAGGCTGAGCGGCGTCATACCCGGCTGGGTGTTCACCTCGAGCAGGAACAGGCCCTCGACCCCGGGTTCGTCATCCCAGCGGAAATCCGAGCGCGACGTGCCCTTGCAGCCGAGCAGGCGATGCGCATCGAGCGCGATCCGCTGGCACGCAGCCGTGATTTCGTCGGGGATGGCGGCGGGGAAGATATGCTCGGTCTTGCCGTCGGTATATTTCGATTCGTAATCGTACCAGCCGGTCTTAGGCCGGAGCTCGGTGACGCCCAGCGCCCGGTCGCCCAGCACTGCGGTCGTCAGCTCGCGCCCGCGGATATAGGGTTCGGCGAGCAATTCCTCGAACTCGCCCCACGGCCCCGGCGAACCGGCCGCGATCGGATTGCCGTAATTGCCCTCGGTCGTAACGATTGCCACGCCGACCGATGACCCTTCGTTGACGGGTTTCAGCACGTAGGGGCGCGGCAGCGGGTCGCCCTCGTAAAGGCTCGCCGACGTGACGATCCGCCCGCCCGGCATCGGGATTCCAGCCGGCACCAGCAGCAGCTTGGTCAATTGCTTGTCGAAG
>JAIXZV010000374.1 GCA_027489365.1 Sphingomonadales bacterium
GATCGCGCAAACCGCGCCCGCAGCGCCGCCCGCCACGCCAGCGCCGACGTCGATCCCCGACGATACCGGCGAAGACATCGTCGTCACGGCGCAGGGCCGTGCGCAGCTTCTCGCCAACGTCCCCGCCGCCATCTCCGCCGTGACCGCGCAATCGCTCGCCAATTCCGGCGCGAACGACATCCGGCAGTTGACCCAACTCGCACCGTCGATGCTCGTTTCCTCTACCGGCAGCGAAGCCAACGCATCACCCCGTATCCGCGGTATCGGCACGGTGGGCGACAACCCCGGCCTGGAAAGCTCGGTCGCGGTGTTCATCGACGGTGTCTATCGCTCGCGCGCCGGTGCTGGCTTGAACGAACTCGGCGAAATCGACCGGGTCGAAGTGCAGCGCGGGCCGCAGGGTACGCTCGGCGGCCGCAACGCATCGGCGGGCGTGCTCTCGATCTTCTCCAAGAAGCCGAGCTTCACCTTCGGCGGCAATGCCCAAGCGACCTATGGCAATTACGATTTCTACCGGCTCGCCGGAACGATTACCGGGCCGATTACCGAAACGCTCGCGGCACGGCTCGACGGCGTCTATGTCAACCGCAAGGGTTTCTATTACGACGCGGCCAACAATACCGACATCAACGATCGCGACCGCTATTTTCTGCGCGGGCAATTGCTGTTCCAGCCGAATTCGGATCTCTCGTTCCGGCTGATCGGCGATTATACGCGCCGCAATGAGAAATGCTGCGCTGCGACCTATGTCGACAGTTCGGTCAGTCCTTATATCGGCAATCTCAACGCGCCTTCGACGCCGCTCGCGCCGCTGCAGGCTGGCGGCAACAATATCGTCAACGTGCTGCGCGATCTGGGTCAGAACCTCACGGCGATCCAATCGCCCGGCTATAGCCGCAACGTCAGCGTAACGCCGGGTCGGAGCTTCGCCGGCATCACGACCGATTGGGGCGTGTCGGGCCAGCTCGACTGGAGCCTGGGCGGCATCAATCTGACTTCGATCACTGCGTATCGCGACTATAAAGCCAGCCAAGGTGGCGACATCGACTATAGCTCGGTCGATATTCTGTACCGTGCGGCGGACGGGAATTCGAAGCGCCAGTTCCGCACCTTCACGCAGGAAATCCGCCTGCAGGGTTCGCTGTTCGAGGACAAACTCGACTGGTTGGTCGGCGGCTTCTTCGCCAATGAAGATGCGACCATCACCGACAATCTGCGCTTCGGCAACCAATATGGCCGCTTCGCTTCGTGCCGCATCATCAGCGGTGGTGGCCTGGCCGGGCTGTACAGCCCGACCTCGCCCGATTGCGTTGCGTCCAAGGCGATCCTGTCGGGCGCGTTCGGCGCGGCTGGCCCGGCGATCGTCGCCGGGTTCGATAATCTCGATTCAATCAACAACAAGGGTTCTACGCTCGATCGCTACACGCAGAACAGCAAGAATTGGGCGTTGTTCACGCACAACATCTTCCACGTGACCGATCGTTTCGACATCACGCTGGGCGGCCGTTACACGCGCGAAACCAAGAAGCTCAACGCGCTGTTCGGCAATGACAATACCGCCTGCGTCGCCAACCAGACCCTGCTGTCGCCGTTCCTCACCAACCCGGCGCTCGCCGCCGTGGCGGGTGGCGTGATCGGCCTGTCGTGCCAGGGCAATTCGACCTCCGAATTGAACGGCGTGGCGATCAACAGCCGCCGCAGCGAAGGCCGCTTCACCGGTACGGCGGTCGCATCCTGGCGTCCGATCGACCATCTGCTGGTCTATGGTAGCTTCTCGCGCGGCTATAAGGCGGGTGGCTTCAACCTCGATCGTTCGGCGCTGAAATCGCCGCTCGTCAGCTTTGCGTCGGTGGGCGGTGCGCAGGCGCTGGTTGGTAATCTGCAATTCGACGCAGAAACCGTCGATGCTTATGAAATCGGCGCCAAATACTCGACCGGTCCGTTCTCGCTGAGCGTGGCGGCGTTCCGGCAGGATTTCAGCAACTTCCAGTTGAACACCTTCAACGGCACGGTCTTCCTCGTCCAGTCGGTCAATGGCTGCAAATCGAGCCTGGGTGGCGGCGATCGTGACGCCAGCGCGACGACCGGGGCGTGCCCGGCGGGGGATGTCGGCTATGGCGTACGTGCGCAGGGTGTCGAATTGGAGGCATCGCTCGCCCCGGCGCGCGATGTCCGGGTCAATTTGGGCCTGACCTATCAGGACACCAAGTATCGCAGCGACCTGGTCGGCAGTTCGGCCGGTGCGCCGCTCGATCCCGCCTTGCGCAAGCTGCCGGGCCAGGCGCTGTCGAACGCGCCGCTGATCGTGGCGACCGCGTCGGCCGCGTGGACGCCGCGGATCGGCAGCAGCGGCCTGTCGGGCCTGTTCTACATCGATTCGCGCCTGAGCGACGATTACAACACCGGCTCCGACCTGTTCCCGCAAAAGGGCCAGGACAGCTTCGCGCTGTTCAACGCCCGCGTGGGTCTGCGCGGCAAGGATGAGCGCTGGGCGATCGAGTTCTGGGGTCAGAACATCTTTAACAAGGATTATGCACAGGTGGCGTTCAACACGCCGTTCCAGGCCGGTACGACGAGCGCGCCGTTCACCGATCCGCAATATCCCGGCGGTCGCAACCTGTTCTCGCAATTCCTGGCGGAACCGCGGACCTATGGTGTGACGGTGAGGGGTAAGTTTTAAGCCGCAGCGGGGGGTGATTTAGCCGCGCTAAATCGCACCCCCGCCAGGCCGGCCGGCGCGGCTCGCCGCGTCCGACGACATGGGCTTTGCCCCAGTACGGCCTCCGACCGACCAACAAAAGGGCGCGCCACCCGCCGGGTGACGCGCCCTTTGCCGTTTGCCCCGCGCTCGCGTATCGCAGGCAACGATGCCCAAACCCCATAAGCAAACCCCCGGCCTGCCGACCCGCGAGCAGATC
>JAIXZV010000108.1 GCA_027489365.1 Sphingomonadales bacterium
CCTTTGACTGGAACCCTGCCTGTCCTCGTTTCCGCTAGCGAACGCCCTTCCTACCCCCCCTTCTGTCCCGCTCGCCACGGGGGTTTGAAAGCATCGGCCTGCGCGCAAGCCAAAAGGCAGGAACGCGACCACCCGCGATGCCGTGACTGATCCGACTTAGCGCGGACAAGTAACCCCGCCGCACCCCATCCGCGCCATCACCCAGACGCGGCTAGCTCGATCGGCGTCCAAGGGCGTGGCTAACGACCAAGGTCAAAAGAATCCTTGGAGGCTCCGCTTCGGCAGGAGTGGCAGACGCGGCGTCGGCCGACGGGCACCGTTTTCCTGATGCGGTGCCTTCGCCCAATTCTGGTCGCGACCGGCCGAATTGCACCTTTCCCGGACGGACGCCGTTTCAAGGCGTTGCTTTCCGGACCGCCGATCGCGTATGGGCCGCGTATTCGCATGGACCCGGTGTAAATCCGGGTGGCTATTCCGGCCGCCGATCCGCCGGACAACAACACGCACGCAATTCCGACGCGCCGTTTGGCGCGCTGTGCCCTGTTGTGGATGATCAATGACACATCGCTTTCTCGCTTATCGCCGCCAGTGGTTCACTGACGCCGCCGCCGCTCGCCGCGACATCCTGGCCGGCATCGTTGTCGCCCTCGCGCTCATTCCTGAGGCAATCGGCTTCTCGATCATTGCAGGCGTCGATCCCCGCGTCGGCCTTTACGCTTCGGTCGCGATCGCGATGATCACCGCGCTGATCGGTGGTCGTCCCGGCATGATTTCCGCCGCCACCGCTGCGATAGCGGTGCTGGTGGTCCCGCTCGTGCGCGAACACGGTGTGGAATATCTCTTCGCCGCAACCATCCTGATGGGCGTCATCCAGATCGTGGCCGGCCTGCTCCGACTCGACCTCGTCATGCAATTCGTATCGCGCTCGGTCATCACCGGCTTCGTCAACGCGCTAGCGATCCTCATTTTCATGGCACAACTGCCGCAACTCACCAATGTCGGCTGGGAAACCTACGCGATGGTGGCTGCCGGTCTGGCGATCATTTACGGCTTGCCGCGCATCAGCAAGGCCATCCCGTCGCCATTGGTCGCGATCCTCGTGCTGAGCGCGATCAGCATCGGCTTTGGCTTGTCCGTCAACACGGTCGGCGACATGGGCAAGCTGCCCGAAGGGCTGCCGAGCCTCGCGCTGCCAAACGTCCCGCTCACGCTCGACACGCTGCGGATCATCCTGCCCTACTCGCTCACCATGGCGGCAGTCGGTCTGCTGGAATCGCTGCTCACCGCCCAGATCGTGGACGACATGACTGATACCGATAGCAACAAGCGTCAGGAATGCGCGGGTCAGGGCGGTGCGAACATCGTCGCGGCGCTGTTCGGCGGCATGGGCGGCTGCGCGATGATCGGCCAGTCCGTCATCAACGTGACGTCCGGCGGTCGCGGGCGACTTTCGACCTGCGTCGCCGGTGCCTTCCTGCTGTTCCTGCTGACGGTCCTCGGCCCGCTCGTCGGGCGGGTGCCGATGGCGGCATTGGTTGCGGTGATGATCATGGTCTCGATCGGCACGTTCAGCTGGAATTCCATTCCGAACCTGCGCCGTCATCCGCCAACGTCTTCCGTGGTGATGCTGACAACCGTCGCCGTCGTCGTCGCGACGCGCGATCTTTCGCTTGGCGTGCTCGCGGGCGTGCTGCTGTCCGGCATCTTCTTCGCCGGCAAGGTGCAGCGCATGGTCTCGGTCGCGCGCGAGATGTCCGACGGCAACGCGCAGGCGACCTATCGCGTCACGGGCGAGATCTTCTTCGCGTCCGTCGATCGCTTCACCCGCGCGTTCCAGACAGAAAGTGGCGCCCGCCACGTGTTCATCGACGTCACCGACGCCCACTTCTGGGACATTTCCGGCGTGGCCGCGCTCGACAAGATCGTTGCGCGCCTGCGCCGCGACGGGCGCATGGTCGAAATTGTCGGGTACAACCGCGCCAGCGCGGACATCGTGGACCGCTTTGCCTTGCACGACAAAACGGGCGTCGAGATGGGACTGGCACCGCATTGAACTGAAACGCCGCCGTCCCGCAGCAAGGCCGACCGCGGCTTTCGCACAGGACGCCCTGTCCTACACCCTCACCCTCTGCCACACTCGGCAAAGCTCTTTGAAATCGCCGGTCAGCACGCAAGCCACGGGGCGGGAGCGCACCCACCCGTCATGTCGTGACTCGTGTGACTTTAGCGCGGACAAACGCCCGCGCCGCCACCCGGACGCCGCAGACACAGTGCGTTTACGCCTAACCTTAGCCTAACTTTCCGCGCCACAACCCGCGTTGGTGTGACTCTAGTGTGACTTTAAGCCCCCGCCTCACCCGTGCGCGGCGATCCAGTCCTCGAGCACCGGGGCGATCTTGGTGCGCCATTTGGAGCCGTTGAAGATGCCGTAATGCCCGGCCCCCTCAGCCATGTAATAGCGCTTCTTGGCATCCGGCAGGCTGGTCGCGATGTCGAGCGCGGCCTTGGTCTGGCCGAGCCCTGAAATATCGTCGCGCTCGCCCTCGATCGCCAGGATCGCGATATCGGTGATCGCGGCCGGATCGACGCGGCGACCACGGTGCAGCATCTCGCCCTTGGGCAGCGCATGGTCCTGGAACACCACGTCGATCGTCTGGAGATAGAATTCGGCGGTCATGTCGCAGACCGAGCGATATTCCTCGTAGAAATCCTTGTTCTGCTTGGCCTCCAGATCCTCGCCCTGCACGAGGTGTTTGAACATCTCGTAGTGGCTCATCATGTGGTTGCCGAGGTTCATCGACATGAACCTGGCGAGCTGCAGGAAGCCCGGATAGACCTTGCGCCCCGCACCCGGATATTGCGCCGGGATCGTCGCGATCACGTTCTGGCTGAACCAGCTATGCGGCCGCTCGGTCGCCAGCGTGTTCACCGCAGTCGGCGCCATCCGTGTGTCGATCGGCCCGCCCATCATCGTCAAGGTCTTGGGGCGGCACGGGTTCTTGTCGGCGCTCATCAGGCACGCCGCAGCGTAGCACGGCACCGACGGCTGGCACACCGCGAGCATATGTGCGCCCGGCCCCAGCTTCTCCATAAATTCAATCAGATAATCGACATAATCGTCGAGATCGAACTTGCCGTCGGACAGCGGCACCAGCTTCGCATCGCGCCAATCGGTGATGTAGACATCCGCCACCGGCAACATCCGCTCGACCGTCCCGCGCAGCAGCGTGGCGTAATGGCCCGACATCGGCGCCACGATCAGCAGCTTCGGCCCGCCGCTCACCCCGGCGCGGGCAAAGCGCTTCAACTGGCCGAAGGGTTTACGCAGCACGATCTCCTCGGTCACCGCGACGGTCTTGCCGTCGATCGTGGTGGTGTGGAGGCCGAATTCGGGCTTGCCGCGCGGGGCGGCGGCATGGGCGAACACTTCGAGCGCCGAGCTCAGGATCTGCCCGCCACCGAAATAGGCGAAGGGGTTGGCCGGGTTGCTCAGCAGCTCCGCGCTGAAATCGGCCATCGCGCCTGCGCCGGCCAACATCGATTTCTGCATTTCATACGCACTGTAGAGCATACCGGACATTCCAATTATCGAGGTGCCACCATAGCGGCGGAGCATTACGGTTCGCTTAAGCTTATGCCGCACTGCGGTAAACGGCAACTGCTCCTTTCGCGTGCCGTTACCGATGCCGATTGAGGCTTGCCGCGCGGCCTGCTACGCGGTCGGCATGGCCGATATCGAACCCGCCGTCCCAATCGAAGCAGCACCCCCGCCGCCGGAGAAGCGCAAGCTCAGCAGTCTGGTGATGATCTGGCGCTTCGCCTCGCATTATCCCGCACAATTGCTGATCGCGCTGGCGGCGCTGCTCACCACCTCGGCGGCGACGCTCTACATTCCGTGGAGCGTGAAGTCGGTGATCGACCAGGGCTTCACCCACGGCGCGACCGACACGCACCATATCGACGTGATCTTCTACGGCCTGTTCGCGGTGGTCGGCGTGCTGGCGATCGCGACCGCGCTGCGCTTCTATTTCGTGTCGTGGCTGGGCGAGCGCACCGTGGCCGACGTGCGGATGGCGGTGCAGGCCAATTTGCTGACGCTCGCCCCGCGCTGGTTCGAGGAGAACCGCCCGTCCGAAGTCGCCTCGCGCCTCACCTCGGATACGGCGCAGATCGAGGTCGCGGTAGGCACCACCGTCTCGGTCGCGCTGCGCAACACGCTGACCGGGATCGGCGGGATCATCTCGCTCTTCGCGCTCGCGCCGAAACTGGCGATCATGCTGATCATCGGTATCCCGATCGTGGTCCTGCCGATCGTGCTGCTCGGCCGCCGCGTGCGGAAATATTCGCGCTCCAGCCAGGATCGCATCGCCGATATCGGCGCGATGGTGGTCGAAACCTTCGGCGCGATGAAGGTCGTGCAGGCGTTCGGCCAGGAACGCCGCGAGGCCGAGCGCTTCTCGAAGGCGGTCGACAACAGCTTCGCCGCCGCCAAGCGCCGCATCACGATCCGCGCGATCATGACCGCGCTCGTCATCGGCTTACTGTTCGGCGCGGTGACGCTGCTGATGTGGTCGACCTTCGCCGATGTCGCGGCGGGACGGCTGTCGGCCGGATCGCTGACCGCGTTCATCTTCACGGCAGGGCTCGTGACGGGCGCGTTCACCGCACTGACCGAAGTCTATGGCGATCTGCTGCGCGCCTCGGGCGCGGCCGAACGGCTCGCGGAATTGCTCAACGAACAACCCGAAATCCGCGCGCCGGCCAAGCCGATCACCCTGCCCGTTCCGGCGCGTGGCACGCTGGCGTTCGAACATGTCGAGTTCCGCTATCCCACCCGCCGCGACGTAGCGGCGCTGCACGACTTCTCGCTCGCCGTCGCGCCGGGTGAGACGGTCGCGATCGTCGGCCCGTCGGGTGCGGGCAAGACCACGCTGTTCCAGTTGATCCAGCGCTTCTACGACCCCGATGCCGGGCGCGTCCTGATAGACGGCGTCGATTTGCGCGAGGCCGATCCTGCGGAGGTGCGCAAGCGCATCGCGATGGTGCCGCAGGAAACGGTGATCTTCGGCGCCTCGGCGCGCGACAACCTCCGCTACGGCCGCTGGGACGCGCATGATGACGAACTGTGGGCGGCAGCCGAGGCGGCCAATGCCGCCGAATTCCTGCGCAAGCTGCCCGAGGGGCTCGACACCTATCTCGGTGAAGGCGGCGCGCGCCTCTCCGGTGGCCAGCGTCAGCGCGTCGCGATCGCCCGCGCGCTGCTGCGCGATGCGCCGATCCTGCTGCTCGACGAGGCGACCAGCGCGCTCGATGCCGAGAGCGAGCGGCTCGTCCAGCAAGCGCTCGAACGGCTGATGTCGACCCGCACCACGCTCGTCATCGCGCACCGCCTCGCCACCGTCCGCGCGGCGGAGCGAATCATCGTCATGAGCGACGGGCGCATTGTGGAGAGCGGCTCGCACGGGTCGTTGGTCGATCAGAACGGCCTCTATGCGCGGCTGGCGAGTTTGCAGTTCAGCGAGGCGGCTTAGTCTCTCACCATCAAAATAAAGTGTCATCCCCGCGCAAGCGGGGACCCATCTCGTGCCGCCGGAGATGGGTCCCCGCTTTCGCGGGGATGACAATAAAGCTAAGCTTGGCCGGGGAGAGATGACCATGCGCGACTTCGACATCATCGTATATGGCGCAACCGGCTTCACCGGGCGGCTCGTGGCGGAATATCTCGCACAGACCGGCGCCAAGCGCTGGGCGATGGCAGGCCGCTCGCTGTCGAAGCTGGAGGAAGTGCGCGACCTCATCGGCGCGCCCGCCGACACCCCGCTCGTAACCGCCAATTCCGACGACCCCGCCTCACTCCGCGCACTGTGCCAGCGGACGCACGTCGTGCTCACCACCGTCGGCCCATATCAGCTTTACGGCAGCGATCTCGTCGCCGCCTGCGCCGAGACGGGCACCGCCTATGTCGATCTGTGCGGCGAACCCGCCTGGATGCGCCAGATGATCGACGCGCACCACGAAACCGCCAAGGCCTCGGGCGCACGGATCGTGTTCAGTTGCGGTTTCGACTCGATCCCGTTCGATCTCGGCGTACTGACGCTGCAGGATGCGGCCAAGGACAAGTTCGGCCACGCCATGCCGCGCGTAAAGGGCCGCGTACGGAAGATGCAGGGCGGCTTTTCGGGCGGCACTGCAGCCAGCCTGAAGGCGACGCTGGCGGCGGCGGCGAAGAACCCCACGCTCATCGGCTATCTCACCGACCCGTTCGCGCTCTCGCCCGGCTTCAAGGGGCCACATCAGCCGAGCGGCATGATCCCCGAATATGACCGCACGATCGAGGCGTGGGTCGCGCCCTTCATCATGGCGCCGATCAACACCAAGAACGTCCACCGCACCAATTTCCTGACCGGCCAAAGCTATGGCGCGGACTTCGTCTATGACGAGATGATGGTCGCGCCGGGCCTCGGCGAAATGGGCAAGGCCGCTGCCGAGGCGATCGCCAAGATCAATCCGCTCGCCAGCGACAAGGGCCCCAAGCCCGGCGAAGGCCCCCCGAAAGAGGAGCGCGACGCTGGCTTCTACGATCTGCTGTTCATCGGCGAAGGTCCGGGTGGCGAGCGGATCGACTGCGTCGTCACCGGCGACAAGGACCCCGGCTATGGCTCGACTAGCAAGATGATCGCCGAGACCGCTCTGTGCCTGGTCGAGGATGTCACCGGAGCGGGCGGCATCTGGACGCCGGGCGCGCTGATGGGGAAAGTGCTGGCGGACCGGTTGCAGGCGCGCGCCGGGCTTACGTTCCGGGCGGGCTGACCGCGATTTGACCGTGCCGATTCAACGCATTACGCTCCTGTAACGGCCTTCATAAGCCGCGGTTTATCGTTTGGGCGGGTGGGGCCATGAACGGCATTATCGGGATTGCAGGCGTCGTCACGCTGCTGCTTTTGGTGGGCGCTGGCGCGGGTCTTGCGCGTCGCGACAAATTTTCGCCGAAATGGCTGTTCGCGGCAGCCGGCCTGGTCATCCTCAACGATGTGATGCTGACGCGGGGCTATGGCGCCCTTCCCGAACTGCTCCCCGCCGCGGAGTGGAACTGGCAAGGCAAGATACTCGCGCTCGCCGCCACGCTCGTGATCGCCGCGCTTCCCGCCTTCGGGTGGCAACGCTCGGGGCTGACCGTCCGGCAGACCGAGGGCAGCCTGGCGCGCTGCCTGCCGGTCGCCTTGCTCTACTGCCTGTTCTTCGCCGCGTTGGCGTATCTCCTCCCGAATGATCCGCCGACAACCGAAACCATCGCTTTCCAGCTGACGATGCCGGGGATCGAGGAAGAAGCCTTTTATCGCGGTATCCTGTTGTTTGCGCTCGACCGGGCGTTTCTTGCGCGATGGCGTTTTCTCGGGGTCGATTGGGGCTGGGGTGCCTTGCTCTCCTCCGCGCTGTTCGGGCTCGCGCACGCCTTCGGCTACGCACATGGCGGCTTCTCGTTCGATCCGCTGACGATGGCGTTGACCGCCCTGCCCGCGCTGATCGCGGTGTGGTTGCGGCTGCGGACGGGGAGCGTGCTCCTTCCCATCCTGCTCCACAATATCGGCAACGCGCTCGCGCTCTTCGCATGAAGCCGCATCACAGGCCGTCGCAGCACGGGCGCAATAGGTAAAAAGCGGAGCCCCGCTCTGTCCGAGTCCCCGGTTCTGCGGGGCCTTCACCTATAATTGGAGGGATAACGCAGACCACAGAACGGGCCGTCATGGATTTCGCAGCACACGACCATCACGATGGATGCGGCGACGAGTCCGTGATCGACGCGCCGACCGCCGATACCGGCCCCGACTATCTGCAGGTCCTTGAGAATATCGTCGCGCATCTTGAGGACGGGCTGGATCATCCTGAAATCTGGCAGCTCTTGAGTGCCGCATCAGATGCCGAGATCGCCGAGCTACGCGCGCTGACCAAAGGATTGCTCGGCCAACAGACCGGCACCGTACTCAAATCGCTGAGCGTACTGCTCGGCATCCTCCACGCACTCGGCGGCGATCGTGATGGGGGGCTGGCGCTGCTGGATCGGCTCGCCATACAGACTGCCCACTGCCCCCAAATCGCGGGTGCGCTCTTCTTCGTGCAGCGCCACGGCCAGGGCGGCCCCTCCCCCGATCTGTCGAACCGCTTCTGCGACTCTCCCTTCGTCAAGTTCGAGACGCTGATGGACGGCACCGTCGCGCCATGCTGCTCGATCTGGACCCAGCAGCGCCTCGGCAGCCTCGACGGCCAGACCTTCGCCGACATTTGGAACAGCCCGTCCGCACAGGACATGCGCGCGAGCATCCTCGACGGCAGTTTCCGCCACTGCAACAAGCAGCGCTGCAGCTTCATCATCGACGACGTGCTGCCGACGCGCGATGCCGTGACCGACCCCGATCTGCGCCATATCATCGACGCGAATGTCACAGCGCTGACCAAGGGCCCGCGCTGGCTGTTCCTGGCGCATGATGTGACGTGCAACCTCGCCTGCCCGTCGTGCCGCGGCGGGATCGAAGTGGCCGATGAAGAGCAGGAGCGGCGCTTCGCGATCATCGAGCGCGACGTGTTCGGCCCCTTGCTCAACGCCGAGGGCGAAGTGCTGATCTCGGTCTCGGGTCAGGGCGATCCGTGGTCGAGCCCGCATTACCGCTCGATCCTGCGCTACATGTCGGACCATGATCTCGACGCGCGGCTCGATCTCCACACCAATGCGCTACTGATGAACGAAGCGCGCTGGGCGCACTATCCGGGGCTGGAAAGATATCTGCCGAGCGTCAACGTCTCGATCGATTCGTGCACGCCGTGGGTCTACGCCACCGTCCGGCGCCCCGGCACCTGGGCCAAGTTGCTCCCGAACCTGCAGTTCATCGCGGCCAAGCGCGCGCGCGGCGATTTCCGCGAATTTCACATCAACGCGACGATCCAGCTCGACAATTTCCACGAAATGCCAGCACTGGTCGATCTCGCCGAGACGCTCGGGGCGGACAGCGTGCGGCTGTACATGATGCAGAATACCGGCGGGCACCTCGCCCAGGATTTCGCGCATAAGAACATCGGATCGGCGCACCATCCGCTGCACCCGGCATTCCTCGAAACGCTGCGCGACGAACGACTGGGGCGGGAGATCGCGCATCTGTACGACGTCGCCAATTGGCGCGCGCGCGCGCTGACGATGACGCTCCCCTCGGACAGCTTGCCAGCCCAATATTCGCTGCTCGATCTGCACGACGCGCTGCGCGAGGCGCATGGGATGCCGGAGCGCGTCGTGGCCTTGTGCGCCGCTGGCCGAACCCGCTTCCGCGACGACCTCGATCTGTTGCTGATCGAGGCGAATGCGCTGGTCGAACTCGGCTTTAGTGCGCAGGGGCAGTATCGCCTCAACGAGCGAACCGCGCTCGGCGGCGAGGCCATCACCCTGCCCCGCCGCTGATCTCCGCTAGCGCTTCCGGCCCTGATGCCGGATGTTGGCAGGGCGTCCGCGATGCTTGATCACGCGCTTGGGCGGGCGGTCGTCGCGTTCGGGCCGCGCGCCGCGCCCCTCGACCATTTCGAAGCGCAAGGCGCCCGATACCGGATTCGCCTCGGCGAGCCGTAGCGGCAGTTTCTGGCCGCTCGCATAGATCGTGCCCGAATGATCGCCGATCAGCGTGCGGCTGGCCTCGTCGAAGCGGAAATATTCGCCGCCGAGATCGCGCACCGGCATCAGCCCGTCGCCGCCAATCCCCTCGACGGTCGCGAAGAAGCCGAAATTGGTGACGCCAGTGATCCGCGTCTCGAGCACTTCGCCGACCTTTTCGGAGAGGAAGGCGGCGACATAGCGGTCGATCGTGTCGCGCTCGGCCTCCATCGCGCGGCGCTCCAGCATCGAGATGCTCTCGCCGATCTTGTCCATCGACGCCGCCTCGCCTTCGCTCAAGCCCCCGGGGCCGAGATCGTACGCCGCGACCAATGCGCGATGCACGATCAGATCGGCATAACGCCGGATCGGCGAGGTGAAGTGGCCATAACTGCCCAGCGCCAGCCCGAAATGCCCCATATTGGCGGGCGCATAATAGGCCTGCGTCTGGGTGCGCAGCACTTGCTCCATGATCTGCGGCCGCTCGTCGCGATCGATCACCTTGTCGAGAATCTGGTTGAAGGTCTTGGGCCGCACGACCTGGCCGAGCGCGAACTCGATCCCGAAGGTCTTGAGATAGTCCTTGAGCGCGACCAGCTTCTCGCGGCTCGGCGCTTCGTGGACGCGGTACATGACCGGAGCCTTCTTCGCCTCGAGCGCCTTGGCCGCGGCGACGTTCGCGGCGATCATGTAATCCTCGATCAGCCGCATTGAATCGAGCCGCTCGCGCGGGGCGACCGAGAGAATGCGGCCCTTCTCGTCGAGCACGACGCGGCGTTCGGGCAAATCGAGGTCGAGCGGAGCGCGGGCGGTGCGGGCCTTATAGAGCGCCTTCCAGCACGCCCAGAGTGGGAGGAGGGCCTGCTCCACCAGACCGTCATCCCAGCGCAGGCTGGGATCTTGTGGGGTGGGCGAAGCGCTTTCCCCTTGAGACCCCAGCTTTCGCTGGGGTGACGTGTGATGATCAATCGCCGCCTGCGCATCCTCATACGCAATGTTCGCCGCAATCCGCACCACCGCGCGGGCAAAGCGCCAAGATTTGAGCGCCCCGCCCTTCCCCACCTGCAAATGGCAGACCAGCGCCGCACGATCGACGCCCTGCTTCAGCGAGCACATCTCCGCCGACAGGCTTTCGGGCAGCATCGGCACGACACGGTCGGGGAAATACACACTGTTGCCACGCCGTCGTGCCTCGCGGTCAAGGCTCGACCCTGGGCGGACGTAGAAGGACACATCGGCAATCGCGACGATCGCCTTCCACCCGCCTTCGTTCGCGGGGTCATCGTCGGGTGCCGCCCACACCGCATCGTCATGATCGCGCGCATCGGCGGGATCGATCGCCACGATCGGGAGATGGCGGAGGTCTTCGCGCTCCGCGCCAAGCGGTTGCGCCGCCACGCGCACCGCCTCGTCCAGCGCCTCCGCCGAGAAAACGTCGGGAATGCCAAGCTTGTGGATCGCGATCAGCGAGAAGCTGCGCGGCGCGAACGGGTCGCCCAGCACTTGCGTGACGCGCACGGTAATCCGCGGCGGGCGACCGGCTTTTTCGGCCAGCACCAGATCACCGACTTGCGCGTCGCCCGCATCCGACACCTGGAATTCGCGGCGTTCTTTCTTCTCGACACCTTGCAGCCACAGCGTCGCGCCTTCCTGCCGCAGCACACCGAGCACCAGTTCCTCACCCTTCGGCAGAACCTTCATCGGATGCGCGATCAGGCCATTGCCCGCCTCCTCGGTCCGCGCCAGCACGCGGTCGCCGATGCCGAGTGCCCCACGCTTACGCTCCCGCACGCGCAGCCGCGGCGCAGGCGTCTCGGCCTCCCAGCGTTCAGGGACCGCCCAGACCGTGCCGCTGTCATCGACATCGGCGATCCGCAGCACGGTCACCTTGGGCACGCCACCCATCTTGTGGAACGCGCGGCCGGGGGCGGAGTCGATCAGCCCCTCATCCGCCATGTCCTTCAGCAACGCCTTGAGCAGGATCTTGTCCTGCGCCGACAGGCCGAACGCCTTGGCGATCTCGCGCTTGCCCGCAGGTGTGGGCGAGGCGGCGATGAAGCCGAGGATCTGCTCGCGGGTCGGCAGGCCGGGGGGTTGCTTATGGGGTTTGGGCATCGTTGCCTGCGAGACGCGAGCGCGGGGCAAA
>JAIXZV010000415.1 GCA_027489365.1 Sphingomonadales bacterium
CACCACGGCAGCCCTGCTGAGCGTTGCCGCATCGCCCGTCATCGCCAGCGAGACGCGCCCGGCTCCGGCACCAACCACCGAGGCACCACAGGCGGCCGCACCGGGCGCACGCGTCGTGAATCCGAAGACCAGATATTGCGTGATCGAGACGATCACCGGGTCGCGTATCCCGGTCAAGACCTGCGCGACGCGTGACGAATGGCTCGAACGCGGCTTCGATCCGCTCGCCAAGAACTAAGCCGGTGCGGTGCCGCGCTTCCCCGCGCGGCACCGCAACCCGCTGTCATCACAGCGTCTTTTCGAAGACCCAGTAACGCTTGTTGATATCGCAATTGATCGCTTCGGCGATCGAATTCATCCCCTGATTGTCATCGAGGATCCAGCCGATCTCGCCGCGCGTCGCCCCGTAATGCGCGACCGATGCGTCCTTGATCTGCTGAATCAGCATGAAGGCGAGCTGGCTTGCCAAACGCGACGCCTGCAATTCCTTGAGCACCCCCATCAACGGCACCCGCATCGTCTTCACGCGCGGCTTGCGCAGCCACAATAGCAGCTTGGCCCAGCCGAACGGGAAAAGGCTGCCGTTGAGCGGCTTGATCGCTTCGTTGAGATCGGGAAGCGTGATCATGAAGGCGACCGGCTTGCCGTCGAGCTCGGCGATGCGGATCAGATCATTGAACACGATCGGTTTCAATTTCACGCCGACATCGGCGATTTCGGGCGGCGTCAGCGGCACGAAACCCCAATTGTCCGACCAGGCATCGTTGAGGATCGCGAGGATCGTCGCGGCTTCCTCGTCGAACTTGCTCTTGTCGACCTGACGGATGCGGATCCGCGGATTCTTGTCGCCCGATGCGATGATCCGCTGCAGGAGCGGGGAGAAATCCTTGGTGATGTCGAGCTCATAGGTCACCAATTCCTTGACCTTGTGATAGCCCGCCGCCTCGATCCAGCCGCGATATTCGGGCTTGGCGTGGCCCATCATGATCGTGGGGGGATGGTCATAGCCCTCGACCAGCAGCCCCGGTTCCTCCCAGATCGACATGCTGATCGGCCCCAGCACGCGGTTCATGCCCTGCTCGCGCAGCCAGCCCTCGGCCGTGGCGATCAACGCCGCCGCGATTTCGCCATCCTCGGCATCGAGCAGGCCGAACTGGCCGCATCCGGGACCGAAGCCCTTCGCGGGGTCCATCTCCAGCGCCAGCGTATCGATATGCGCGGATATCCGCCCGACCACCGAGCCGCCACGTTCGGCGAGAAAAAGCTGCGCCTTGGCGTGGCTGAACCACCCGTTCTTTTCCGGCGTGAGCAAGCCCAGCGCCTCGCCCTTCAGCGGCGGGACCCAGTTCGGATCGTTCTTGTAGAGGCGAAAGGGGAGATCGACGAAGCGCTTGCGATCGGCCTTGCTGCTGATCGGGCGGATGGAAAGCGGAGCTGTGGCCACGGGCGATACGTCCTCGGGAAAAGGTGCGCGACACGTCCTGCCTGGGCGCGCCGCTGTCAAGCGGGCGGGATGTCGGCGCGCCCCTTTCGCTGCCACCGTCTAGCCACTATCTTCTTGCAATGCCCCATTCCATGGACACTTCGCTAACCTTCGAGCGGCGCAACGCCGCCTCCGCCGGAGACGCCGTGCGCGTCCGTTTGTCGAGCATTGCCGATGACAAGGCGATGCTGCGCGCGGCCGCCGAACTGACCCGCGACCTCAACCCGCCGCGCGCCGCGATCTATTGGACCGATCTGCTGCTTTCGGCGGGGATCGGCTATGCGGCGCTCGCGCTTGCGATGACGCTGCCGTCGGTTGGCTGGGCGATCGTCGCGGGCGTGGTCGCGGTGCTGGCGCTGTATCGCGCGGGCAGCTTCATCCACGAGGTCTCGCATATCCGGCACGCCGCGTTGCCCGGTTTCCGGCTGGGGTGGAATCTGATCGCGGGGATCCCGCTGCTGGTGCCGAGCTTCATGTATGAAGGCGTCCACAACCTCCACCACGCGCGCACGCGCTACGGCACAAGCGAGGATCCGGAATATCTGCCGCTCGCGTCGATGAAGCCGTGGACGCTGCCGCTGTTCATCCTGACCTCAATCCTCGCGCCCTTCGCATTGATCGTGCGCTATGGCGTGCTGACGCCGCTGTCGCTGGTGGTGCCGGGGATGCACCGTGTGCTGGTCGAGCGCTATTCGTCGCTGTCGATCAATCCCGCCTTCCGCCGCCGTCTGCCGGAAGGCGAGGCGGCGCGGCTGTGGTGGATGCTGGAGGGCGCGTGCAGCGTCTGGGCGGTCACGCTGATCGTGCTGGTCGCTACGGGCATTTTCCCGCTGCGGATGTTTGCGATCGCCTTGGTAATCACGTCAGGGGTGTACGTCCTCAACCAGATTCGCACGCTCGTCGCGCATCTGTGGGACAATCATGAGGGCGAGGCGATGAGCGTTACCGCGCAATACCTCGACAGCGTCAACGTGCCGCCGCCGGCGTTTCTGCCGGTGCTGTGGGCGCCGGTCGGCTTGCGCTATCATGCGTTGCATCATCTGCTGCCGGGCTTGCCGTACCATTCGCTGGCGGAGGCGCATCGGCGGTTGTCGAAGGCGCTCGGGACGGAATCGCCGTATCATGTGGCGAGCTATGCCGGGTTGCCGGGGCTGGTGGCGCGGTTGGTGCGCAGCACGATGGGGTCGCGTGCCTAGAAGGCAACGCGGCTAGCGCACGGGCAGGTCGATCTTCACAGCGTGCGTTTCAATTGGGATCGTCACAAAGACCGCTATCGCCACCACAAAAAGTATGCCCACGGCAGCCATGAAGTACGAGCGACGGCGAAAATCGCGGATCGTCTGAACGACGCAGTATACCCACGCCATTAGCAACACGATTGCTTGCAGCATTTGCGCTGTCGCCATCGTCATTCCTCGGTGCGGATCAGCACCGCCTCGCCGATCATGAAGAACAACAGGAACGGTGCCCAGGCCGCGAGGAAGGGCGGGTAGGCACCGAGATTGCCCATCGCCAGCGCGAAATTGTCGGCGACGAAGTAGAGAAACCCCAGCATCATCCCGATCACGGCGCGTACGAACAGCTTGCCCGATCGCGCCAGCCCGAAGGCCGCCACCGCGCCGAGCAGCGGCATCAGGATCGACGACAGCGGCCCGGACAGCTTGTGCCACATCGCGCCTTCCAGCGCCTTGGTCGGGCGACCCCCGGCTTTCAGATCGGCGATTGCCGAGCGCAGCGCCATGAAGGACAGGCCGTTGGCATCGACCGTCGCCAGTGTGAATTGATCGGGCCGCACGCCGGGCGCGATGACCGTGTTGCCGATGGACGTCAGCTTGCCGCTCGCCACATCGAAGCGCGTCGCCGCGCCGACGCGCCAGCCATCGCCGTCGCGCACGCCGGTTTTGGCGGTGACGATGCCCACCAGATTGCCGCCGGTGCGGTCGAACAGGGTGATGCCGGTCAGCCTGGTCTGATCGCCACGCCCGCGGACTTGATCGACTTGCAGCAGATCGTCGCCATTGCGCACCCACACGTTGCTGCGATCCCCGCGATCGACCGGAACCGGGCCGTAGGACAGCTTCTGCCACTGATCGAGCGTCGCGGTTGCGCGGCTGACGATGCGTTCGTTGAAGGTGAAGGAAATGACCGCCACGCCGAGCGCGGTGATCAGCAGCGGTGCGAGGATCTGGTGCGCCGACAGGCCCGATGCCTTGAGCGCGATGACTTCGCTATTCTGGTTGAGCGTCGACAGCGTCACGATCGTGCCGAGCAGCACCGAAAAGGGCAGGAACTGCGCCACGATCTCAGGAATTCGCAGCGACAGATAGCGCAGGATCTCGGGCTGGCCATTGCCTGGGTGCGCGAGGATGTGACCCGATTCGGTCAGCAGATCGAGCGCTTGCAGGATCAGCACCAGCATCGCCAGCACCGCGAAGGTGCGCGTCAGGAACATCTTGCCCATGTAGAGCGAGACGGAGCGCGACGGGAACAATTGGAACGAGATCATGCCGCCGCGCTCTTTTCACGCCGCCACGGCAGCAATTTCACGACCAGTTTGCTGAGTTTCGAGAAGACCCGTTCCAGCGCGCCGATCGGTTGTCCGCCGGGTACATAGGCGATCGTGTAATACATCCACAGCGTTAACCCTGCGAACACCGCGAACGGGATCCAGATCGCGAGGAACGGATCGATCTTGCCGAGGCCGCCGACCGCCTGCGCATATTCGTTCACCTTGTGATAGGCGACGATCATCACGATCGCGAGGAACACGCCGAGCGCCGAGGTCGAGCGCTTGGGCGGTACGCCGAGCGCAAGCGCGAGCAGCGGCAGCAGCAGGATCGACAGCACTTCGGCGGTGCGGAAGTTGAATGCCGCCTGGCTGGTGGTGCGGGCTTCCTTGCTCGCGCCGCGGTCTCCGCCAATGCGGACGAGCTCGGGCAGCGTGCGCTCCAAATTCTCCGCCCCGCGCATCCGGAAATTCTCGGTCTTGGGCAGGGGGATCGGCAAATCGTTGATGCTGAAGCGCAGCACGCGTGGCGTCGCCACCTTCGCCTCGGTGCGGATCAGCGTGCCGTCGGTCAGGCGGAAGATGATCTCGTCGGGATTGTCGGTCGCGAAGAACTGCCCGCTGGCGGCGGTGACCGCGATCGACCCGCCCTTGCCGTCGTCGCGGCGCAGGAAGATGCCCGACAGGCGGCGACCGTTATCGTGGCTCTGCTCGATGCGGAGGGTCATGTCCTTGCCGAAATGGGTGAATTCGCCGACCTTGATCGACGCGCCGAGCGCGCCGGTGCGCAGTTCGAAACGCAGTTTCTCGTAATTGAAGCGCGCCTCGGGCTGGACGAAGCCGACGATCGCCAAATTGACCGCGCCGAGCGTGATCGCGAAGAGATAGGGCACGTAGAGCAGGCGCGTGTAGCTCATCCCCACCGCGCGCATCACGTCGAGTTCCGAAGAGGTCGCCAGCTTGCGAAAGGCGAGCAGCGTGCCGAGCAGCAGCCCGACCGGAATACCGAGGCCGAAATATTCGGGCAGCAAATTGGCGAGCATCCGCCACACGACGCTGACCGGGCCGCCCTCGGTTGCGACGAAATCGAACAGGCGCAACATGCGATCGAGCACCAGCAGCATCGCGAAGATGACGAGGGTCGAAAACAGCGGCACCGCGATCAGCCGGGCCATGTAGCGGTCGATGGATTTCATGGGCGTGTGGGGGAGGCGTCCGGCCGGAGGGAGGGGCGTGCGACGGCGGGGGCCGTGGTGCCGCTATATCGGGGTACGGCGGCTTCGTCAGCTACCAAATCATTCGGCCGCGATGCTGTCGAGCGCGCCGCCGGGGCGGTTTGCGGCGGCGGCGACGGCGCGTTCCAGCGTGGCGAGCGTGAAGGGTTTGCGCAGCACATGATGCCCGCCGAATTCGGCCTCGCCGCCCGCATCGCCGGCATAGCCAGTGACGAAAAGCACCGCAATTTCAGGACGCTTACGCAGCAGCCCGGCGATCATTTCCGGGCCGGTCTGGCCCGGCATCAACACGTCGCTGACGATGAGATCGACCCGCTCGAGAGCGTCGAGCGCGGCGGGTGCGGCGAGTGGATCGTTGCAGGCCACGGGGCGGTGACCGAGCTCCTGCAGGGCCCCCATCGTCGCCGCCAGAACGCGGGGGTCATCCTCGACGATTAGAATATCCAGCGTTCGATGTTCGAATGGCGCGGGTGTTGCGGGGGTGGATTCATCGGCCGCAGACGCATCGGCGACATAACGCGGCAGATAGAGCGTCACGGTGGTGCCTTCGCCGACCACCGCCTTCAACCCGCCCTCCCCCTCGGCCTGCCGCACGAAGGCGAACACCTGGCTTAGGCCGAGACCGGTGCCCTTGCCTGCGGGTTTGGTGGTGAAGAAGGGTTCGAACACGCGTTCGAGCAGATCGGGCGTCATGCCGCAGCCGGTATCGGCGACCGACAGCGCGACATAATCGCCCGGCGCGCAGGTGCCGACGGCATTCTCCGCCAGCGTCACGCCTGCGGTGGTGATGGTCAGCTTGCCGCGCCCTTCCATCGCATCGCGCGCATTTACCGCGAGGTTGAGGATCGCATTTTCCAATTGATGCGGATCGGAGCGCACCAGCCAGTTCGCGCCGTCAGAGGCATCGACCGTCACCTCGATCGTGTCGCCGAGCGTGCGGTCGAGCAAATCGGACATGCCGCGCACCAGCGTGACCGGTTCGATCGGTTCGGAACGCAAAGCCTCCTCGCGCGAGAAAGCGAGCAATTGCCGGGTCAGCGCGGCAGCGCGATTGGCACCTTCGGTCGCATTGTCGATATGGCGCTGCGCTGCGGTCGGATCGGCGGCGACTTGTCGCTTGGCGAGTTCCAGACCGCCCAAAACGACCGCCAGCATATTGTTGAAATCATGCGCGATCCCGCCGGTCAATTGCCCGACCGCCTGCATTTTCTGGACTTGGCGCAGCTTGCTTTCCTGCGCGAGCAGGACAGCGGAGGCCTGCTCCACCGCAGCTTCGAGCTCCGCCGCGCGGTCGCGCTCGGCCGCCGCTTCGGCGCGCGCCACCGCACGCTGGCTGAGCGCCGTGACGGTCAACCAACCGAGCGCGACTGCGCCCCCTGCGAGCAAGATGCCGAAGATCGACAGCGCGCTCGCCACGCGGCTCGACCGCGCGACCGATTTCAGGGCGAGGCCGGTACGATCGGCGAGCACGCGCCGTTCCTGCGCACCGATTTCCTCCAGCAAGCGATCGATCTCGGCACGCGACGGCCCGAGCCGCGCCTTGTAGAACAGCGCCAGTGCCTGATCGTTGCGCTTGTAGAGCGTGTTGAGCGCGATATTGCCGAGTTCATCGCCGCGCACCGCCATCGCGCGCTGCAATTTGCCGATCAGCGCTTGCTGTTCGGGGCTGTCCGAGGTGATGCGGTCGAGCCGCGACAATTGCTGACTCGCCAGCGTCCAGTCGGCGGAATAGGCCTGGCCCAGATCCTTGTCGGCACTGATCACATAGCGCCCGAGTGACGCCTCGGCATGGGCGATCGTGCCGGTCAGGCTCGCCGACAGGATCATCACTTCATAACTGTGGGTTTGCAGCTTCAGCGCGCGATCACGCTCGCGATTGGCCTCGCCCAGCGTCAAATTGAGCGCGACGAGCACGACCACGCCGAGCACCGCCATCACGAGCAGCGCGATGCTATGCCAGGGCGTGCCGGTGCGCTCGGCACCGGCTACTTCGCGCTCCGTGTCGCTCATGTCCTCAGCGTACCGCAAGCGACGACCCGTTGCTAGCGCCGCGCCCGCACGGTGTCAGCCAAGCGCCCCGACCGCGCGCCCGGCCGCTTCGAACATCATGAGGACGCGCGCGATCTGCTCGGGCGTATGCTCCGCGCAGAGCGAGCAGCGCAGCAGATAGGTGCCCGCCGGGGTGGCAGGCGGGCGCGCCATGTTCACATAGAGGCCGTTGTCGAGCAGCGATTGCCACATCG
>JAIXZV010000092.1 GCA_027489365.1 Sphingomonadales bacterium
AGCGTCGGATCGAGCAGCCGCCGTATGAACGGCGACAGGCCGCATACCAGTCCGAGCACGAAGCTGATCGATCCCCCTGCGACCAGCCCGGTCAACGCGCGCAGCGTGCTGACCGTCAGGTGATGCGCCAGCGTGCCATCGGCGATCAGTTCACCCGCCGCAGCGGCCACTGCGGTCGGTGCGGGTAGGATTTGCTTGGGCAGCAACCCGGTGGTGCAAGCGATCTGCCATGCGGCGAGCAGCAGCACTGGGAAGATCGTCGGCACGACGGCGCTGTTCTTCCAGCGCGCCGTCATGCCGCTGGCGTCCAGCCGGTCCATGCGGCCTTGGCGGCATCGACCTTCTTCGGGATCACCCCCGCCGCCAGCAGATAGTCCGCCACCTTTTGCTCGTTGGCGATGATGCCCGGCGTGATCGGCTCGAGGCCGAACAGGAAATCCTTATATTGGGCGATCATGCCGTCGAGCACTGGCGCGGGCAGCCTGGTCGCTTTGGCGACCGCGTCGCGATAGTAAGTGCGGTGGGCATTGCCCCATGCAGCCTCGGCCCGCAGTTCGTCGAGGGTCGCGCGCAACACGTCGGTGCGATCGCGCACGAAGCTGCCCGAGGCGACGTAATAGCTGATCGTGTCGATTTCGGAGGGCGGCAGCACCAGCTTGCGCGCGCCACTGCGGATCTGCGCGAGCGTGAGGAACGGGTCCCACACCACCCAGGCGTCGACCGACCCGTTCGCGAGAGCGGTCTGCGCGTCGCCGGGTGAAAGATTGGCGACGACGATATCGCTGAGCGCAAGCCCGGCCTGCTTCAGCGCGGCGGCCAGCACGAACTCGGCATTGGAACCCTTGGTGTAGGCGACCCGCTTGCCCTTGAGCTGCGCCAGCGTCTGCACGGAGGATTGGGCTGGCACCAACACACCCGTCCCGATCAGCCCGGGAAAGCGTTGCGCCGCGACATAGTTGAAGTCGGTCTCGGCGGCGAGCGCGTAGACCACCGGCGTATCGCCGACCGCGCCGATATCGACCGCGCCTGCGCGGATCGCCTCGATCAAGGGCGCACCCGACGCGAATTCGACCCATTTGACCGGGCCGAAGCCGCGCGCAGTGAGGCGCTTGACGAATTCGCCGCGCGTTTCCGCCAGGAACGGCACGCCGTTCTTTTGCGTCCCGAAAACGATGTCCTTGCGCGCCGGCTTGGCCCCGCAGCCAGCGAGCGCGAGCGATGCGGCGGTGCCGCCAAGCAGGGCGAGCGATTGGCGACGCGTGATCATTCCGCTGCCTCCAGCAAGGCTTCGGGTTCCGGTTTGATCGCGCGGCTCGCTTGCCCGTCGACGCCGACCGGCACGTCGCCGGCGAGCGTCACGCGGCGCACGACGCGGTGCTGCTCGCCATAATCGTCGATCGCATAATGCTGCGTCGCGCGATTGTCCCAGATCGCCACGTCGCCCTCGCTCCAGCGCCAGCGGACGGTGTTTTCGAGCCGCGTGACATAGCTTTGCAGCCGATCGTAAAGCGCGCGCGAATCTGCCGACGGCAGCCCGACGAACTGCTTGACGAAGCCACCGAGCAGCAAGCTGCGCTCGCCGCTTTCGGGGTGGACGCGCACCACCGGATGCTCGGTTTCATAGATGACGCGGGCAAAGACTTCGGCAAAGCGGCGGCGTTGTTCCTCGGTCGCATCGGGGCGCGCCTCGGCATAGTCATAAGCGTTGGTATGGATGGCGCGCAGCCCGTCGGCGAGGTCGCGCAAGGCGGCGGGCAGATCCTGGTAAGCAGCAACCGTGTTGGCCCACACCGTGTCGCCCCCGGCCGGTGGGATCGTCACCGCGCGCAGCACCGAGGCGAAGGGATAGCCCGGCACGAAGGTGATGTCGGTATGCCAGTGGTTGGCGCGCGCGCCGTGATGCGAATCGAGTTCGAACAGGAAATTGCCGCGCGACGGTACAGTGGGATGTTCGAACGGCGCGCCGAAGGCACGGCCAAACGCCTCCTGGCCGTTATCGTCGAGATGCTGCTGCCCGCGAAAGAACAGCACCTTGTGCCGCACCAGCGCCGCCCGCACCGCCGTCCGTTGATCCGCCGTCAGATCGGCGGACAAGCGGAGCCCACGCACTTCGGCCCCGATCCGCCCCGCGACAGGCACGATGTCGAGCGCGATCGCGGGATCGGGGGTGTTGAGATAGGTACTGCGGTTGCGTGAACCTGTCATGATATCTCTCCCAGGGATATGCGGCGCGCCACGGTCAGAACCGTCCGCGCAGGGTGAAGCCGAACTGGCGCGGATCGCCGAGCACCTTGATGAACGGCGCGATGGCGGTCGCCGCACCCATTCCGACGGCGTAGCGCTTGTCGAAGATGTTGCGGGCCCATAGCTGGAGCGAATAGCGCCCGTCGCTGGTGCGCACGCCGATGCCGCCATTGGTGATGCCGTACCCGGCTTGATAGCCGTAGGCCGAGATGGCGGGCAGGAAATTGGTTCCGCTGCGGTAGGTCTGGTTGACATAGCCGGTGAGGTTGAGGCGGTTGCTGACCGGCGTGTCGAGATCGAGGCTGACTTGCCCGCTCCATTTCGACGAACCGATCACGCGCTGGCCCGAAAGGTCGATCGAGGTCGGTCCGCCGGTGAAGGTGAATTCGATCGGCGTCGGCGCGTTAGTGTAGGAGCGGTAGGTCGCGTCGTTATACGCGCCATTGGCCGAGAGCGAGACACCGCCGCCGAGCCGCACCGCACCCTCGACTTCGACCCCGCGCAGCCGCACCCGCGCGGCGTTGCCGAGAAAATTGCCCAGCGAGACGCGCGTCGGATCGATCTGCGTCGTCTGGAAATCCTTGATGTCGTTCCAGTAGCCATTGACGTTGAACGTCGCGCGGCCGCCCGCCAGCGTCGTCTTGATCCCGATTTCGTAATCGGTCGATTTCTCGGGATCGATGATCAGCGGTTTGCCCGCCGCGCCACCAACCCCTGGTGTAGCGCCGAGATTGGCGGCTCCGGATTTCTCGCCATAACTGACCGAGCCATAGAGCAGCACATTCTTGCTGATCTCGAACGAGGGATTGACCAGCCACGACCAGCTGTCGGTGGTGCGGCTCGCGGCGTAGGTCGGGAAGGTGCCGCCGAACGCGTTGATGATAGCCAGGCGCGCTGGGGCCAATGCCGGGGGCAGCGCCGCGCCGCCGAAGCTGATCCCGGTATTCGACGCGCGCTTGGTTTCGCGCGTGAAGCGTACCCCGCCCGTGAGCGCGAGCCGGTCGGTCGCGTGCAGCGTCGCCTGGCCGAAGCCCGCCCCGCTCGTCACCCGGAGTTTACCGATCTGGTCATATTCCACGCCGTCGAGGATCGCGGGCAACAGCGCCGCCGTCGGTAGCGCACCGGTGAGGAAATATTTCGTCGAATCCGACTGGAAGATCGAGCGGTTGTTGCTGGTCAGGTCTTCCCGCAGGAAAAAGCCACCGAATTGGTATTCTAACGTGCCGCCGCTGGGGGAGGCGATGCGGATTTCCTGCGAATATTGATCGACGTCGACGTCATAGCCGGCGCGCAGGATCGAAAACGGTGTGCCGTCGCTGTCGTTATACGGCCGGAAACGCAATTGCCGCCAGGCACTGACAGCGGTCAGCGCGGGTCCGCCGAGATCGATCGTCAGTTCGTTGGAGACGCCGTTAACGCGGCTCTCGATCCGTCCCTGCGTGTTGCTGTTCGCATTCTCGCCGATCACATAGCTCGGCGTGTAACCGAAGGTCGACTGGAGCTTGTTCTGCCACGCCCCGGCGCGAACCGTGCCGTTGGCGAACTTGGTCGCGTCGGCGAAGCCGGGGTAATAATTGTTATACTCACTCGTTTCGTAATGCTCGGCGATCAGGCGGCTCGTCACCGGCCCGCTTTGGAACAGCAACTTGCCACGCCCAGCCCAGCGGTTGATGTCGAGATATTTCTGCCCGTCAAAGGCGTTACGCGCCCAGCCGTCAGAGCGATCGACATAGAAAGTCGCGCGGTAGGCGAGCGTATCGCCGATCAGCGGACCAGTGGCGTTGGCGCGGATCTGGTAGCGGTTCTGGTTGCCATAGCCCGCTTCGAGATTGAGCTCGGGCGTGAAGCTCGGGCGCTTGGTCGTGACGATCAGCGCGCCGATCGTCGTGTTCTTGCCGAGCAAGGTCCCCTGCGGCCCGCGCACCAGCTCGATATGGTCGAGGTCGACGAAATCGAGCCAGCTGAAGCCGACATGCGTGAAAAACACATTGTCGACGATCAGACCGACGCCCGATTCCGCGCCGTCATTATTGGCATTGCCGCCGAGACCACGGACATAGAGCCCAGACACGCGCGTATTCTGCTGAACCGCGCCGAAATTGGGCAGCTTCGCCGCGAAGTCGGCGACACGGTAGAGATGCTGCTCGCCGAGCGTCGCGCCCGAGACGGCGGTGACCACCACCGGTACGTCCTGGATGCGTTCCTCGCGGCGGCGCGCGGTGACAAGGATGTCGCCGCTCTCGGTCTGCGGATCGGCGACCGGATCGCTGGTGGCGGTGTTGGCGACCGGCGGATCGTCGACGCGGCGCGGGTTCGCGGTGTCGCTCGCCCAGGCCGGCCCCCCCGCCAATGCCGTCATCGCTGTCGCTGCCAATGCGGCCGTTCGAATAGTCCCTATGCGCATAAAGTGACGCCTCCCTCCATCCCTATCAATCTAGTAGGGATTGAAGGGTGGCAATCGGAGTTCCGCTTCAGCAGGCCGAGCAAAAACTATCACGCCGACCGATCCCGAATCGCGGCACAATCTGCTTGCTCAATCGGTCGGGCATTAAGGGGGAGGGTAAAATGACAAGCGCAAAGGGTTATGCGGCTGCGGCTTTTTCCGCGCTGGCGGTCTGTGCCGCAAGTCCGGCGGCGGGGCAGGTCGATCCCCCGAGTACCGCGACGCGCGCCGTCAATGCCGCGACGGCGGCGGCAGCGCCGTTTTCGGACCAACGTGATTTCGATTTTGCCGCGCGCGGCTTTCTCGGCACGCGCAGCGATCCGTTGATCCGCGCCGAGGACGGCCATGTCGTGTGGGATCTGCGCGCCTTCGATTTCGCGACCGGCGCGGCGCCCGCGACGGTCAACCCGAGCTTGTGGCGACAGACGCAGTTGCTGGCACGCGCCGGCCTCTTCAAGGTCACCGACCGCATCTACCAGGTCCGCGGCTTCGACATCGCCAACATCACCTTCGTGCGCGGCGCCAAGGGCTGGATCGTGATCGACACGCTGACCACGACCGAGACGGCGAGGGCGGCCTATGATCTGGTGACCGAAAAGCTCGGTCGATTTCCGGTCTCGGCGATTCTCTACACCCATTCGCACGCCGACCATTTCGGCGGTGCGGGCGCGCTGATCCCGTTCGCCGTGCGCGACGTGCCGATCCTCGCGCCCAAAGGATTCCTGGCGGCGGCGGTTGGCGAGAACATCGTCGCCGGCCCGGCGATGACGCGCCGCGCTGCCTATCAGTTCGGCACGGCGCTGGAGAAAGGGCCGACCGGGACGGTCGGGTCCGGCATCGGCCTGGCGATTCCCGTGGGCACCTCCAGTCTGATCGCGCCGACGCGCGAGATCGACAAGACCGGCACCGAAGTCGTGCTGGACGGCGTGCGCCTGCGCTTTCAGGTGACGCCTGGTACCGAGGCCCCGGCCGAGATGAACATCGCTTTCCCCGACTGGAAGGTGGTCGACATGGCCGAGAACGCCAACGCCAGCCAGCACAACATCCTGACGCCCCGCGGCGCGGTGATCCGCAACGCCAAGGGCTGGGCCGACGGCCTGACCGAAGCCGCCGAGCTGTTCGCGGGCTATGACGTGCTGATCGCGAGCCACGGCTGGCCGCGTTTCGGTGCCCCGGAGATCGCCGACTATCTCGCCAAGCATCGCGACGGCTATGCCTTCCTGCACGACCAGACGGTGC
Organism: Sphingomonadales bacterium; assembly: GCA_027489365.1. GTDB lineage: Bacteria > Pseudomonadota > Alphaproteobacteria > Sphingomonadales > Sphingomonadaceae > Sphingomonas. The sequence continues at coordinate 5,927 of JAIXZV010000092.1, forward strand.
GGCTGATGAACCGCGGGCTGACCGGCGACGAGATCGCTGCGCGGTTGAAACTACCCAAGGCACTCGAGCAGCAATGGTATGACCGGCCCTATTACGGCTCGCTCAGCTTCAACGCGCGTGCGGTCTATCAATATTATATGGGCTGGTACGATGCGAACCCGGCGCATCTCGCCCCACTGCCGCCGGAGGAGGGCGGGCGGCGCTATGTCGAGGCGCTGGGCGGGGCCGATCGTGTGCGGGAGCTGGCGCATGCCGCCTATGCCAAAGGTGACTACGCCTGGGCAGCGGAACTGTTGAACCGCGCGGTCTTCGCCGATCCCGGAGACAAGACTGCGCGCGATCTGCTGGCGCGAAGCTATGATCAGCTTGCCTGGCAGAGCGAGAATTCGGTGTGGCGCAACATCTATCGCACCGGCGCGACCGAGTTGCGCGGCGGTGTTCCGCCCGCCCCGCCGCGCGCGGGGGGTGCCGGTCTCGCCGCCGCACTGCCACCGAACGATCTGTTCGACGTGCTCGCA
>JAIXZV010000043.1 GCA_027489365.1 Sphingomonadales bacterium
CGAGCGCGATCTCGCCCGGCAGCACGCTGAACGCCTCGATCAGCATTTCCGCCACCTGCGCCAGACCGGCAAGATTGCGCGTGCCGCTGTTGACGGCGGACCAACGCTCAACCTGTTCCAGCATCGGCTGCGCGGCGACATGCGTGACCGCCGCGCGCTCGATCTCGCTCAGCCCCGTCATCGCGTCAGATGCGGCGCGAACGCCGCGAGCACCTCGCGGTAGAGCTGCTGCTTGAAGGGCACGATCACATCGGGGAGCGTCTCCGGCGCGATCCAGTCCCACGCGTTGAACTCCTGGTGCGCGGTCGCGATGTCGATGTCGGAATCCTCGCCGAGGAAGCGGTACAGGAACCAGCGCTGCCGCTGTCCGCGCCATTTGCCCTTCCATACCTTGCCGATCAGATCGTCGGGCAAGTCGTAAAAAAGCTCCTCGGGCGAGACGGCGATCAGTTCGACCTTGTCGGCGGCGATGCCGGTTTCCTCGCCCAGTTCGCGCAAGGCGGCGATCTCGGCATCCTCGCCGTCATCGATCCCGCCCTGTGGCATTTGCCATGCTTCGACCATCGCATCGATGCGCTGCCCGACAAAGACCTTGCCCTCGCGGTTGAGCAGCATGATCCCGGCGCACGGGCGATAGGGGAGGCTCGCCTTGTCGGTCACGCCGCAGAGCCGTCCGCTGCCTGGGCCATGACCCGTGCGCCTTCGGCCTCGGCGATGACGGCCTTCGCCGCGATCAGTGCCGCCGTGACGTCACCCGCCGCCGACGGGATCGCCTTGCGCAGCGTGATGAAGCCGTGGATGTTGCCCACCGCTTCGCGGAACACCGTCGCCACGCCCGCCTTCGACAGCGCGGCGGCATAAGCGCGGCCCTGATCGCGGATTGGATCGAGGCTGGCGGTTACCACCACCGCCGGTGGCATCCCGGTCAGGTCTCCGGTCAGCGGCGATGTGCGGATGTGCGACGCCTCGGCCTGATAGGAAGCATTGAACCACTCCATGCTGTCGCGCGTCAGCAGATAACCGTCGGCGAACTGGCTGTATGAAGGGTATTCCTGCGTCATATCGGTCGCGGGATAGAAGGGCAGTTGCGCGATCACCGGCACGGCGGCGCGCGCGTCGCGCAATGCCATCGCCACCACGATCGCGAGATTGCCGCCCGCACTGTCGCCGCAGGTGACCAAGCCGGTGACCTTGCGCCCAAGCGCCTCCGGGCTGCCCGCCGCCCAGCGCGCAGCCGCTTCGCAATCGTCGGGTGCTGCGGGCCAGGTCGCTTCAGGGGCGAGCCTGTAATCCACTGCGAGCACCGGAAGATCAAGCATTCGAGAGACTTCGGCGCAGAAGCTCGCATGGGTTTCGAGATCGCCGATCACGAAGCCGCCGCCGTGGAAGAACAGCACCAGCGGGCCGGGCGTGCGGCTGGCTTGCACGTCAAACAGGCGCGCGGGGATGTCACCGGCCGGGCCGGGGATCGTCAGATCGGTCATCGTGCCGAGCTCACCGACCGGCGGATCGGCAATGTCCTTCATCGCGGCATAGGTCGCGCGCGCGGCGGGCGGCTCGAGTTCGTGCATCTTCGGGCCAGGGATGCTGTTGAGAAAGGCGAGGAAGCCCGCGACATCGGGGCGCACATACGGATCGGTCAAGCATCTCTCCATTGGTCTGAGCCAGCGTCGAGCCTACCTAAGGGCGATGATCGCGGTCGTCCATCACCCAGCCTATGTCGCCGCCGGGCAAAGCGCCAATCCGAGCCAGCTCAGCAAGAATGCCGCGATCCGCGATCTCCTGCGCAGCCATGACGCCGCGATCGCGTGGCACGAACCCGTGGCGATGCCGCTGCACTGGATCGAGGCGGTGCACGACCCGGACTATGTCGCCGAAGTGATCGCGGCGCGGGTGCCGCGCGAGAAGGAGCGGCGGATCGGCTTTGCGGTGACGCCATCGGTCGCCGCGCGGGCGCAGGTCGTGCCGGGGGGGACGTGGCTGGCGGGCAAGCTGGCGCTCGAACGCGGGTTCGCGGCGAATACTGCGGGCGGCAGTCATCATGCGCTGGCCAATACTGGTGCGGGCTATTGCGTGCTCAACGATCTGGCGATTGCGGCGGTGCGGCTGGTGGAGGAGGGCGATGCAGCGCGCGTGCTGATCGTCGATTGCGACGTGCATCAGGGCGACGGCACGGCCGCGCTGACCGCCGGGCGGCCGGGGATCGCGACCTATTCGATCCATGCCGAGAAGAACTTCCCGGCGCGGAAAGCGCGCTCGACGCTCGACGTGGCGCTGCCCGACGGCACCGGGGATGCGGCGTATCTGGAAACGCTGACGGCGACATTGCTGCCGATGCTCGACGCCTATCGCCCCGATCTGATCCTGTATCAGGCCGGAATCGACCCGCTCGCCGAGGATCGGCTCGGACGCTTGGCGCTGACCGACGCCGGGCTGGTGGCGCGAGAGACGTTCATTGCCCAGAACGCCGCCAAACGCGGCATCGCCCTCGCGAGTACCGTGGGAGGTGGATATGGCGCTGATGTCATGACGCTGGCAGCGGCGCATGTGCGTGCGATTTTGACGCTGGGGCAGGTCTATCGCGATTTCCCCTCCCGCTTGCGGGAGGGGCTAGGGGAGGGCATGTCGCGATGATGCAGTTGACACACTCCCGCTCGCACTTCCTCCACCGCGCTGAAGGCGGTTTGTCGTGACAACGCTCCTCTGGCTGCGCCGTGATCTGCGCCTCGCCGACCAACCCGCTCTGCTCGCCGCGATTGCGGACGGGGCGGTCGTGCCGGTCTATGTCCTCGATGATGAAACCCCGAAGCATTACGCGATGGGCGGGGCGTC
>JAIXZV010000260.1 GCA_027489365.1 Sphingomonadales bacterium
GAATTGCTCGAACATCAATTGATCGTGCGCACCAAGGACATCGCGCAAGGGCCGCTGTCGGCGCGGGTCGCGTCGCTGTTCATCCTCGCTGGAGAACCCGCCCGCGCGCTCGCCGCGATCCGCGCGACCGAAGCGAACGCCTATCCCGACGCGATGCAGTGGGACCGCCACCGCGTCGAAGCGGTCGCGCTCGATCAGCTCGGCCGCACCAATGAAGCGATGGCGGTGCTGCAGGAGGTGCCCGACGGCCTCGCCATTCGCGGTGAGCTCTATTGGAAGCGGCGCGATTGGAAGGCGCTCGCCGCCGTCACCGAGCCGACGCTGACCGGCGGCGAAAAGATGACCGACGTGATGCAGGCCAAGGTGCTGCGCTACGCGATCGCGCTGGCGATGCTCGGCCGCGAGGATGCGCTGGCGCGGCTGAACGCACGCTACCGCGCGGCGTTCGGCAAGCTGCCGACGGCGGCCACCTTCGAAGCGCTGACCGCCGCGATCGGCGCGATCGACCCCGCCACGGTCAGCGCCGCAATGGCCGCGATCCCCTCGGCCAGCCCGGCCGGCGACATCGCCGATCTGGTTGACGCCGCACCGGTGGTGGGCGGTCCTACGGGGTGATGGGCGGGCGATATACGGCAGGCGAAGATAGCTGACGTTCCGGACAGGCTCATGTTTCGGGATTTACAGCCAACGGCTCGATGCAGTAGGACACTGCCGTTCCCGGGAGTATTTCGAAATGATCCAGCGTCACCGCTAAAGCGGCAAGGCACAAGCCAGCGGAGCAATCCGCCGACTGGACTCTGTTTTCGAGAACATCATGCAAAGATTGAAAAATAAGACGTGCGTCGTCACCGGCGCAGCGCGTGGCATCGGCCGCGCTATCGCCACCCGCTTTCATGACGAAGGTGCCGCGGTTATCATCACCGACATTGACCAAGCGACGGGATCGGCGGCGGCTGCCGAAATTGGGTGCCGGTTCGAACCGCTCGACGTGCGCGAAGAAGCCGACTGGACACGGCTGGCCGACATCGTTCCGGTGGCCGACGTCGTGGTCAACAATGCCGGCGTGACCGGGTTCGAAGCGGGCATCGTGCCCCATGATCCGGAACATGCCAGCCTGGCGGATTGGCGCGCGGTGCACCGGGTCAATCTTGACGGGACCTTCCTCGGCTGTCGCTACGCGATCAGCGCGATGAAGCGGGCGGGAACAGGGTCGATCATCAACATTTCCTCGCGCTCGGGACTGGTCGGCATACCCGGCGCTGCTGCCTATGCTTCGTCCAAGGCGGCGATCCGCAACCACAGCAAGACAGTTGCGCTCTACTGCGCGCAGCAGGGCTGGAAGATCCGCTGCAACTCGCTCCACCCGGCCGCCATTCTCACACTGATCTGGGAGCCGATGTTGGGCAGCGGTCCCGATCGGGATGCAAAGATGCAGGCGCTCGTTGCAGATACACCCTTAAAGCGGTTCGGGATGCCTGATGAAGTCGCGGCCATCGCCGTAATGCTCGCTTCGGACGAAGCAACCTATGTCACCGGGACCGAAATAAACATCGACGGCGGCTTGCTGGCTGGTTCTGCCGCGTCTCCCGGCTGACAGCAACGGCGGGCGTGGTCGATCGCGCCCGCCAATCCTTCCCCGATTGAGAAGGTCCAGCGTGTGGCTCGAAGCTCGATATTCGGGCATCAGCGCCCATCAGCACGCCCCCCGCGCGCATCACCGCAGATAGCTAACCAAACTCAACCCCGAAAGCTGGGCGAACACCGAATAGCTCGCCTGCAACACCGTCTTCTGCTGCGCCAGATCGATCGCGACCTGGCCGAGATCGGCATCCTCATTGCCCGAAATGATGTTCTTCATCAGCGTCGCGCGGTCCTCGGCGCGGACGCCGAGCGTTTCGGTCTGGGCTTGCTTGCGGCCATTCTCGGCGTTCACCGCGCGCAGGCTGGTGAGACCGGCGTCGATCTGTCCGGCCGCCTGGCTCAACACGCTGAGCTGTGCCGCCGTCGGCGGATCGCCGACCGGGCTGATCCCGGCGAGCGTCTGAAACGCGGCATACAGGCCGGTACCGACATCGCTCGCGGTAACACCATATTCCACATCGACCCCGTCGGCGAGCCGCACCGACGCCTTGACATCGTCATTGACGAAGGCGGCCGACGCTGGCGTGGCGAGCGTGTCCGCGAGCGTGTTGGGCGTGAACGGCGCGCCATCGCTCTGCGATCCGCCGAACAGCGACGCTCCCCCTTCGGAGGCGTTGAGCGCCGCGCGGAACTGATTGAACGCGGCGTTGATGGCGTCGTTCAGACCGGTGCCCTTGCCCGTGCCGACGGCCGTCAGGATATCCTTCTTCAGCGACATCGCGCTGGTATCGATCGATCCGATGTGCGTGTCGGTGAATTGCATCGTGATGCCGACGCGATTGGCCGCGGCGACATAGGCCTCCTGCCGCGCGAGCAGCGAATGCGTCGACAGGTTGCGCACCGCCTCCGTCCCCAGCGACGCGTAATCGGGCGCCTTCTTGGCGGTGGCTAATTGCGCCTGGGTGGTGGCGAGCTTTTGCTGCGACTGCTGGATCGCAGCCGACATGCTGCGCTGAAGCGGGATCGAGGCGACGCGAGACATGGGCAATCCTTATCTGATCATCGAGAGCAGCGTGTCGTACATCTGGCTCGCCGTGGAGATGATGCGGGCCGAGGCGGAATAGCTGTTCTGCAACACCACCATATTGGCCAGTTCCTCATCGATATTGACGCCGGAGAAGCTGTCGCGCCGGTTGACCGCATCGTCGCGCCGTGCGGTCGCATCGGCCAGCGTCGAGGACGCTTGTGACGCCGACGTCCCGGCATTGCCGAGCAAGTCGGCCGCGCGCGCCGCAGTGGTGGTGATGCCATCCTTCCCCAGATCGACCGTCGCGGCGAGTTGATCGACGAAGGCGGTCGCACCGCGATTGTCTCCTGTCCCCAGCGCCTTCGCGCCGACGGCGGTGCCGACCTGAAACCGCGCGAGGCCGAGCTTGCCCGGGCTCGCCAGAATGTCAGGCCGGACGGCGGCGGAGGTCAGGCCGCTCTGCGCGCCGGTAAGCTGCACGATCGTGGCAAAGGGTTGCCCGGTGCCGAGCCGATCGGTCGAATCCCCGACAACGCTCAGCGCCGCGCCGACGAGATTGGACTGCGGCGAGAATTGGATGCGCCCCTTGTCGTCCATCGCGAAAGTGCCATACGCGCCGATCGCGCCCGCGTTCAGCTCGCTCACCAGATCGCCAAAGGTCGATCCGGCCGATCCCGTCATCGTATAGCTGGTCAGCGTCTTGCCCGACGCATCGCGCAGCATCAGGTGCGTCGTCTGGCCGACGGCGAAGCCATGCGGATCGGTTGGCGTGAAGCCCGAGGGGACCAGCGCGCTGCTCGCGCTGCGCACCATGTCGTTCATGCCGAAATATTGTGAAAAGCCGACGCCGCCGCGCTCGCTCGGCGCGGTCGGGCTTTGCGCGATGACGACGCCGTTCGCGCCGGTGTTCGCCTTGATCGACAGCGCGCCGCCGCTGAACGAAGCCGTCGCGGTCGCGCCCAGCCCGGCGTTGATCGCGGTGATCGCGTCGCTCACCGTCGCGCCTGCACCCAGCGCGGAGAAATCGACCGTGGTCGATGCGACCAACTCGCCGTTGGGCTTGGTCACCGCGAACACCGCCGATCCGGTGAAGCCGAGCCGATCCGCACTGGTCAGCGCAGTCGGTCGCCCGGTCAGTTGATTAGGTGCTGGCACGGTCGTGCCGTCGTTGGAGACTTTGTTCAGCGTCTTCGCCAGGCCGCTGAACAACACACCGAGCTTTTCGGTGAACACCGGCAGCGCGCGATCGCGCAGGTCGATCAACCCGCCAAGCTTGCCGCTGACCGCCGCCGAATCGATCTTGTCTCCGGTCGCCGCGCCCGGGCCACTGCTGGTATCGGCAAAGCGCAGCGTGATCGCCGGATAATTGGTCTGCGCCGCCCCGCCCGGCAGCGGCAGCGACAATTGCCGCAACCGGTTGTCGAGCAACGGAATGCCCGATGCCGTGTCGATCGTCAGGCGACCGTCGCTTTGATGGCGCACGTTCACCTTGATGAGGCCGCTCAATTCCTCGATCGCCGACATGCGCTGGTCGGCGACGCCGGCCGAGCTTTGCCCGGTGCCGTCGAGCCGCGACACGGTGCCGTTCAGATCGTTGATCCTGACCAGCAGCCCGTTGATCCGATCGACACTGTCGGCGATTTCGGATTGTACGTCGGACCTGAGCGAGGCCACGTCCGAACCGAGCTGGTTCATCGACGAAATCGCGTCCTGCACGTTGGAGGTGAAGGCGGCGATCGTCTGCGGCGAGGATTGCGCACCCGTCATCGCCACTGCCGAGGCATCGATCGCATCGAGCCGCGACGGCAGGCCATATTCGGCGCCCGGCGCGCCGAGCAGCGATTGCAGGCGGTTGAGATAGGAGGAGGCGACGTCCGCCGCCCCCATCTCGCCGCTGCGCCGAAACACGGTCCCCTCCAGGAAACGGTCGGCAATGCGGCTCGGCTCGCCGAAGCGCACGCCATTGACTTGCCCTGCGGTGACGCCCGTCGCCAGCGACACCTTTTCGCGTGCGTAACCCGGCGTGGAGACGTTGGCGATATTGTTCGAAACCGAGCGCAAGCCCGCTTGCGACGCCGCAAGCCCCGATATCGCCGATCCCAGAATTTCGTTCAACGACACGCCGATATTTCCTCATTCGGGCGGGCCACCGGCCCGCCCAAGCCCCACGATTATCGCTTCAGATTGCCGATTTCCTGCAGCATCTCGTCCACCGTCGTGATGATCTTCGACGACGCGCTATAGGCGCGCTGAAAGCGGATCATGTTGGTGAATTCCTGCGCCAGATCGACGGTCGATGCCTCCAGCGTATTGGCCGAGATGTTCCCCGCGCCGAGCGAACCCGGTTCGTTGATCGCCACGCTGCCCGACAGATCCGACACGCCATAGGCATTGCCCGGCAGACGCGTCAGGCCGTTGGGATTCTGAAAGCTGGCGAGCGGCAATTGGAACACCGTGCGCGAGGACCCGTCCTCGAACACCGCGCTGACCAGGCCGCCATCGGAAATGCGCGTCGATGCCACGCTGCCGAGCAGCCCGCCATCGACATTCGACGAAATCACCGCCGAGGCGTCACCGAACTGCGTCAGGCCGTCGAGCCCGCCGTCGCTGCCGAGCCCGAGCCTGATCGGCCCCGACCCCGCACCGCTGGTCCAGGTCGGGGTGAGCGCAGCGAACAGCGCCGGTGACGAGCCCGCCAGGTCGAGCGAGCCATCGGGGTTGAACAGGATCGTACCGCTGGCAAGCAGGCCGCCCGGTGCCGTCACGTCGGTCGCGGGCGAGGCATAGATTTCACCCTGCCAGGTGTTCGCCGCCGTCTTCAGGAAGGAAAGCATCACGGTGTGCTTGCCGCCCTGCGCATCGGTCAGATCGACCGGTCGCGAGAAGTTCGCGGGCGTCGTGCCCGCCGCCATGTCCCCTGCGGCATAGGTGCCCGTGAATGCCGTGGTGGTCGCGTCGAGATTGGCGCGCATCTGCAGCTTGCTGGTGGCCGCCGCCGTGCCCGTCAATTGCGTCACGCGCACCGGGACCAGCGAGGCAAGATCACCATTGTTGACGTAATTGCCCTGCGCATCGAGCGGCCACCCCTGGAGATAATAGCCACCCGCATTCTTCAGATACCCTTGCGCATCGGGCGAAAAGGAACCGGCGCGGGTATAGGCAATGTTGGAATTCGTACCGATGCCGTCGCGCGTGACGAAGAAACCGGCGCCCGCGATGCCGATGTCGGTGCCGCTCGCCGATGTCTGCAGCACGCCATCCTTGGACACCAGCGTCCGGGTCACTGCGGCGACGCCGCTTGCGGCATAAGGTGCGCCGCCGCGCGTATCGGAAACCAGCGTGCGAAACTGCGTGTCGGCGTTCTTATAGCCGATGGTGTTGATGTTGGTGATATTGTCGGCGACGCTCGCCATCGCGGTCGATTGCGCACTCAAACCGGACACACCGGCATACAGGGCTGAGTAAAGGCTCAAGGATTATCTCCGGCAAGAAGGTCCGGGCGACATCAGCGGCGCTCGGCTCCCTCAATTGTAGGATGAGGTGCGCGCGAAACGGCGTTTCCCGGCGAATTTCCTGCAATCGGCCCCGGCCTGCGGCGTCCATCCTATAAGATGGCATACGTCCAGGAGGAGAAACCGATGACTTTGCGAATTTCCCTGCGCGATGGCGAGAAGCTGATCGTCAACGGTGCCGTGCTGCGCGCGATCGGCCGCACCGATCTCTGCGTCGAAAACCAGGTGTCGCTGCTGCGCGGCCGCGAAGTGATGCCGCCTGAGGACGCCGTCACCCCGGCGCGCCGACTCTATTACGCCTGCATGATCGCCTATATCGATCCACACGGTGCAACCGCGCATCACGACGAGATCGTCCGCTATCTGCACGATCTGATCGGCGCGCTCGAGGCGCATGAAGCCAAGGCCGCCTGCGCCAGCTTCGCGCGCAAGGTCGCGATGGGCGATTTCTACCGCGCGCTCGCCGATTGCCGCGCGCTGATCGATTACGAAGCCGCCGCGCTCGCCCGCGCCGCGCCGCAGGTTGTCCACGCGGTCGCATGAAGGCTCTCGCCGCCGCCGCGCGCAGTTTGCGCGAACTGTCCCCCGACCAACGCTTTGGCCGGGTGATCGGCGTGCGCGGTGCCTTGATCGAGGTCGAGGGGCTGACCGGCGCGGCGCAGATCGGATCGCACATCACCGTCGCCGGTGCCGAGGGCGAGGTCGCCGCGGAAGTCACCGGCCTCGATCGCAATGTCGCGCATTGCCTGCCGTTCAGCGATCCGCAGGGGATCGCCTCGGGCGCACGCGCCGATCTCGTCGCCGGGCGCTTTTCCGTGCGGACGAGC
>JAIXZV010000355.1 GCA_027489365.1 Sphingomonadales bacterium
ATCTCCGACGCCATCCGCCGGCCGAAATGATCGGCGAGCACCGCGATATCGCCGGACCGCGCGCGCAAGGGCGGCAGCGTCACCACTTCGAACGACAGCCGGTCGAGCAGGTCGGCGCGAAATTTATGCACATCGGCCAGCGCGGGCAGATTTTCGTTGGTCGCCGCGACGATCCGCACATCGACCCGCATCGGCCGCGACGATCCGATCCGCGTCACCTCGCCATATTCGACCGCGCGCAGCAGCCGATCCTGCGCCGCCATCGACAGCGTGCCGAGTTCGTCGAGGAACAGCGTCCCTTGATGTGCCTCCTCGAACCGCCCCTGCCGCGCCTTGGTCGCACCGGTGAAGGCGCCTGCCTCATGTCCGAACAGTTCGGCCTCGATCAGCGTCTCGGGAAGTGCTGCGCAATTCATGATGACCAAAGGCTGGTCCCAGCGCGGACTGAGGCGGTGGAGGCGCTCGGCGACCAGTTCCTTACCTGTCCCGCGTTCGCCGATCACCAGCACCGGCCGGTCAAGCGCGGCCGCGCGGCTGGCGAGTTCGAGCGCGTCGAGGAACACGCTCGATTGTCCAATAACGTGATGCGTCCGCTCCATTCCCAAGTCTTGGCGTAAAATCCCAAGCCTTGGCAAGGAACATTTTCGTTCATCTGGCAGAAAGGCACGGAAAACCGCCATTTTCGAAACTGGCACGGCACATGCAATGCTGTTGGCATAGCCCAATCGGGCCAAACAGTTTCGAACAAGGAGACCTACAATGAACACCGAATACAAAGCCAAGAACAGCGTTTCGCAAGTCCTGGTCGCCCTGGTCGCGACGGTCCTGCTCGGTTCGGTTGCACTGGTCGGCGCGGTTGGCCCGGTCAGCGCAGCACCCGCCCCCATCGCCGCCCTGACCCAGGGGTGAAGCGACGCCGGGGCGGGCGCCCCCATCTCCGCCCCGGCACCTAATTTCTGAACGTCCTCGAAGGAGTAACACCAATGGGCATCTTCAGCCGCACCCGCGACATCGTCGCTGCAAACTTCACCGATCTGCTCGACAAGGCGGAAGACCCCGCGAAGATGATCCGCATGATCATCCTCGAAATGGAGGAAACCCTGGTTGAAGTGCGCGCCTCTGCGGCCCGCACCATCGCCGACCAGAAGGAAATGCGCCGCCACATCAGCAAGCTCGGCGGGTTGCAGGAAAGCTGGACCGAAAAGGCCGAGCTGGCGCTGTCCAAGGGTCGTGAAGACCTCGCCAAGGCCGCTCTGGTCGAAAAGCAGAAGGCCGCCGACATGGCCGAACAGCTCAGCACCGAAATCGCCGTCCTCGACGATGCGCTGCGCAGCTCGGAGGAAGACATCGCCAAGCTGACCGGCAAGCTCCGCGAGGCGCGCACCCGGCAGAATTCGATCGCGACCCGGCTCGAATCCGCGCAGAACAAGTTCAAGCTGCGCGATCTCTATGCCGGCCCCAAGATGCACGATGCGTTCTCGCGCTTCGAGATCATGGAACGCCGCGTCGATATGGCCGAGGGCCGCGCCGAAGTCGCCGGCATGGGCGCCCCGCCCAAGTCGCTCGACGAGGAAATCGCCGAGTTGAAAGCCGCCGAAAAGGTCGAGGCCGAACTGGCCGCGATGAAGGCCCGCGTTAGCAAGGACGGTTGAGATGGATGAGATCCTAGTCCCGATCGCCGTCTGCGGGATGCTGTTCCTTGGCGCTCCGTGGATCCTGTTCCACTACATCACCAAATGGAAGCAGGCGCCCAAGATCACCAACGAAGACGAAAAACTGCTCGACGAACTCTACTCGCTCGCCCGCCGTCTCGAAGACCGGCTCGGCACCGTCGAACGGATCGTCGCAGCCGACCACCCCGATTGGCGCAGCGGTATGCCGCTGGCCGAGCCGACCACCCCTTATGACCCTTCACGGAGGAACTGAAATGTCCGCCAGCCGCACCAAATTCTACCTCGACAAACAGAACAGCAAATGGCTGGGCGTTTGCTCCGGGATCGCCGATTACACCGGCATCGATGCCACCTGGGTCCGCGTCGGCACCGTCCTGCTGACCTTCGCCACCAGCGGTTGGACGCTGCTCGCCTATATCGTCATCGCCTGCGTCGCCGAAAAGAAGCCGATCGGCCTCTATGACAGCGTCGAGGATGCGAAGTTCTGGCAGGGCGTGCGCACCAATCCGACGCGATCGACCGCCGAGGTCCGCAGCAAGTTCCGCGATATCGACCGCCGCCTGGCCGACATCGAGATGCTCTACACCAGCCGCAACCGCCGGCTCGCCGACGAGATCGACAGCCTGCGCTGATCGGATCCGGGCAAAACAGGGAAGGAATTTATCATGAGCGGTGGACAGATGTTCGTCCTGACCATCATTGCAATGTCGACGCTGGGTTGGGTCGTCACCACCTGGGTCCGGGCCCGCCACGGCTACCCGATCGAGAATGAGTGGAGCGGCACGGCAACCCGCACCGACCCCAGCGCGGAGCGCAAGATCGAGCTGCTGAGCAGCGAGAATGAAGCGCTCCAGGGCAAGCTCAGCCGCCTTGAGGAACGCCTCGCCGTCCTCGAACCCATCGCCACCGACCCCGCCGAACGTGTCGCCCGCGACATCGACGCGCTGCGCTGAAAGGAACCGTGATGGGCCCCTCGATCGTCTTTCTCGTCCCGATCCTTGGTATCTGCGTCGGATTGTTCGCCGTGATCGGTAACCAGTGGGTCAAGCCCTGGCTGGCCCACAAGGAACGCCGGATGGAATTGGAAGCGACAATGGTCGCCGAAAAAGCCGCCCAATATGCGGCGCAGACCGAACGGCTCGAACAGCGGGTCCGCGTGCTGGAACGCATCATCACCGACCGCGGCGTCGATCTCGCGCAGGAAATCGAAAGCCTGCGCGACACCCCGCTCAACTAATTTAACTCTTCTTACCCGAGGATATCATGATCGTATTTTTCACAGTGCTCGCCGTCATCACGGCGGGGGGTGTCTGGGCGACCGAAAGCATCGACCGCCCGCGCCGCCGCCGTCTCCGTGAAGCCGCAACGCAGCCGCGCTGATCCGCTTCCCTCTTCACAACGATAACAGGGAGTTACCGACATGAACCCATTTGAAATGGTCGTCGCGATCATCATCGTCGTCACGATCGGGCGCGTGCTTCAGGCCCGCTACGGCGTGGTCCGCACCAAGCGCGGCGAGAGCTTCGCCTTCCGCGACGACAGCGCGACCCAGGCCGAGAACGCCCGGCTGCGCGATGAACTCAAGGCGATGAAGGACCGGCTCGCCGTCCTCGAACGCCTCGCCACCGACAACAATGACAGCGGCGCACGCCTCGATCGCGAGATCGAGAAGCTCCGCGACCGCCCGTAACCATGACCCCCTTCTCAGGAGTAGGGATGATGACCGACCCGACCTTCTACGTGACCATGGCCGCCGCCGGATTGGTTGGCCTGTCGATGCTGACCTACGCCACGCTGACCGGCTGGCGCGGCTGGCTCGCCTTCAAGCAGCAGGAACTGAACGCCTTCGGTGAACCCGACCGCAGCGCCGCCGTCCCAAATGCCGGCGCCCGGATCGAGATCGCCGACCTCAAGGAACGCATCCGCAAGCTGGAAGCGATCGCGGCCGGGGTGGATCTTTGAACGATCGAAGCACGCCGCCGCTGTCAACCGCTTCCCCCTCCCCATCTGTCATCCCCGCGAAAGCGGGGACCCATCTCCAGCGGCGGGTGCTGGGTCCCCGCTTTCGCGGGGATGACAACCTCAGGGTAGAGGCGAAGCAGCTTTCACCGCATCCGGGGTGACGAACGTAACTGGCACTCGCTATAGCCCCCCCATGCAAACCCTCGCCGATCTCGAATCCGAATACAGCTTCCTCGAAGCCGACGACCGGTACCGTCTGCTGATCGATCTGGGCCGCGAGCTCGAAGAGATGCCCGCCCCGCTCAAAACCGACGCCACTCTGGTCCGCGGCTGCTCCGCCTCGGTTTGGGTCTACCCCACCGCCAGGGACGACGGCACGCTCCACTTCCTCGCGGATTCGAACGCGGCGATCACCAAGGGCATCATCGCGCTTGTGCTGCTGACGGTGCAGGATCAGACGCCCGCCGCGATCCTCGCGACCGACATTCCCGGCGCGCTCGCCCCGTTCGATCTGAGCAAGCAATTGAGCTCCAACCGCACCCAAGGCATCCCCAACATGATCGCACTGATCCGCGACACGGCGGCGCGGTACCTGCGGTAAGGGGCCTCAACGCGAGGCCGGATCGCCTAGACCCGCGCCTCGATCCGCAAGGTCACCGTAACGCGGTCGCCCAGCGCTATGCCTGTAGCATTCTGGACTGCGCGTTTGACGGGCAGCAGATACAGTCCGTCGCGCGGGAACAGCGAGGTGCGGAAAACGTGACCGGCGATGCTAGCCTCGACCGGCACGACACCCCAGCCATAGGAGGCTTGGCGTGCAGCGAAGCGGATTTCGCCGACCAGTTCCGCCGGGATCGTCGCAAACACGAACGGCGCAGGCCCGCGCCATTCGATCACCTCTGCCTCAAAATCCACGGACAGGAGCGTTTCCCCTTCCTCGCTCATGTCGGTACCGCTGGATCGGGCGTCAGCGCGGCGGTGATCTCCTCGATCGCGGCACCTTCACTGACCAAGAGCCATTCGCCCGGCTTGGACCCGTTCACGACGGTGACCGCCCCCTTTGGACACACGCCCAGGCACTTCACCTCGACGATGCCGAGCGCGCCCTTGCGGCCCTTGCGAACCCCGAGATCCTGCCGCAGCGCCTTGGCCAGCGGTGTCTTGCCCTTCGGCCCGAACCCACCGCCCAGCTTCTTCGAACATTTCTTGCAGACGAGAAGCGTGTTGGCCCAATCAGAGCGAACCGTCCTCAAACCGGCTTCCCAAAATCCGGTTTCCAAGTCCGTGCATCCTCGGCGGCCTTGAGCACGTCGTACGCCGCCTGAATCGCGAGGAAGCGTGCGGCGGCTTCCTTGTCGCCGGGCTTCACATCGGGATGGTTCGACTTGCCCAGCCGCCGCCAAGCGACGCGCACCGCCTCGAAATCGGCGTCCACTTCCAACTCGAGCACTTCCAGCGCGCGCATCTCATCACGCGAGCGCGATCCGTCACCCGAGCCGGCCCATTGCTGGTGGCGCGAAGCGGTATAGCCCTCGGCGGTCTGCGTCTCAGCGCGCTCGCGCTCGGCCGCTTCCTCGGCGCTCAGCCCTTCGAAGTAATTCCAGCCACGGTTGTATTCGCCCGCGTGCTCCTGACAGAAATACCAGCGTTCAGGGCTGTTGGGCGATTTCGGCGCCGGGCAATCGCCCTTCGCGGTGCAGCCATGCCGGTCGCACAACCGCACCGTCGCGGCTTCGGTGCTCGCCTCGCCATAGGCGCGCCAACGCGGGAAGCCCCAGTCGACCGATCGTGAAGAGGAACGCGCCATAGCGGCCCATCTAAGCATTGCAGTGCGATAGCGCCATGACACTTTCGCGACAGACACAAGAAAACACCAGAGGGTCTGTAAGCCGGGTTCTGTCCACCCCGTCCTGCGACGGGGATAGGCGACCATTCCTCTAGGACGACGTTTGCACGCCGCCTCCAGCAATCAACCCGGGCGACGAGCAGAAACGATGCCCATATGCCGCCCCTATTCGATTTTGCTCCCGGTGGGGTTTGCCATGCCGCCCCTGTTACCAGGCGCGCGGTGCGCTCTTGCCGCACCCTTTCACCCTTGCCTGTTCCAGTTACCTGGACATCGGCGGTCTGCTCTCTGTGGCACTTTCCCTGGGGTCACCCCCGCCGGGCGTTACCCGGCACCGTCGTTCCGCGGAGCCCGGACTTTCCTCGCGGTGCTAATGCACCCCGCGGCCGCCCGACCCTCTGGCTGGAGCGGCCCTAACCGCTACCTCCGTTCGTGTCGAGCGCAGTCGAGACACGGGGCGCAGCGCGCGGAAC
>JAIXZV010000198.1 GCA_027489365.1 Sphingomonadales bacterium
CCGAGCGCGAATCGGTGTCGGCGTCCACCTCGAACACGATCAGGCGCAGCGTAACGCGCATCGGCGCCGCATAGGTGATTCCGCGCTAGCGGCATTCGTCGGTGTCGAACTTCGGCGGCTCGAGTTCGTAATGGACGAAGTCGAGCTCGGCAGTGCCGGCGAAATCGCGGATCGGGAAGACCGAACGCAGCGTCTTTTCGAGGCCGGAGACATAGCCGATCGACGGGTCGGAGCGCAGGAACTGCTCGTACGATTCGCGCTGAACCTCGATCAGGTTCGGCATCTGCACGACTTCGTGGATGTTGCCGAACACCTTGCGGATACGGCGCTTGGCCGTGCCGCTTTCGGCGCGCCGCGTTGGGGTGCTGCCGTCGATCGCTTTGGTTGCCATGGAGATTATGCCCTCAAGCCAATAAGTCGTGCCCGGAGACGCCCGGGCGGGCACGCAATACAAAGACGCAAAAAGCCGCTCGTCCTTCGCATCAGCGAAACGACAGCAGCTCTTGGCGTCTTCGAAACCCCAGCCTCCAATACGATCGATGCGCTGCGCGACGGCACATCATTTCCCGAAGACTGTGGTGAAGAAGGCCATATAGGAGTCGTGTTGGATGCTGTCAATCGACGCGCTGCAGCCGCCAGGCGGCTCGGCTGATCGTCGCCGCGGCGCGGTTGGTCGCAATTATGAGCATGCGACGGGTCGAATCCCCGGTTCCCATCATTGATGCCCCGTTATGAAAAACCGATCCATCCGCTCGCCGCGCGTCATGATCGCGCTCCTTCCCACCCTGATGCTGGCCGCGCCGGCATTCGCACAGGAGGTTCAGACCCAGACGAATCCACCGCCCGCGCCGGTCGAACAAGTCGCGCCCGCCACGCCCGCTGCACCGGTCTTCGCGCCATCGACACC
The DNA here is from genome assembly GCA_027489365.1 of Sphingomonadales bacterium. Taxonomy (GTDB): domain Bacteria; phylum Pseudomonadota; class Alphaproteobacteria; order Sphingomonadales; family Sphingomonadaceae; genus Sphingomonas. The sequence goes on from JAIXZV010000198.1 coordinate 908, forward strand.
AGTGGTGCAGGCCGTGCCCGACTATAGCAAGGCCGCGCCGCCGCCGGTTGTCCCGACCGCTGCCGATGCCCCGGCGGAACCCGTCGCCGAAACGCGCAACCGGACTGTGGCCCGCACCCCGCAGGCCGCACCGGTGCCGCGTGTCGAGCGGGTCGCACCGGTTGCGGCAGCCCCTGTCGCTGCGCCAGCCGCGCAGGCCGCGGCTGCACCCGCTGCGCCCGCCGCAGAACCTGTCGCTTCGGTGGCTCCGGCATCCGAGACGGCAAGCGACGCCGCTACGACGCAAACCACCACGCAGACATCGGCCACGATCTGGCCGTGGATCGTTGGGGCAGGCGTCGTGCTGCTCGGCGTGATCGCGTTGCTGCTGACCCGCCGTCGCCGCACGGTCGATACGGTCGCATATGACGAACCGGCTTATGCCGCGCCGACCTATGTTGATCCGGCACCGGTCATGGCCTCGCCGGTGATCGCCGTCGAGGAACCGCCGCTGATCCGCCCGACCCTGGCGCGCGATCCGGTCGCGGCTCCGGCACCGGTTCCGGCCGAGGAAACCAAGATCGTCGCGGCCGACGATGCCGATGTCGCGGCGCTGACCGACGGGCAGGCGCCGGTTGCGGATCGTCCGTGGCTCGAATTCGCGATGCGCCCGGTGCGTGCCGGCACGACGTCGGACGAGGCGTTGGTCGAGATCGAGCTGACCGTCGGCAATGCCGGGTCGGTGACCGCAGAGGACGTGCGGATCTCGACCTTCCTGTTCGCTGCGGAGCCAGCAAATGCCGAGGAGTTCGAGCGCTTGCTGCTGGAGCATGGCGATGATGCGGGCAGCGAACATGTCGACATCGATGCAGGCGAGGGTACGCGCATCGACGCGACGCTCGTCTTGCCCAAGCGCGATCTCGCGGCGCTGTTCAATCCCGTGGTGGTGGCCGATGCGCGCTATCGCTTGGCCGATGGGAGCGAAGGCCGCACTTATGCTTCCTTCGCGATCGGCATGACGCAGGAGGATGGCGGCTTCGGCGGGATCGAAAACAACCGCCCGTCGATGCACGAGGATATCGAGGCGCGCCTGTACGGTACGCCGCAACACGCCTGACCCATCATATTTGCAAAAGGCCCGTCTTCCCTGCGGAAGGCGGGCCTTTCTGCGTCGGCATCGGGGGCGTGTGCGCTTATGGCGCGGGGAACAGGACGATACCGGGGGTAGCCATAACGCCGGAAGCAATCACGCTGTTGCTGGGATTTCCCGTCTCCGACAGCGTGCAGCATTGTAGCGCGGTATTTTGGGTGCCGCCGAGATAGAAGAGGTAAAGATCGCCGTCCTTTGCCACCACTGCCGGTGCCGTGGCGACGGTTGGGGTAATATTGCTGACGGTGGCCACCCCGGTCCAGGATTTGGCAAAGTAATCGACGCATTCGAATTTCATCGGATCTGGCGATGCCGTGTCGGCCAGATAATAGATGTAAAGGGAGCTATCGTAGACCACCGGTGCCGGTGACCCGGCGATGCTAGCCCCTGCGCACTGCCGGTCGGTGCTCCACGTGGATGTTCCCGAGTCCGACACCGTGTACCACAGCTCGTTGCAGTTATTCGAACCGTGATGGAACACCCAGATATCGTTCAGATAGACGACTGCGCCGGGCGAGTGGCTGATCCCGACATTGTCGATTCTCTCTTCGCTACCGACCTGTTCGAGTTCTCCGGTCGGGCTGGTCCAGGTCAGCCCGCCTTTGACTTGAAAGATCGAGCGGTACAGCGTGCCGCTGCGGTTCTCGCCCTGATAAAACACATGGATCTTGTCGCCATAGACCACGGCGCTCGGCGAGCCGGTGATGCCGATGCCGCTTAGCCTGACGTCGCCTTTCCATTGGATGCCG
>JAIXZV010000148.1 GCA_027489365.1 Sphingomonadales bacterium
GCACGGGGCGGGCGATCGAACGGGACCAGCGCGATCGGATAGCCGGTTTCTACCACCATGCCGCGAAAGAACGGCTCGGGCTCGTCCCACCGCGCCAGTTCGTCGATCACGACACGGTCGAACAGCCCGAAGCCGGTCGCGTTGGGAATGATTGGATAATCAGCAACTTGCGCCAGCATCGCATAGCCAGCCTTGCGGGCCAGCCCGAGCACCGGCCCGGTCGGTTCCGAGCGGCGCTGCCCCAGCACGATCTTCGCGCCACCGCGCCACAGCCGCACGAATTCGCCGATCAGCGCGGGCGGATCCTGAAAATCGGCGCACATGCCGATCACCGCCGCACCCGCCGCCTGATAGATGCCGTGCGTCGGTGAGCGCATCTGGCCGAAATTGCGCGTGTTGAAGATCGCCCGCACGCGCCCGTCTGCGGCGCACATTTCCCGCAGGATCGCTCGGGTCGCGTCGGTCGAGCGATTGTCGATGAAGATGATCTCATGGCTCGCGACATGCCGCTCCGCCTCGGCAGTGACTGCCGCGCAGATCGCGCGGACATTCTCCTCCTCGTTGAAGCACGGGATGACGATCGACAGCTCGGGCACGGTCATGCGACTGGCTCGGGCTCAAGCCAGCGCAGCCGAATACCGGTCGCGGGCGCATACAGCTCGGTGAACAGCGCAAGGCCGAACACCAGCGCCAACAGCGCCACCGCCGAGATATTATACTTGCGATCGGCATCGAGCCGCGGCTGCTCGATGATCTGCGCATCCGATGCGGTTTCGGCGGCGAGCGCCTCGACCACGACTTCCTCGGACGATCGCGCATAGACCTCGTACAGCGCCTGCGCGAATTTATAGTCGCGGTAGAGATCGAGATACCGTCCCGACGCCTCGGACAGGCCGGCGACATTTGGTCCCGCGGCACCGGTCGCCGGGGCGGCCGAACTGGCGATCTGGCTGCGCAGCGACGCGATCTGGGACTGGACTGCCTGCAATTGCGGATTGTCGCCGCCCTGGAACTGCTGGAGCGTGCGAAGCTCGACCAATTTGGCCTGTAGTTGCGCCTGCAACCCGGCGCGGAGCGACAGCTCGGCACCCAACTGAGCCTCTGGTGCGGCAAGATTGTTCCGGCGGCGGAAGCTCATAAGCGCAGCCTCGGCGCGGGTGACCTGATCGGCCGCCTCACGGTAGCGCGCCTGCACGATATTGCGCTTGCGCGTGACACGCTCGCGCCCGAGCGCGTTGAGCCGCTCGGTGACCGCGGCGACATAGGCCTGCGTCAGCCGCTCCGCCTCGGCTGGATCCTGCGTGCGCGCCTCGATCTCGAGCACGCCGCCGGTCAGCGAATGCACGTCGACCCGCCGCGCGAGCGCGCGCCGCGCCGCTGCCTCGGAGCCGAAGGCATCCGGTCCGGCCAGCTTGAGCCGCTCGATCACGGTGATCGCCACTTCGTTGCTGCGCGCGACCGCCAGATACAGATCGACCGGCTGCTTGGCCCCGCCGAGCAGCGACGCGAAGCCCTGCAACTGCCCGCCGAGCGCATTCATCATCGAGCTCAACCCGATGCTGGCGCTGTCCTGCGGGACGATCTTCGCGCGCGCCACATAGGGCGTCGGGAAGACGCACAGCAGCCCGAGCACGACCATCAGCGCCGCATAGATTCGGCGCCGGATATTGCGATCGGCGATCCGCCGACGCAAAGTGAGGCGCGCGCTCAATTGACGGCATTCGTAATGGCGGCGGCACTCACCAGCGGGCTGAACAGCGCACCGCTGATATCGCGCAGCCGCGCCCAGAACTCCCCGCGCGCGGCATCGACCGGCACGAAGATCAGATCGCCGGGCAAGGCCGGTGCCTTCAGCACGCGGCGGCCGTCCGCCACCACCTTGCCGTTGGCGCGCACCACGAATACGCCGTTCTTGTCGCCCAGTTTCTGGATGCCCCCGGCCGACTTCACGAAATCGCCGATCGTCTCGCCGTCGCGGTACGCGAACGACGCCGGGCTCGGCACCGCGCCAAACACGCCGATCGTCACCGGCCGTGTCGGTACGAACACCGAATCGCTGTTCTCGACGATCACGTCGCCGGGCAAGCCGGTGGCGTTCACCGGCAAATCGAAGACCAAGCGGCCGGTCGGTTCGCGCTTGCGCATCTGGTCGACCACCGAACGGATCATCGTCAAATTGCCCGCCGAACTCATCTGCGCGCGGTTGACCGAGACGAGCGGCTGGGTAGTGAGCAGTAACTCCATGTCCTTCACCGCGCGATCGAAGCTCTGCCGCTGCTGCGCCTTGACGCTCTCGCGCGTGATGACGCTCGCATAGGGAAAGGCGTCGGCAGTGAGACCACCGGCTTCGGCCACGACATCGGCGAGCCGCGTGCCTGGCTTGACGTAATAGCGACCCGGCCTGGCGACCTCGCCGCTGATCGTGATCAGCACCGGCTGCGTGCCGAGCGGGCGCTCGATGCCGAGATCGGACAAGACGCGGACCACCGCGCCGCGCCGCGCGCGTGTGCTGCGCGCCTGGTCGGTGCTGAGCTGCTGCCAGCCCGGCTTGAGGCCGAGCGTATCGAGCACCAGCAAGCGCGCCTGATCGGCGACGGTGCTCGTGCCACCGGCATAGCCGATCGCGTCGCTGATCGTCTGGTCAGGCGCAAGTTCGAAGATCGCTTCCTGATTGACGCTACCCAGCACCGCGACCTGATCGCCAGCTGGCGCGACAAAGATGACGTCGCCGTTTTCCAGCGTCGCGTCGCCGGTCTTGTCGCCTTTCAGGAGCAGATCGTAGAGGTCGAAATCCGAGACAAGCTTGCCGCCGCGTCGCAACTGGAGCGAGCGGAAGCTGCCACCGGCGCTCGGCCCGCCCGCCGCCATCACCGCGCTGACCAGGGTCGAAAGGCTGCTGACGGTGAACGATCCCGGCCGCCGCGCGAAGCCGGTAACATAGACGGTGATGCCGCGCAGCCGCGCGACCGTTACGTCGAGCACGAACTGGCGATATTGGCGCGACACCGCACGCGCGATGACGTCGTGCAGATCGGCATAGCGCGTACCGCCGACCGTAATCGCGCCAACGCGGGGCACAAAGATGCGCCCTTCATTGTCGACCGTCAGCCGCAGCGCCGCCTCGACCGATCCGGTCAGGCCGAGCTGTAGCTGATCCCCCGGGTTTAGCCGATAATCGCCCGGCACCACAACGCTCGGCGGCGCGGCGAACGTACCGGCGTCGGGTGTCAGCAATTCTGCGCCGAAGCGGTGCAGCGGCTTGCCGGCAAGATTGGAGACATAGGTTTCGAACTCGCTCGGCGGCACCGGCTTGGCCCGCGCGCGCGGCGCGGCGTCGTCTTGTGGTGAGACCGACGAGTCGGTCTGGGGTGCCGACGTCGGCGCCTCGATCACAGCGGGCTGGAATTGCGCGACGCTGGTCTGCGGCACCGCGACGCTGGGCGCTGCCGTGCTGGCCGCGCCCGACGCGCCCTGAGGCTGGCCTCCGACGGGCGAACTCAATTGCGCGGCGGCGGTGCCGGGCAAGACGAGCAGCGCCAGCGCCGGGATGAGCGCGCGCACAGGCAATCGCTGCCTTCTGGAGATCATGCTGCAATCGCTTCCGGAAGATGGAGCGGGGCAGCCGCGCTCAGGAACGATTTCGCCGCCGTCTGCCAAAGCTGTTCGGTGCCGGCGACAAGCAAGCCCGCCGAGTCCGAGCCGACGCGATAGGGCTCGCCGTCCCAGTGCGTCGCGACGCCGCCTGCCTCCTGCAGGAACAGCACACCCGGCGCATGGTCCCACGGCAGTATGCGTTGAAACAATGCGACGTCATCCTGCCCCAGCACCAGCCGCGGATAGCTTTCGGCGGCGCAGCGCGGGATCGGCACCACGTCGCAATGCCGCTCGGCACGGGCATGGACGCGCGCGCGGCGCTGCTCAGGCATGAACTGCGTGGCGAGCGCGGCAATCGGGCGGGCACGCGATGGCGCGCCGATGCGCACCGCCGTCCCGTCGATCGTCGCACCC
>JAIXZV010000268.1 GCA_027489365.1 Sphingomonadales bacterium
ATCGAGGAAGCCGGTGTCCATTCGGGCGACTCGGCCTGCTCGATCCCGCCATATTCCTTGTCCGCAGACATCATCGCTGAAATCGAACGGCAAACGGTGGCGCTGGCCAAGGCGCTGTTGGTGGTTGGCCTGATGAACATCCAGTTCGCGGTCAAGGACGGCCTGGTTTACCTCATCGAGGTCAACCCGCGCGCCAGCCGTACCGTGCCGTTCGTCGCCAAGGCGATCGGCGCCCCGATTGCCAAGATCGCCGCGCGCGTGATGGCGGGGGAGAAGCTTGCCGATCTGCCCGTGATCGATCGTCACATCGATTATTATGCGGTCAAGGAAGCGGTGTTCCCGTTCAACAAATTCCCCGGCGTCGATCCGGTGCTCTCGCCAGAGATGAAGAGCACGGGCGAAGTGATGGGGATCGATCAGGATTTCACGCTCGCCTTCGCCAAGTCGCAATTGGGCGCGGGCACCGTCCTGCCCAAGGGCGGCGCGGTGTTCGTGAGTGTGAAGGACAGCGACAAGCCGGTGATCCTGCCTGCGGTACGCGCGCTGTCGGCGCATGGCTTCGCGATCGTCGCGACGTCTGGCACGGCGGATTATCTGGCCGGGCAGGGCGTTACCGTCGAGCGCGTCAACAAGGTTGCGCAGGGCCGACCGCACATCGTTGATCGGATCAAGGACGGCGGGATCGATCTGATCTTCAACACGACCGAAGGGTGGCAGAGCCTGAAAGACAGCTCGCCGATCCGCGGATCGGCGCTGTCGCTGAAGATTCCGTATTTCACCACCGCCCCCGCCAGCGTGGAAGCGGCGCAGGCGATTGTGGCGCTTTCGACGCGGAGCCTTGAAGTAAAGCCGTTGCAATCCTATTATTCGACCTCGCACACCTAATCCCCCACATGAGAACAGCGTGCGGGCAGGTCCAGTCGGACCGGCCAACCGGGTGATTTTGAAGACGAAGGACGACAGGGATGGCTACCGTTGACAAGATGCCGATGCTGCAAGAGGGCCATGATCGGCTCAATGCGGATCTGAAGCGGCTGAAGGCGGAGCGTCCCCTGATCGTCGACGCGATCGAAGAAGCGCGCGCGCACGGCGATCTTTCGGAAAATGCCGAATATCACGCCGCCAAGGAGCGGCAGGGCCAGATCGAAGCCTCGATCAGCGACATCGAAGATAAATTGTCGCGTGCCCAGGTTATCGATCCGAAGGATTTGTCGGGCGACAAGGTCGTGTTCGGCGCGACCGTCACGCTGCTCGATGAAGACGACAAGCCGGTGAAATATCAGATCGTCGGCCAGACCGAAGCAGATGCCAAGGGCGGGCGGATTTCGTACAATTCGCCGCTCGGCCGCGCGCTGATCGGGCGCAAGCTCGATGACGAGGTCGAAGTGACCGTGCCGTCGGGCGACCGCTATTACGTCGTGTCGAAAATCGAATTTATCTAAGCGGCGGTAAGCGATTAGCGAAGCTAATCGCGCGCGAATGAGTCGCTTACGGACGGCGGCGCCAAAGCGCCGACCTTAATTCCCACGCCTCCCCGGCGAAGGCCGGGGCCCAGTTGCGAAACGGTAGAGTTCGAGCGATCGCGCTTCGTTCCCTTGGTCATCGCTACTAGGCCCCGGCCTTCGCCGGGGAAGCGTAGTTTTAGGGGGGAGCGCCTGCTTTAGGCCCCCGGTGCTAGCAGATCCGGCTGTAACAGCCGGTGCAGATGCACCACCACGAACTTCATCTCGGCATCGTCCACCGTGCGCTGCGCGGCGGCACGCCATGCCTTTTCGGCACTGGCATAATCGGGGAACACGCCGACGATTTCGATCGAGTTGAGATCGTCGAAGTCCAGGGTGCGCGGATCGGACACGCGACCGCCGAAAACGAGGTGGAGTTTGCTCATGAATTCAGGTCCCGATAGGCATGACTGTGCTCGCCCCATCTTAGGGGCGGTGATGCCTTTCGGGAACCTTTCCTAAAAAATTACGCCTGCGTTTTCGCTTTTTTGGCGCTCGGCTTCCGCTTGGCGGGCGTCTCGTCGGCAGCAGCGGGGGGAGGAGGAGCCTCGGCGACCGGCTGGGCCTTGGCCGCGACGATCGCGGCGGCGCCCGCCGTTGCCAGCGTCCTGATGACCCCGCCGAGCAGCTTGCCGACCTGATCGCGCGCTGCGGCACGGGTGAGACCGAGCACGTCGAGTTCGGCCTTGGCGGTGTCCTTCGCCGCATCGACCGCGCCGCGCGTCGTGTCGCTGATGCGTTTGCCGACCGGTGCCAGCAGCTTTGCTTCCTGCGCGCTGCGTGGCACGAACGCGCCTAGCAAGACGCCGAGCGCGACGCCGCCCGCCAGCACGCCGACCGGATTGGCTTCGACGCCCTCCGCAGTCTTGCGCGCAAATTCGCGCGCGGTGTCGGACGTCGCTTCGATCGCCTTGCTGGCAGAGGAGCGGACTTCGGCGACGGCCTTCTTGCCGCGCGCCTTCAGGGCTTTCGCTTCGGTCATTTCTGAGATCCTCTTTGGGGAGAAGGGATGGGGGTGCCGCGTCGGCTGAACACGCGGAAAATCTGGCGGCGAGCGAGGAACAGCGCCACCACGGCAGCGACGACGCCGACGGCCACCGGCTTGCGCCGCGCCGTCTCAACCGCCTGATTGACGGCGGCGATCCCGCGCGCCTGCAGCGTCTCGGCAACGTCCTGCGCCAACGCGCGCGGCGTGGCCCGGCGCTGCAGGGTCACCAGGCTGTCCGAGAGGCGTGCGCGCGCCGCTGCCGATTGGGCCTCCGCGCGCGCCAGCCGTGTCCCGATCGCGCGACCCGTCACGACGGATCCTCCGATGCCCCGAACAACAGTTTGAAGTGGCGCATCGCTAACCATCCCATCAAGGCGGACAAGACAAGCAGTGTCCCGACGACGATCGCCGTAGCCCAGCCCGGCCCGACAATGCGCGACAACACCATCAGCACGCCAACGACGAGCGCCGTCAGCGCGACCGATCCGGTCGCGACCGACGCAAGTAGCAGCAAGACGCCGTTGCGCGCGTCGTCGATACGCGCAACGACCTTGGCTTTCTGCAGCTCGATCTCGGCGCGCGCCAGGTTTTCCGCGTCGCTGAGGACGCGGGAAAAGAGCGCGGCGATGCTCTCGTCATCGCCCGCAGTGTCGCGTGCCGCGTTGTCCATCACTGCCCCCCGATGGTCCGGTTCAGGCCTTGTCTTTGGCGTCGGCTGCCAGACCCGACTGGATCAGGCGGACCAGCACGAAGCCGAGTGCCGCCGCCGTGCCAATTGCGATCGCCGGGCTCTTTTGGACAAAGCCACGCGCGTCCTCGATCAGATCGTCGAGTTCCTTGGCCTTCAGGCCTTCGGAGAAACCGGCAACCTTGTCCGCCGCGCTGCGCGCGTACTGACCGTATTGATCGCCCAATTTCTCATCTACGGTGCCGGCGGCATCGTTGATCATCTTGACGATTTCGTCGAGCGCGCCGCCGGCTCGCGCCTTGCCGTCCTCGGCATAGCTCTTGGCGCGATCGACCGCTTCCTTGCCGATCTTGGCCGCGCTGTCCTTCAGCAATTGCGACGCCGTGACGGTCGCCTTCGCGGTTTCGTCGGCTGCCGTGTGCGCGGCGTCGGCTGCAGCTTTCAGATGTTCGGTCGTGGTGGATGCGTTCGCGGATTCGGGGGTGGTAGCCATGACAAGCGCCCTTCGTTGATGATCGAAAACACGTAACCGGTAAGCGCCTGTCCTAGTTCCCGGTCCCGCCACGAATTGCGGGCGCGAGACTTAGCCGATAGAGGCACGCGCAACCTTGTCTCCGACAGTTAGAAGGATCGTTC
>JAIXZV010000106.1 GCA_027489365.1 Sphingomonadales bacterium
ACATTGACGTATCACCGTCGCCGTCAAGGTCGAGCGGGTGACGGCTAAGAAAACAAGCAAGGCCAAAGCGATGGCTTGTGGTGTCCCAGTTTTCGATTACGGCTGCCTGCTGCATCGTGGTTGTCCTTCTCGATGAGATGATCCGCTGAGAATGGGCACCCTACGCCTCCACCAGTTTGATGGAGGGTCCGAGCACAGGCTCTCTCGGACGGGTGGGCATCGCATAGGGCAACGCCGTCATCTATCTCAGCGGAGACAGGCAGCCACGTAGGGCCAAGGATTGCCCCGGCGGAGGCCCTTGTCAAGGGACCTATTCCCCATGCACCTCCCTTCTTCAACCTCATGGGCGGCTCCACGCCCAGCCAGTCCGCCTCCTTCAGCTTCGGCTAACCCCCTTCACCCATGCGCGCACATCATAACAAATCAGCACCACAGTCATACCTCTCCAAAATCGCCACCATTTTCCTTAAAGGAGTTTGAGAGGAGAGTGGTGGTCTTTGGATGGAAAGTTCAAAGGAAAACCAAATTCTCCTTTAAGGAATGTTTGGACTGTTGTTGGCGGTGATTGACTGTCCTGCTGCTTTTGGGACGCCATTATTTAGTTGCACGGTCCACCTCAATCGATTCATGGTGTCCACACACAGCGGCGCACACCAGATTTAGCCAGCCGCAGAATCCACAAAGCCAACCGAGAACATCGGGCGAAGGATAACCATCGCCCGGCAGGAGAAGATGCATGTCCGCTTCGACCCCGATCCCCGCCGACCTCACCGATAACGCGCTTCGCGACCTGCTGGCCGCCCACGGTTCCTTCCGGGCGACCGCCTTGGCACACGGTTGGGCACTGTCGAGCCTGCACCGGCGGTGCAAAGCGCTGGGCATCGCTTCGCCCCAGGCGGGAAGGTCGGCCACGGCACCGGTGGAAGATGAGGGCCGGGCTGTGTGCTTCGAGGAGCTGATGGGCGGCTTGGGTGGTGGTGGCGGAAGGGCCGAGCCAGTCGCTCAGGCGGTGGTGGATGGGGCGGCCGGTGACCAGGCGAAGGGTGGGCTGTACCTGGATGAACTGGCGGCGGACGAGGCAGTGGCGGTCGACGAGGTCGCGCCGAAGCCTGAGCGACACAAGCTCGATGGATCGCCGGCCAGCCGGCGCATCATCGCCCTGGAAGACGAGGTTTCGCGCTTGAAGCGGGAGCTGCGCCGCACGCATCGCGATGACATGACGGACAAGGACATCCTGGAATCCATTGGCCTGCTGGCCGCAAAGCCTTTGCCGCCGGTTGAGTGGCGGGCTCAGCCGCGTGGCACACCGTCTGGATCCCCAGGTACGCCGATCGCAATTTTCTCGGACTGGCATTGGGGCGAGACAGTCTCAAAGACGGAGATGGACGGATACAACGAGTACAGCCCCGAGATCGCCCGTAAGCGTTTGAAAGCGCTGGTCGAACGCACGATCGACTTTTCATTTTCGCATATGGTCAACCCGTCCTATCCTGGCCTCATGCTTTGCCTGGGCGGCGACATGATTTCTGGCGACATCCACCCAGAGCTGGCTCAGACAAACGAGCAGACATCTCTTGAAAGTATAGCCGACCTGTCGGCCAATATTTCTGAGGCCATCAAGGAAATCGCCAAGGCATTCGGAAATGTGCATCTGGTATGTGTCACCGGGAACCATGGCCGGATGACACACAAGCCGGTCGCCAAGCGCCGGAACCTGACAAACGGCGACTGGCTCGCCTACCATTTCGCAATGCGCGAAACCCAAGGAATTCCGGGGGTATCGTGGCAAATCGCTGACAGCAACGACGCGCTTTTCCGGGTATACGGCAAGCGCTACATGCTCACCCATGGCGACTCCATGGGCGTGAAGGGTGGTGATGGCATCATCGGGGCCGCAGGACCGATCATTCGTGGCGCCAAGAAGATGGTAGCGGCCTATGCCGCAGCCAAGTGTCAGGTAGACCACGTTTTACTTGGTCACTTTCATAATTACATGTGTCTGCCAAATATCACGGTCAACGACTGCCTTAAGGGTGCCGACGAATGGTCCCGCGCTATGCGCTTCGCGCCGCATCCGCCTTCTCAGTCCCTGCATTTTGATCACCCACGGTGGGGGACAACGATCCAGGCGCAGATTTTTGTCGATGCGCCCAACGGCAAGGCCTTTGGCGACGTGCAGGGACCCAAGTGGGCCGTAGCGGAGGCCGCGTGATGCTCCCGGCCGCCTTGCTGCCCATCCTCATGCTCCAGATCGCCACCTTCGTCATCGCGGAGGCGGCGGCCATCCTCATCCCATGCCAGGAGCCGCGCCGTGACGACGCTGAATGATCAGGGCCCGGCTGCGGGCGCCAGGGATGGTGGGGCCGGAGGGTGGGACCCGAAGGCTGAGGCGGGCGGCCGGAAAACGCCGCTGCGGCTGTTGCCCAGGGCCGCATTGGAAGAGGAGAGCTGGGCCTTGGCGCATGGTGCCAAGAAATACGGCGCTTGGAATTGGCGGGAGCCAGGCCGGCGGCCCAGGGCGATGGTCTATGCCGAGGCTGCTATGAGGCATCTGATCGCGTGGATGGACGGAGAGGATCTGGACGAGGAGTCAGGCCGGTCGCACCTGGCGCATGCGCGGGCTGGCCTTGGTATTCTGCTGGATGCGATCGACCGGGGGCGTCTGGAGGATGACCGGCCACGATAGAGTGTGATCAGACTGCCATACACTTCTCGAAGGAAGGGTGCGACTTCAAGAAATCAAACTCCAAATAAAATATATACCTAAAGACACGACTCCAATTATAATAGCGTATCCAAGCAAAGGCGCCGCAGGGCTTGCTTCAAATTTTTCGAGATCGGCTTTTCTTTTTGCTTCACGCTCTTCCTTTAATATTCTTCTTTCCTCAATTTTTTGTGACTCCAGCTTGGCTCTATCGCGATTCATTGATCCTGACTTGAAGATTATGAAATCCTCTTTCTTTCCTGTTGCAAGTAATGTTCGCCCATCTTCCGTGGCTGCGACGAACGTCACTTCCTTGCCCCTGCCGCCAAGGATGAGGCCGGCAAGTAGACCTGCTGGCCCAAGCAAAATGCCGCCGGCAATACCCCAGCCGACAGTGCCGCCGATACGCTTTACGCTTTCCTCCGTCGCGATTTCGACGCTCACGAAGTCCGATAAAGGCACAGATATCGTTTTCTCTCCGGCCCAGCCGATCTCCCCGGTACCTACAACCATGGTTTGATGGAAAACCTTTGCGGAGCCGGACCTAAACGAACCTGCATGAATTTTTATCTCGCCCATATCAACGCTCACCGGTAGTTAGTGATTGATGAAACATTACGACCCGAATTACAGTATGTCACGAAATGACACGCTTGGAGATATTGACCATTTCACATGATGTTCATCACAATTAACCATCACACTTTTAACCTCGTGAACCTTCATACTTTCTTTAACGACCCTTAAGAAGACATCTGACTTTCTCCTTCTGTCTCTGTATATTGGATCAGAGACTGCTGGATAAGCACTATTTATAATCCTTTTTTTGCTGGATTTCTGAACATCTTCCCGTTGATAATCGCGGTACCTGTCCTTAGGGATCGATTCTATTACAAAGAAGCCAAGAGATTCATCTTCATCATCTCTATGGCAATGGGATGATAATTTGGAATCTGGCATATACTTTAGCTCTTCGACGCCGCAGGCATGATTAAACAGAGCG
>JAIXZV010000339.1 GCA_027489365.1 Sphingomonadales bacterium
AGAGGCCGCTCGCGACGATGATCGGTGCGCCGATCCACGTCCACGGGCCGGGCAGAGTGTCGAACACCAGCCAGCCGAACAGCGTCGCCCAGAGCAGCGACGAATAGTCCATCGGCACCACCACCGAGACCGGCCCAAGCCCCAGTGCAGAGGTCATCGCGAGCTGCGCCGCGCCGCCCAGCAGCCCCACGCCCGCCAGGAACAGCCAGGTGTCGATCGAGTGGGCCTTGAACACGAAGATGTAGAGAATACCGAGCGGCACCAGCGACAGCGTGGAGAACCAGAACACCGTTGTCATCGCGGCTTCGGTCCGGCCGATCTGGCGCAGCAGGATCGAGACGCTGGCGGTCAGCGATGCCGCGATCAGACCGGTGACCGCACCCCAGACCGGGAAAGTGCCGCCACCCGGCTGCGCGACGATCAGCACCCCGATGAACCCGGTCAGCACCGCCAGCCAGCGATGCCAGCCGGTTGGTTCTCCCAGCACCAGCGCGCCCAGGATGGTGGCAAAGATCGGCATGGTGAAACCAATCGTCGTCGCCTCCGCCAGCGGCAGTGCGAGGATCGTCGTGAAGGTGAACGCCATGGCGATCAGCCCCAGCGCCGCGCGCAGCAGATGCGCGGGCATCCGCGTCGTCGCCACCGACCGCCAGCCGGGGCCGGCCAGCACGATCCCGCCGACCAGCACCGCCGCGCCGAATTGCCGCCAGAACAGAATTTCACCGATTGTCGCGCCGTGGAGCTCGCTCAATTTGATGCACATGTTCATGGCGGCGAACAGGATGACCGAGAGCAAGCGCATCCCGATCGCCGCGAGGATGCGGTCGCCGTCCCTGTTCATATGCGCTGCCCCTGCATGAAGGCTCCCATGACGGCAGGCGCGCGCCGAAACAAGCGGCGCGCGTGCGAGAAGTCGCCGGCGGCGGGGTGACGGCGACGCAAAGCCGCGCTATCCGCTCCGCCATGATCAAACGCGCACTCCCCGTCACCCGTGAGGCCGATTTCTCGGCCTGGTATCAATCCGTCATTTCCGAGGCCGATCTGGCCGAGGAATCGGGGGTGCGCGGCTGCATGGTGATCCGGCCGTGGGGATACGGGATCTGGGAACGAATCCAGCGCCTGCTTGACGACCGGATCAAGGCGACGGGGCATGAGAATTGCTATTTCCCGTTGTTCATCCCGCTCTCCTATTTCGAGAAGGAAGCGGATCACGTCGAGGGCTTCGCCAAGGAGATGGCGGTCGTCACGCATCACCGGCTGGTGAGCGACGGCAAGGGCGGGCTGATCCCCGATCCGTCGGCGAAGCTGGAGGAACCTCTGGTCGTGCGCCCGACGTCTGAGACCGTGATCGGCGCAGCGTTTGCGCGCTGGATTCAGTCGTGGCGTGATCTGCCGGTGCTGATCAACCAGTGGGCCAATGTGGTGCGCTGGGAGATGCGCACGCGGATGTTCCTGCGTACATCCGAGTTCCTGTGGCAGGAGGGACATACTGCCCACGCCAGCGCGGAAGAAGCGCGCGACGAGACGCTCAAGATGCTCGAAGTCTATCGCAGCTTCGCCGAGGATTGCCTCGCGCTGCCGGTGGTGGCGGGTGAGAAGCCTGAGAATGAGCGTTTCCCCGGCGCGGTTGCGACCTACAGCATCGAAGCGATGATGCAGGACGGCAAGGCGCTGCAAGCGGGTACCTCGCACTTCCTCGGCACCAACTTCGCGGCGGCGCAGGACATCAAGTTCCAGAATTCGGAAGGGGTATTCGAACTCGCCAATACGACGAGCTGGGGCGTGTCGACGCGGATGATCGGCGGCGTGATCATGGTCCACGGCGATGACGACGGTCTGCGCGTGCCGCCGGTGATCGCGCCGTGGCAAGTGGTGATCGTGCCGATGCTGCGCGACAACCCCGAGGATGCCGAGATCGTCGCTTACTGCAAAAGCCTGCAAGCCGAACTCGCCACGCAGTCGGCACTAGGCGAGCCGGTGCGGGCACTGCTCGATCTGAAATTCGGGAAGGCTGCGACCAAGCGCTGGAGCTGGGTGAAGAAGGGTGCTCCGATCGTGATCGAAGTGGGCGGACGCGATGTCGCGGGCGGCAACGTGTCGGTGATCCGGCGCGACCGGTTGTATCGCGAGGACGGCAAGCTCGACAGCGCGGTGGTTGCGCGCGGTGATTTCGTATCGAGCGTCTCTGCTACGCTGAAGGACATCCAGACCTCGCTCCACACCGAGGCGCGGGCGCGGTTGAACGCCAACATCACGCCGGCCACCGATTTCGCCACGGTCGAGCGGCACTTTGCCGAGGGGGTGAAGAACCCCGGGTGGCTGGAAGTACAATGGTCGAAGCCGACCGGGCCCGCGCTCGACAAGGTGGTCGAGCGGTTGAAGGCGCTGAAACTGACGCTGCGCAACGCGCCGATCGACCAGGCGGCGACGGATGGTCCGTGCGTCTTCACCGGCGATCCGGCGGTAGAGCGGGTGCTGGTTGGCCGGAGCTACTAGGTCATCGTCACCCGCTAAAGTCACACCAGAGTCGCACCAACGGCACTGTTGTGATGTGCTAAAGTCACAAAGGTTAGGCTAGAGGGGCTTGTTCGTCGCGTTTCGCGCGGCGACCAATCCCTCGTAAGTCGTGGCCGAAAGCGGCACCCTGATCGTACATTTCAAAGAGGCTCCGACGCTGAGAGTGTCGGTGCCGATCACAATCCTATCATCGATTTGTGTCTGTAGGACAGAGCGTGGCGGCGCAGACTGCGGTAGGGCGGACGATGCTAGCGCGTTACAGAGCGTTCTGTAGCGCGATTGGTGACGGCGGCGTCGAGCGGGCGGCCGAGCCAGTCGGTGCCGACGAGTTGCTGATAGAGCGGCTCGCAGATTTCGCGCAGTTCGGCTTCGTCGCGGGCTGACACGCGGTTGCGCCATTCGCCGACCATTGCCGATGCGTTGCGCACCAGAAGTTCGACCTTTCCTTCCGGTGGAATGACGACGTCGCCCGCGGTCGCGTGCGAGACGGCCTTTTGCATCCTGGGCGAATAGTCGATGCTGAGCCCCTGCGTCACGCGCGCCATCTCGCCATGCGGATCGGCGCAGAAATCCTCGTGCGACAGGAGCACGGCCGAGTCGGGTAAGAGCCGCTGCGTTTCGAGCGCGTGGCGGTTGACGATCCGCCACAGCAGCCCGGCCTGTGCCGCCTGGGTCGTCGCCATCGCGCGTTCTTCGCGTGAGCAGGAACCCTGTTCGACCAGATCGTCGAGCCACACCGCCGCATCCCACTGCACCCGCCGCAGCGAGGCGAGGAAGGCGCCTGGATGGCGGACGGTGAACAGCACCCGGAAATCATGCCGCTCGATCAGATATTGCGCCGACAGCGTGAGATAGGGGCATTTGACGACGATCCGGTGTGGCCGACGGAGCCGCGCCGCGACGTATTCGCGCAGCATTGGGGTGCCTTTGAACCAGCGTGCCAAGTTCGGGGTTTCGCCTTGCCGCGTGCGCCATTTGGTATTCTGGCCCGCGACGTAATCGTCGATCACGCGCCGCCACGGGCTGCCCGGAAGGTCGGCCGAGGCATACCAGCGATCCACGCACGCGATTCCACTGAGCGGGCTAAACGGTTCGAACAGTTGCGCGGTGCGCGGGTCGGCACTCAGTAAATCGCCGAGCAATGTCGTTCCGCTACGATGCGTTCCGCATACTGCAATACGGCGATGCGCAGCGAGGCCACCTGATCCAGTAGCTACTGACACGAGTCGATCGAATTGGGCGGATTGGAGTAACATCCGTCGAAGCGTAGTCATCCTTTTGAAGGATGTCACCCAAATGACTGTAATAAAATGTATCGTGGCCGAAATGGGCCTATCGATTTGGTCAATCGTCCGTTAAATACACCGTAGATCAGCGCCGCCAGTCTGTTTCGTTGACGTAACGTTTACGATGTTGCGATCGTTTCGGCTCCGTAACGTTTTCATCGTCGATATTTTTCGATGACGTCCGGCACTTACTTAACGCTTGGTCTTGGTCGCGCCGACATGGGCTTGGCCGCGGGCGTCGGCCAGGCGGACCTGGCGGTGGCGCTCGGCGGCGGCGGCGCGCTTGGTGGCGACCGCGCGGGTTCGGTCGAAGAGGAGCAGCTGCTCGAGCAGACGAATAGCGTCCGCCG
>JAIXZV010000309.1 GCA_027489365.1 Sphingomonadales bacterium
ACCACCGGGTTCTTTTCGGCATTGGTGAGCGCAAGCAGTGCATCCCATTATTCGGGCGTAGCGTTGCTGGCATAGGTGCCGAGGATCGGCGCGCGGATCGCCGCCGGGATCGCCTGCGGATCGGTCTTCAGCGCAGCGACATAGCTGCGCGCCTTGGCCGCGACATCGCCATCACCGACATCACCGAGCACCGAAATCAGCGTCTCGCGCAGGGTGGAGACGAGCGGCGATTCGTCCTTGGTTGGGGCAAAGCCGACGCGCTGCATCACCGGGGCGAGCGTCGCGGCGACGCGGGTGCGCATCGCATCGAGCGCGGGCCCCTTGGGCACGCGGCGACTGAGATCGGCCAATTGGCCCGCGATCATTTGCCACAGCAGCGGATTGGCATCGGTGCCGACCGCAGCGACATCGGCGAAATAGCGATCGAGCTTCTGATTGCCGCCCTTGGCCAGCGCGAAATCGTCGCCGAGCGTGCCGAGTTGGTCGGTCAGTGCGAGGCGACTGAAATCGCGCACGATCGCGGCGTGACCCGCGGCGTTATAGGCGACACGGACATAGCTTTGCTTGTCGCGGTTGAGCACGAGCGTACCGCAGCCCGGCACCGTAACCGGGGTCGCCGCCGCACCGCGCACCGTAACGCTGGTCGCAGGCTGGCCGACCAGGCCGAGCGTCAGCGGCACGCGCCAGCTCTGTGCCGCCTTCGCGGTGGCGTCATAGCCGAAGCGCGTCTGGCTAAGCGTCACGCGCGTGTTGCCGCCAACGCACCGTGCGCCCGTCATCGTGACGAGCGGGACACCGGGCTGCAGCGTGAAATCATGCGCCACCGGGGCGACCGGCTTTCCCGCCGCCGCCGACAATTCGGCCCATAGCTGATCGGTCGCGGTGTTCGAATATTTGTACTTCGCCATGTAGCGGCGGATGCCGTCGCGGAACATATCCGGGCCGAGCGTCGATTCCATCATGCCGATGACGGCCTGGCCCTTCAGATAGGTGATCCCGTCGAACGCCTCGCCGATCTGATCGACGGTCTCGATCTTGCGGATGATCGGGTGCGTCGCTGCGGTCGCATCGGCTTGCAACGCCCCTTCGCGATCCTGGGAGACGGCGGTCGCCGCAGAATACCATTCGGGGTTGAGATCGACGCTGCTCTTATTCTCCATCCACGAGGCGAAACCTTCGTTGAGCCAAAGATCGTCCCACCACCGCATCGTGACGAGATCGCCGAACCATTGGTGCGCCATTTCATGCGCGACGACGGTGAAGATGCGCTGCTTGCCGCTCTGCGTCGCGCGCTTCTGATCGTAGAGCAGCTCGGGTTCGAAATAGAAGATCGCGCCCCAATTCTCCATCGCGCCGAAGAATTGCGACGAGCCGGGCCCTGCGATCATGTCGAGCTTGGGCAGCGGATACGGCTGGCCGAAATAGTCGTTATAATAGGTCAGCAAGCGCTTCGCCTGGGCCAGCGCATAGTCGCCCTGATCGACCACGCCACGGCGCGTGATGACGCCGATCTCGGTCTTGCCCGCCATCACTGTCTTGCGCTCGACATCGCCCATGCCGAGGAACAGCAGATAGCTCGACATCTTGGGGCTCTCGGCGAAGCGATAGAGCTTGGTGCCGTCGCCTTGCGTGGTCACGCTGGTGGTCGGCATGTTCGAGAAAGCCAATTGCTCGCCCGGCGCGACCGCGCTCAGCGTGAAGGTCGCCTTATAAGCCGGCTCGTCCCACATCGGCGCGAAGCGGCGCGCGTCGGGTGCCTCGAACTGCGTCGCCAGCATCCGCGCGGCGGAGCCGTCCTGATTAGTGTAATCGATCGCGAAGAAGCCTGCCGCCGAGGTATTGATCGTGCCGGTCCAGGCGAAGTGCAGCTTGTGCTGCCCGGCCGAGACCAGCGTCGGCGCGGTGAGCGTCAATTGCTGCTTGGTCGCATCGAGCGTGAAGGGGATGGCCTGCCCGTCGAGCGTGGCGGTCGCGATCTTCAAGTCAGCGGCGTTGAGCACGATCGTCCTGGCCGCCTTCTCAACCGCGATCGTGACGTCTTCCTCCCCCGAAAAGGTCATCGCCTTCGCATCGGGCCGGACCGTGATATCATAGGCGATCGGCACCACGCCTGCGGGCAATTGCCCGGCGGCAAAGGCCGGAGTCGCGGTTCCAAGCAGCAGGGCGGCGGCGAGAGGAAGCTTCATATGGTTACTCCGGCAACGATCGAATTTTCGCCCTTAGCGCTTTCGGGCTGGTTGGCAATCGAAGGGTAGCTGGCGAACGGTGGCTGGACAGTCCTTTCGGTTGCGCTATGAAACCCACATGAGCATCCCCCCCCTGTTCGATCGCCTGCGGCTCCCCGTCATCGGCTCGCCGCTCTTCATCATTTCGGGTCCGGAGCTGGTCATCGCCCAGTGCAAGGCCGGGATCGTCGGGTCCTTCCCGGCGCTGAATGCGCGGCCGCAAGCGATGCTCGACGAATGGCTGCATCGCATCACCGAGGAATTGGCCGCGCACAACCGCGACAATCCCGATCGTCCGGCAGCACCCTTCGCGGTCAACCAGATCGTGCATCGCTCGAACGAGCGGCTCGAATCCGATCTGGCGACCTGCGCCAAGTGGCAAGTGCCGATCATCATTACCTCGCTCGGCGCGCGCGAGGATTTGAACACCGCAGTGCACGGCTGGGGCGGCATCACGCTGCACGACGTGATCGACGACCGCTTTGCACGCAAGGCGATCGAAAAGGGTGCCGACGGCCTGATCGCGGTCGCTGCGGGCGCTGGTGGCCATGCCGGGCGGCTGTCGCCCTTCGCGATCATCCAGGAAATCCGGCAGTGGTTCGATGGCCCGCTGGCGCTGTCCGGCTCGATCGCGACCGGTGATGCGGTGCTCGCCGCGCAAGCGATGGGTGCCGACTTCGGCTATATCGGATCGCCCTTCATCGCGAGCGTCGAGGCCAATGCCGAGGCTGCGTACAAGCAGGGCATCGTCGAGGGCAAAGCCGCCGACATCGTCTATTCCAACCTGTTCACCGGCGTGCACGGCAATTACCTGCGCGGCTCGATCGTCGCGGCGGGAATGGACCCCGACAATCTGCCCGAGGGCGATCTCTCGACCATGGATTTCGGTACCGGCAACGGCGCGAAGCCCAAGGCGTGGAAGGAAATCTGGGGTTCGGGCCAGGGCATCGGCGTGATCGACCGGGTCGAACCCGTCGCCGACATGGTCGATCGGCTGGAACGGCAATATCTGGCGGCGCGGGCGCGGCTGAAGCTCTGATCGGAACCGTTCGGCGGAGCGGCTCTAGAATTTCATGACTGAACCCTAACCCGGTCGTTTCGAGCGAAGTCGAGAAACCTGCCGCTCACGCCGCGCCGCGTGTCTCGACTTCGCTCGACCCGAACGGATAGGGTTTCGATCAAACCAAGGCTTGCCGCGCTAGAACGCCATCGCGAGCCGCGCGTGCATCGATCGCACCGGACTTTCGACCTCTTCGGCTTCCTCGACCTGCGCCTGGTCGAGCCGTGCGACGCGGCGGTGCAGCTCGGCGCTGGACTCGATCAGGTGGCGCGCGACGGGCGGCATGGTGGCAAGTGCCGCAGGGTCGGTCACCGGCGCCGGCCCCAGCCGCCGTGAGGGATCGAGCGCCTCCCGCGGCGCCATCTCCCCGGCATCGACGGCGCGCTGGGTCAGCAGCCAGGCGATGACGTGCATCAGGCGCGTGGTAACCTTTAGCGATTCGCAACTGAATGCGACGCGCGCCATCGGATCGAGCGCTTCGCGATCGGTCCGCCCGCCTTCGTCGAAATAGCTGCGCGCTTCATCCGCGAGCACCATTGCGTCGATGTAGAGCGTATCGATTACGCGGCGTTGCATCCGTGAATCATACCCATGGCCCCTCATATTTCACTACGTCTCATAGACAGGGCCGAAACGGTATAGTGTGATCGGCCCATTGTGGCGAAAACTGTCCCAATGCGGCGCACATCATGGCTGCGTTTACGCGATGATGTCGGGAATCAATTGATCTTCGAACAACGCGATTTCATCGCGCAGCCGCAGTTTCCGTTTCTTGAAGCGCGCCAATTGGAGCTGGTCGACCGAGCCGGCCTCGACCAAAGCGGAAATCGCCGAATCGAGATCGCGATGTTCGGTCCGCAGCATCTCCAGGCGTTTGGCGATCAGGCTGTCGTCCATAATGTCCCCATGCGATGCGCCGCCTGTAGCAAATCGCAGGCGCCCGAACCGCATAAAATCGACCCGTCGCGCGATTGCGCTGAAACGTCGCGGATCATCCGAATTGGGGGGAGACAATTAACCCGAGCCGTGTTGTATTTGCTCCCCCCCAAGCAGTACATGAAGGAGGTACGCATTCCATGCAGACCGCGCATCAAACGGCCCTCACGGCCAAACATGCAGTCCTCGATCGTCGGATCGCAGCCGAAGCGCAGCGCCCCCTGCCCGACACGGTTACGCTGGCCGAACTCAAGAAGCAGAAGCTTCGAATCAAACAGGAAATGATGCAGATCTGATGCTTACCCGGTCCGGGCGCACCGCGCCCGGGCCTAAAGCCTGAGCTGAAGGGTCATCGAATCGGACGCGACAGGATCGGCTTGACGAATGACGGTGTATGGGTGCCCTGCCCGACCGGCTTGCGCGCCAGCATCGGATCGATCTGACGATCGAACGCCACGCCGATTCGCCCGGCGGCCGACCAGGCGATTTGCCCCGGAACCCAGCCAATGCCACGCACGTCGAATTCGACGCGCAATCCTTGCGCCGGTACGTCCGCAACTTCCGCCATCAACCCGCCTTGCGACAGATTGCGAACGCGCACTGGCCGGACATCCTTTTCGCCGATCACGCGGAAATCCGCCATCAGGAACAGGCTATCGCGCGAATCCTGACGGTTATGGGCTCCATCCTCGGTGGCGGGGCTGAAAGGATCTTGCGGATATGGGTCCATCGCGTGAATCTTACCGGTCTCCGTTTCTGGCCCGGCATAGCGCCGCAATCGTATCGAAGTGCTTAAAGGCTGACCGTCGCCTTAATCCTCGCGCGAGATTTTCTCGTGCCGTTCGTGGCGCTCCTGCGCCTCGACCGTCATCGTCGCGATCGGACGCGCCTCGAGCCGGGCGAGCGAGATCGGCTCGCCGGTGACCTCGCAATAGCCATACTCGCCTTCGTCGATTCGGCGAATCGCCGCTTCGATTTTGGAAATCAGCTTGCGTTGACGATCGCGCGTGCGCAGCTCGATCGACCAATCGGTCTCGCTCGATGCGCGATCGGTCAGATCGGCCTCGCGCAAGGTGTCGACTTGCAGTTGCGACAGCGTGCCCGCCGCCTCGCGCAGGATCGCCTCTTTCCAGGCCTGCAATTTGGCGCGGAAATAGGCCTGCTGCTGCGGGTTCATGAACTCTTCGTCCGCGCTTGGCCGATAGCCATCGTCGCCTGCCGGCGGCACCGCGAACTTTTCGGATTCTTCCAATCGATTCAAGACCGTCGCCATCCCACTATCTCCCTTCGGTCGCTCGACGCTTTGCGCGCCTGTGAACCGCCCCCGGGGCCAACTCCCTGACTTGCGGGCCTATAGCCATGCCACCGGCGCATCACAAGCAATCCCGATCGGAGTTTGCATCACTTTGGTTTTTGACGCGGATCGGCATCGCGGCAACCGATTCGCCCGCGCAACGAATCGGACCGCCACGACAGAATTTCACGTCAGCGAATGCAGCGCGGTTAACGCAAGAGCTGTATCATCATGAAACGTTAACCATAATGCACCCGGTAATCCCCCGAAGAATCCCGCTAAGTAACGCCAAAGCTTGGTTAACGTCCTTGCACTTAATGATTTGTTGGGCACTTTGCCGGATAGCGGCGGAAAGGCCGGTGCAAACGGGGCGTTGCCTAGGACGGCAGCGGTAACGAGAGAGTGATCTTATGTCGGTACGGATGGCTTTAGCCAAACTTTGTGCCTGCGCCTGCGGCGGTGCCGTCATCGGCGGCGGGGCCGTGCATGTCGCAGACACGGCAAAGGCGCGCAGCGTCTACACTCACAAGGCGACCAAGCGAATCGTCCGGCGCACCACCACGGTCGCCGCATCCGGTGCCCGCTACAGCCGCACCGGGGCGCGCGTCCGCCGAGTCGTGACGACCACGCGCACCGCAGCGCAGCCGCAAGTCGTGCTGGTGACGACGCAAGGCGCGCCGATCCCCCTGCCCCCGCCCTTCGTTCCTGCGGGCGGCTATTCGGGCGGCGGCGGTGGTAGCGCTCCGGCGATCATCGGCGGCGGCGGTTTCGGCGGTGGCGGTTTCTTTGCCGGCGGCTTCTTCGGCGGCG
>JAIXZV010000101.1 GCA_027489365.1 Sphingomonadales bacterium
CGCCGTCTGCGCTGGTTCCAGAAGCCGACGATCGCGATGGTCAACGGCTGGTGCTTTGGCGGCGGTTTCGGGCCGTTGTTCGCGTGCGACCTGGCGATCACCGCCGATGAGGCCAAGTTCGGCCTGTCGGAGATCAACTGGGGCATCCTGCCCGGTGGCGGCGTGACCAAGGTCGTGGTCGATCTGCTGTCGATGCGCGATGCGATGTGGCTGACGCTGACCGGCGAATTGATCGACGGCAAGCAGGCGGCGGCCTGGAAGCTGGTCAATGAGAGCGTCCCGCTCGACCGGCTCGAAGCGCGCACGCGCGAGGTCGCCGAGATCCTGCTCAAGAAGAATCCGGTCGCGCTGAAATTCGCCAAGGATGCCGTCCGGCGGGTCGGCACGATGACCTATGACGAGGCGGAGGATTATCTCGTGCGGATGCAGGAAGCTGCCAATTTCCACGACAAGACCGAAGGCCGCAAGGAAGGCATCCGGCAGTTCATCGACGAGAAGAGCTACAAGCCCGGGCTCGGCGCCTATAACAAATCCGCCGTCGGCGGTTGAACCAGTCGGGCGGCGTAGCGCTGGAGACGCCGCCCTCCCCCATGTTCAAAAGGTCATCAGCGCATCGAGCGCGACGACGCCTGCCCCCGCCGGATAGGCGATCACCGGGTTGAGATCGAGTTCCTGCAAGCCCGGATTCGACACGATCACCGCGCCAACCAGCGCCACCAGCTTGGCAACCGCTTCAAGATCGATAGCCGGTGCCCCGCGATAACCGTCGAACAGCGCCGCCATACGCAGCTTGCGCAGTTCGGTGACAATCGCGGCGGCAGGAAGCTCAGGCGGCAGCAACCGCACGTCGCGCGTCAATTCGGCCGCCACGCCGCCGAACCCGACCAGTACCACCGGCCCCCATTCGGGATCGCGCCGCGCGCCGACGATCAGTTCGATCCCCTTCGCGCCCATTTTCTCGACCAGCACGCCGTCGAGCACGAGATCCGGTCGCGCGGCGGCGACATCAGCCGTCAGCTTGGCCCAGCCCGCAGCGAGCGCGGCCTCGTCGGCCAGTCCTACGACGACCCCGCCAGCGTCAGTCTTGTGCGGCAGTGCCGCCGCCTGCGCCTTCAACACAACGGGATAGCCGATCGCGGCGGCAATCGCCGTCGCCTCCTCCACCGTCCGCGCAAGGGCTGCATCGGGGAAGGACAGGCCGAGCGGTGCCAGCAAATGCTTTGCGCGATATTCGGGGATCATCGTCCCCGGTGCGATTTCCGCAGCGAAGCGGTGGGATGAGGCGGTTGGTGGGCTTTGCTCCGGCTCGGCCGTCGCTGCCGAAGCGGCGAGCCGCGCGATGGCGCGCAGTCCGCGCTCGGCGGTCGGCAGATAGGGAATGCCCAGTGCCCGCAGCGCATCAACATCCGCCGCCTCGATCCCGCCGCCTTCGTCGACCCCGGCCACCACGATCGCCTTGTCGCGGCCAATCGTTGTCAGCGCATCGGCGACCGCGCCGAACTTGACGTGCGACGATGCCGCCATCGTGTTGATCAGCGTGAGCAGGATCGTATCGACCCGGTCATCCTCGGCCAGCGCGCCGAGCGTACGCCCGTACAGGCCGGGATCGACCAGCCCTTGCGCGGTGACATCAAGCGGGTTGGTCACCGGCACGAACGGCGGCAGCGCAGCACGCAAAGCCGGGCTATCCGTGTCGCTCAGAGGCGGCAGGTACAGCCCCTCGCGCTCGCATTGATCGAGCATCAGCGCCTTGAACGCGCCCGATTCCGCCACGATCGCGGTGCCGCGTCCCGGCAAGCGCGGGCAGCGCAGCGCGATTTCGACCATGTCGCCCAGTTCTTCGAGCGTCTCGGCGAAGATCACCCCGGCATGCTCGGCAAGCACGCGCATCACCTGATAATCACCGGCCAGCGCACCGGTGTGCGTCGCGGCGCTCTTGCGCCCCGCTTCGCTGCTGCCCGGATGGAGCAAAATGATCTGTTTGCCCCGCGCGCGCGCAGCGCGGGCCGCCTTCAGGAAGCGCTGGGGTTTACGAAACTGTTCGACGATCATGCCGATCACCGCCACCCCAGCATCATCCACCGCGTGATCGATGAAATCCTCGACCCCGCACACCGCTTCGTTACCGGTCGAGACATAGCTGGCGAGCGGCACATCGCGCGCAATCAGCGTGGTGGCGAGCACCGCCGCCATCGCGCCCGATTGCGAAATAATCCCGACCCGGCGTTCGCCGGTCGCCTTGGCCTCGGGCATTTCGATGAAGGTCAGTGGAATGTTGTCGCGGAAATTGAACAGGCCGAGGCAATTCGGCCCCTCGACGATCATGCCCGCCTCGTCCGCGATCCGCGCGATTTCCTGCTGGTCGGCGATGCCCTGGGGGCCGTCCTCGGCGAACCCCGCCGCGAACAGCACCGCCGCGCCGACTCGCCGCCGGGCGAGCGCCGCCATCACGTCGAGCACCGCCGCGCGCGGGATCGCCAGCACGGCAACGTCGATTCCCTCGGGCAAATCGTCGATCGTTGCGACGCAGCGGCGCTGGCCGATCGTCTCGCGTTTGGGATTGACCAGGTGAATCGGACCAGCAAAGGCAGCGCGGTCGAGGTTGGCGAGCACAGATGCGCCCAGGGCGCCGGGCTTGTCCGAAGCGCCGACGATGGCGATCGAGCGCGGGGTCAGCAAGCGATCCAGCGGCACTCTCGCGTGTGCCTCGTCAGCGTGTGTCACAACCGTCATTCGTGCCTCCGGCCTGGGGGAACGACGCCGCGCGCCGACCGGGCGCAGCATCCTGTGCGCGCCTGATTGTATCCCTGGCGCACATTTGGCAAGGTGGTATATGGTCCGTACTTCGCATCAAGCGGGCGGCAATGGCGCGCACGGATCAGTGCAAAGCGGTCAGTCCGCGCCGCACCGCAGCTTGCGGAGCAGTCCCAGCAACTGCCGCTGTTCGTCGGCCGACAAGGCGACTGCCGCCGCCGCATCCGCCTCATTCAGGCACTGCACCATCGCTTCGAGCCGATCGCGCCCGCTTGCGGTGATGTGGAGTGCATTGGTGCGCAAGTCGCGTCCCGGCTGTCGCTCGACCAGATCCTGCTCGGTCAGCGCGTTGACCAGCTTCATCGCGCTCGATCGGTTGACCCACAGCGCCTGCCCCAGCGCGGATTGATCACAGCCCGGATTGTCACGAATGATCAGCAGCGCGGCGAGCTTCGCGGGCGTGATCCCGAACGGGACGAGCGCCTCGCGCGCGCGGTTCCCCATATGCAGCTCGGCCATCAGGAGTTGAAAGCCCAACAGGCGCTGCAGTTCTTTTCCCTCGTTCATGATCGCCCGCCAGCTTGCAACGAATGTATCCCTATCGTACAATATCGCAGTGAGGATGGCGTATCCCCCAACACGTCGTCAAATGCCAGCACAACACAGCCGAAAGCGGCAAGGAGAGCGATGATGAGCCAAGCATTCAACCTGTTGATCGATGGCGCGCTGGTCGCGGGCGCGAGCGCGTTCGAGGTCATCAACCCCGCCACCGGGCAAGCGTTCGCGCATTGCCCCAAGGCCGATGTCGATCAGCTCGAACAGGCGATCGCCGCCGCCAAGCGCGCCTTTCCCGCTTGGGCCGCGCACACGATCGAGGATCGCGCCGCCTTGGTGGACAAGCTTGCCGATGCACTAGAAGCCCGTGCCGGTGAATTCGCCAGCCTGCTCACCAGCGAACAGGGCAAGCC
>JAIXZV010000098.1 GCA_027489365.1 Sphingomonadales bacterium
GACCGGCGATTACGACGCCTCCTCGATCGAGGTCCTCGAAGGACTGGAACCGGTCCGGCGCCGCCCCGGCATGTATATCGGCGGGACCGACGACCGCGCCTATCATCACCTCGCCGCCGAAGTGCTCGACAATGCGATGGACGAGGCGGTCGCGGGCCATGCGACGCGGATCGAAATCGAACTGCACGCCGGCAACCGGCTGGTGATCGTCGATAACGGTCGCGGCATCCCGGTCGATCCGCATCCGAAGTTTCCCGATAAATCCGCGCTCGAAGTGATCCTCTCGACGCTCCATTCGGGCGGCAAGTTCGACGGCAAGGCCTATGCGACCAGCGGCGGGCTGCACGGCGTCGGCGTCAGCGTGGTCAATGCGCTGTCGTCCGACACGGTCATCGAAGTCGCGCGCAACCGCGAGCTCTATCGCCAGCGTTTTGCCCGTGGCCTTACGCTGGGGCCGCTCGAACATGTCGGCGCGGCGCCGAACCGGCGCGGCACGTCGGTCAGCTTCGTGCCCGATACCGAGATTTTCGGGCCTGACATGAGCTTCAAGCCAGCGCGGCTCTACAAACTCGCGCGATCAAAGGCGTATCTCTTCGCAGGCGTCGAAATCCGCTGGAAATGCGCGCCCGAGCTTATCGCCGACGACACGCCGCCCGAAGCGGTGTTCCAATTCCCCGGCGGCCTTGCCGACCATTTGCGCGAACAAATCGGCGCGCGCGAGTGCGCGACCAGCGACTTCTTCGTCACGCGCCAGGACTTCCCCGGCAGCGCGGGCCGCGTCGAATGCGCCGTCGCTTGGCCGCTGTGGAGCGACGGATCGTATAGCTGGTATTGCAACACCATCCCCACGCCCGATGGCGGTACGCACGAGGCGGGTTTGCGCGCCGCGCTGGTGAAAGGCATTCGCGCGTTCGGCGATCTGGTCGGCAACAAGAAGGCCAAGGACATCGCGGCCGAGGACATCATGACCGGCAGCGAGCTGATGCTTAGCGTCTTCATTCGCGATCCGCAATTCCAGAGCCAGACCAAGGACCGCCTCACCAGCCCCGAGGCGGCGACGCTGGTCGAAAAGGCCGTCCGCGACCATTTCGACCATTTTCTCAGCGACAATATGGAGCGCGGCAAGGCGCTGCTCACCTATGTCCTGGAGCGGATGGACGAACGCCTAGCGCGCAAAGCCGAGCGCGAGGTCAAGCGCAAGACCGCGACCAGCGCGCGCAAGCTGCGCCTGCCGGGCAAGCTCACCGATTGTTCGTCCAATGGCCCTGAGGGCACCGAAATCTTCATCGTCGAGGGTGATTCGGCTGGTGGCTCGGCCAAGCAGGCGCGTGACCGCAAAACGCAAGCGATCCTGCCGATCCGTGGCAAGATCCTCAACGTCGCCTCGGCCACTATGGCCAAAATCTCCGCCAATTCCGAAATCGCCGACCTGATCCAGGCGCTCGGTTGCGGCACGCGCAAGGACTGCCGGTCGGAAAACCTGCGCTACCAGCGCGTCGTCATCATGACCGACGCCGATGTCGACGGCGCGCACATCGCGACGCTGCTGATGACCTTCTTCTTCCAGGAAATGCCCGAGATCGTCCGCGCTGGCCACGTCTACCTCGCGCAGCCGCCGCTTTATCGCCTGACTTCGGGCACCAAGAGCCTGTACGCGATGGACGACGAACACCGCGCTCTGCTGGAAGCGACCGAGTTCAAGGGCAAGAAAGTCGAAATCGGGCGCTTCAAGGGTCTCGGCGAAATGAACCCGATGCAATTGCGCGAAACGACAATGGACCCGAAGACCCGCGCGATGCTCCGCATCACGCTGCCGCAAGAATATGAGGAGCGCGCGAGCGTAAAGGATCTGGTCGATCGCCTGATGGGCACCAATCCGGCGCATCGCTTTGCCTTCATTCAGGAAAATGCCGCCCGGATGGACGAAGCGGCGATCGACGCTTAGGTCTCAACCTGCGGCGACGGCCACTATTCCGCCGCTATCAATGCGGCTGATACGCTGACCCAGGATCGCGATCCGGCGCTGATACCGTTCTGCAAGGCTACACGCCTTGTGAAGCTGAAACCGGACGTCCGGGGCGTTGGCCCCGCCGCAGCCGATCGCCTGATCGCCGAACATCGCGGTACCAGCAAGGGCATCGCCGCGGCGGTTCTGCTATATGCGCCGAAGATCGATCTGTCCTGTGATCCTGCCGCCCCACAACGCAAGACGGAAGCGTCCTGATACCGACCGCTTAAACCCGCTCGTTTAACCCCGCATCCGCGCCTGGTGATATTTGGCGCGGATCACGACCCCGGCGAACAAATGCAGCGCCGCAACGCCCAACAAGAACAACGGCAGGATCATCGGCAGTTGTGGCCAATAGCGCGCGCGCAATGCCGCCAAAATCGCCGCGCCGATCGCCAGCGCGAGCCCCAGATACCGGATCGGCCGCGCGACCATCTTCAATTCGCGCGCATAGGCCGCGCGCTGCACGGGATCGTTGAGATCGGGCACCGGCGCTTTGGCGATCGGCGCATCCTTTGATTTGGGGGTCATCGATTGGTCCATTCGGTGGCGAGCAGACCCCATAACAAGGTATCGCGCACCCCGATATGCGTCTCCCATTCGGCGCGCAATCGCCCCTCCATCGTGAAGCCGAGGCTCTGCAGCAACGCGTTCGACGGCGCATTGTCAGGATCGGTATCGGCGAAGACGCGGCGGTTCCCCTCCTCGCGGAACAACAGGTCGAGCAGCCGCGAGACCCCTTCGCGCGCATAGCCCTGCCCGGTCGCACTTGGCACCAGCATATAGCCGATTTCGCTGACGCCGGCCCGCCGCTCCCCCGCCCACAAGGTGCCGATCGCGCGATCGCTGCCCTTGCGCGTCATCACCCAGCCGCGCTGCCCCGCTGGATCGGTACGCGCGGTCAAATAGGCCCGCGTCTCGTCGAGATTGGCATGGGGCGCGCTGCTCCACCACAGCATCGTCGCATCGTCCCCGAACGCTTCGAAAAGCGCCTCGGCATCGTCTGCCCGCTGCGCGCGCATCGACAACCGCGCGCTTTCGAACGCCACCGTCATGCCGTCAGCGCAGCGACCAGCGCCTTGACCTTCTTCTGACGCCATTGCGGCAGCGGTGCGACCAGCCAATAGCCGAGGCGATACGGCTTGGCCTCGCCCACCGCGACGACGCGCCCCGAAGCGAGATCCGCAGCGGCGAGCAATTCGGGCACGGTCGCGCGCCCCAACCCTTCGGCCGCGGCATCGAGCGCGAGCCCGGCATCGCCCACCCGCACCAGCGACACGGCATCGTCGTTCAGGCACCCCGGCCACGAAATCCGCGTTTCGCCCCCGCCGCCTGGCCGCTCGACCGTGATCATCCCGGCGGAGGCGATCGGTTCGCCCTCATGTTCGCCCGGCCCATTCCCCCAGCGGATCGCGAGATC
>JAIXZV010000285.1 GCA_027489365.1 Sphingomonadales bacterium
AAGCACATCGCCACCACCGCAAGCACCGGCGCCAGCAGGGCAACGCGCGTCAACTTGACAATCGCGGCGATGCCGCCCGCGCCGTCCGAATAAGAATAGCCCGCCCCCAGCGCTTGCGCGACGTCGTGAATCGACCCACCGAGCAGGAATCCGGCCTTGAGGTCGCTCAAATGCAGCGCGTGCGCGACGAGCGGATAGAGCATCATCGCGCTCGCGCTCATCGCCGAAATGCCGACCAGCACCAGCGTGAGTTGCGCCTGGCTGGTGCGCTTTTCACCCAGCGTCGTGGCAAGCGCCATCGCTGCCGAGGCACCACAGATCGCGACCGCGCCGCCCGCCAGCACCCCGAACGCGGTATCCTGCCCAAGCCGACGCGCGGCGAGCACCCCCGCCCCGATCGTCGCCGCGACGATCACCACCACGCACAGCAAGGCGACCGGGCCAAGCGCGACGATCTGCCCCGCCGTAATCCGCACGCCGACCAGCACGATTCCCCAGCGCAGCAGCGAACGCGAGGCGAAGGCGAGTCCCGGGGTCAGCCGCGCATCAGCGCTCAGGAAATTGAGCGCGAGGCCGATCAGCAGCGCCATCAGCGTCAGCGGCACGCCGTAATGGTCCGACAGGAACCCCGCCGCCAGCGTGCCCATCACCACCACGATCAGGCCGGGGAGATACCCCCGCCAGTCGCTCTTGGGCGCGGTTTCGATGTCGCTGTAGAGATCGCCGTAGAGATCGGCGGCCATCGGCAGCGGGCGGTTCGAATATTTGCTCGCCATTCTTCCTATCCGTCATGCCGGACTTGTTCCGGCATCCACCGTGCCGCACACCGGGCCTGCGATTGTTTGCGGCGCGGTGGACCCCGGCACAAGGCCGGGGTGACGGATCATTTTCGGGTCTAGCCGAAAGCAGTCCGATCTGACAACGCTGTCGCAAACAAGATTGGGAGCGGAGTAATGGCAATACGTGGCGGCGGGGCGCGCTGGATCATCGTGGCGATGGTGTTCGTCGCGATCATGCTCAATTATGTTGATCGGCAAATCCTCGCGCTGCTGAAACCGACGCTGGAGGCGGAGTTCAAATGGTCCGATCAGGATTATGCGAACATGGGCACCGCGTTCCAGATCGCGACCGCCTTCGCGTTCCTCGGCACCGGCTGGTTCCTCGATCGCGTCGGGTTGCGGCTCGGCTTCGCGCTCGGCGTGCTGATCTGGAGTCTTGCCGGGATGGCGCACGCCTTTGCGACCTCGGTCCCCGCCTTCTTTGCCGCGCGGATCGTGCTCGGCATGGCCGAATCGGTCGGCACCCCCGCGGCGGTCAAATCGGCGGCGACCTATTTCAACCAGAAGGACCGGCAGATCGCCTTGGGCATCGGCAACACCGCCCCCAACATCGGCGCGATCGTGACGCCCTTGTTCATCCCGGCGCTTGCGGTCGCGTTCGGGTGGCAAGCGGCGTTCCTGGTCGCGGGCGGCCTTGGCGTCGTCTGGGTGGTCGTGTGGTTCGCGCTCAGGATCAAGCCGGTCGCGCTGGATGCGGTCGCCCCGGCGCCCGTTCCGTGGCTGAGCGTCGCGCGCAGCCGCGAAACCGCCGCGATCGCGATCGCCAAGATCCTGTCGGATCAAGTGTGGTTCTTCATGCTGCTGTGGCTGCCCGATCTGTTCCACCGGCTGTTCGGGATGCCACAGGGTACGCTCGGGCTGCCGGTCGCTTTGGTCTACGTGATGGCAGCGTGCGGCGCGCTGACCGGCGGATTCGTGCCCTCGCGGCTGATGGCGGCGGGGTGGAGCGTGAATCGCGCGCGAAAGACCACGATGCTCGGCTATGCGCTGCTCGTGCTGCCGGTGGTGTTCGTCCAGAGCGTATCGAGCCCGTGGTCGGCGGCACTGCTGCTCGGCCTCGTCCTCTTCGCGCATCAGGGCTTTTCGACCAACGTGTTCGGCGTGACGACCGACATCACCCCCGCGCGGTCAGTCGGCAGCCGGATCGGGATCGCGGCGTTTTGCGGCAATCTCTGCTCGGTCGGGATGATCCAGTTTCAGGCGTACGCGCTGGCGCACGGCTGGGGCTATGCGCCCGCGCTGGCGATTTGCGCCGGGTCGTATCTGATGGCGCTGCTGGCGATCCACCTGCTGATCCCGCAGATCGTGCCGATCGACGAAGGCGCGCGCGGCGACGGTTTGGGCGCGGCGCACTGAGCGCATAAAAATGGCCCTCTCCCGCCAAAGCGGGAGAGGGCCGTCAGTCCAAAGTTCAGAAGTTCACGCGCCCCGTTACCCCGAAGTAGCGATCGGCATCGCGCGGGATCTGGTAGCGATACGCACCGCTCGGACCGCCATTGGCGATCGTCGCGGCGAAGCTCTGGTCGAACAGGTTTCGCACCGTGAAGGTCAGCTTGTAATGGTCGGCCTTGTCCATGATCGTCGCCGACAGATTGACCAGCGCATAGCCGCCAATCGTGCCCGCTGCACGGACGATGGGATCGGGGGTGAAGATCGACAGCTGGCTCGACTGATACGACGTCTGCGCACCCAGCGAGAAATCGAACGCGCCGTTGGTGCGGACGCGATAATCGGCCGAGATATCACCCTTCCACTTGGGCGCGAAGCCAAGCGGCGTGCCCGAGGGGATGATGTCGTTCGGCGTGCGCACCGGCGGCGGGTTGAACGCATCGACATGCGCATCGGTATAGGCCAGGCCACCGGAGAAGTTCAGATCGCGGATCGGACGGAAGGTGAAGTCGAGTTCGCCGCCGCGCGTCGACACCTTGCCCGCATTGGTGAAGCGGGTGATGACGGTGGTGACGCCGTTGATGACCAGCGTATCCGGGTTGTTCGCCTGGAAGTTGAAATATTGCGCGTAATAGGCGGCGAGGTTGAGCGTCAGCTTGCCCCCGAACAGCGTGTTCTTCAGGCCGATTTCGAACGCATTCGACGTTTCCGGCTCGAGCGCCTTGGCGCCGGTCGGCTGCAGGTTGAAGAACAGGTTGAACGCCGGCCCCTTATAGCCGCGCGTATAGCTGGCATAAGCGGTCGAGCCGCGCGTGATGTCATACTGCACGCCCGCCTTACCCGAGAAATTGTCGGCCACGGTGCGCGCGGTATAGGGGATGCCGTTCGCTGCGGCGGGGTTGCCGTTCGACGTCGGCGAGGTGCGCGAATCGAACACGCCCTGATCGAGCGGCGGGTTCGAGGCACCATTACCCGGGCTCGTCACGCGCGAGAAGGTCGCGTCGAGCTGATCATGCGTATAGCGCACGCCGCCGATGAAGCGGAAATTGTCCGCGACGTTGAGCGTGCCTTGCGCGAACACCGCGAGATTCTTGAACACCGACCCGTAATCGGCGCGGCCGAAGGCGGTGGTGGTCGGCCCGGCCAGATTGCTCGAGCACGGCGTCAGCACGCCCGTCGGCAGGACCGTACCGGCCGCCGCCGAGCAGAAGGCATTGTCGCGCTGGAAGATGCGCCGCGTCGCGGTGCGCGAATAGAAGCCGCCGATCACATAATCAATCAGTTCCTTGCCCGGCGAGGTCAGGCGCAATTCCTGGCTGAACGTGTCGCCGGTCTGCGGTCCGGTATCGTGCGACTGCGTGACGCCGATATAGGCCTGCGGATAGAAATCGCCGTCGCGAATCTCATTATTGGCGAAGTTGCGATAGGCGGTGATCGAGGTCACCGTCTGCGTGCCGACCGTGATGTCGGCCTGGCCCGAAAAGCCATAGCCGGTTTCGATCGTGCGCGTGACGAGGTTCTGGTTGATGCGGCGCGTCTCATTGCCCTGCAGCGTAGGCAGCACCGTCTGGATTAGCGCGAGGTTGGTGGTGTTGACCGCGCCAGTGGCCGTCAGCGGCACGCCGCCGATCACTTCGGCGCAGCAATCGTCCTTATTCTGGTGATAATCGCCGATCAGCGTCAGCTTCACGAACGCGCTGGCGTCGGCTTCGACGATCGAGCGCACGCCATAATGTTCATAGCCGTTGACGCGGCGGTTCACGTTCGGCGCGATGTTGAAGATGTTGCCATCATATTTGTCATAGAAGGCTGTGGTGCGCGTGCGGATCGCCTCGGACAGCGGCAGATCGATCGCGCCGCGCGCGCGATATTCCATGCCGTTGGCGAAATAGACGCTCCCCTCGGCATAGCCGCCGATCGTGCGGCCGGGACGCTTCGAAACGATGTTGATCACGCCCGCGCTGGCATTCTTGCCGAACAGCGTGCCTTGCGGCCCGCGCAGCACTTCCAAACGGTCGATATCGACCAGATCGGTGAAGGCTTCGGCCGCGCGGCTCAGCACGACGCCGTCGAGTACGGTCGACACGGTCGGCTCGACCGCGATCGAGAAGGAGGTGGTGCCGATGCCGCGCAGGAACAGCGCCTGGTTCAGCGCGGTGCCCGCCTTCACGAAGTTGAGCGCGGGGACGACATATTGCGCACCCTCCAGGCTGGTGCGGCCCTGCGACGAAATCACATCGCCCGAGACGACTGTGACGGCCAGCGGCACGTTCTGCAGCCGCTCCGACCGCTTCTGCGCGGTGACGATAATGTCGCCCGGATTGGCGTCCTCATCTGCAGCGGCGGGTTCGGCCGCCGGGGCGGCTACGGGCGCGGCGGTCTGCGCGAAAACGGGTGTCGCGCTCAGCAATGCGAGCGACGCGGCGCCCGACAGAAATACGGTCTTGGTCATAAACCCCTCCTTGAAACGAAAATCCCATCTGATTGATGGATATTGTTATCGACGTCTTTCTGACAGCGTAATCAGGCTTGCCAGCGCTAAAGCATTCCTTCGCTCAAAACCCCAGTTCGGCCATCTCCACCGCGCGGTGTTCGCGCGCGCTGATCTCGGCAGCGGTGCCGATCGCGACCGCCATCATGCCGTCGTGCGCGGTCACTTCGACCGGCCCCGCGCCGCGCACGGCAGCATTGAAACGCTGGTGCTCGTAGAAGGTAGAGCCGTGATGGCTTCCGGCGTTGAGCGCGGTTTCGTCGGTATGGACGACGCGGCGCGTCGCCTGCTTGGGGTTGCGGAAACCGACGCGCGGCGAATGCACCAGCGCGCCCTCCGGGATCAGCACGTCGAGCCGCGCGTCGCTGCCGACCGCGGTGATCTCTTCCTGATTTTCCGCGCCATCGGCGAACATCGACAGATCGAGCATCGCGCGCACGCCATTCGCGAAATCGACGGTGGTGTAGCTGTTGTCGATGATATCGGGCCGCTCGCCGCCATAGCTTTCGTCGAGATGGTTCACGTC
>JAIXZV010000206.1 GCA_027489365.1 Sphingomonadales bacterium
CATCATGGCGCAATCGCAGTGCAGGATGCCGGCAGGCAGATCGTCACGCTCGCCGCCAAGGCGCAGCGCGGCCAACGGATCGTTGATCTGTGCGCGGGCGCGGGCGGCAAGACGCTCGCGCTGGCGGCGGTGATGGACGGGCAGGGCGTCGTGCTGGCGACCGATACCGATCGCAACCGGCTGGCGCGGCTTGCGCCACGCGCCGAGCGCGCACGGGCCGGGATCATCGAGAGCCGTTTGCTCAATCCGGGGCGCGAGCTCGAAATGCTCGACGATTGGACCGGCAGTGCCGACACCGTGCTGATCGACGCGCCCTGTTCGGGCACCGGCACGTGGCGGCGTAACCCGGAGGCGCGCTGGCGGCTGACGCCCGACCGGATCGAGCGCCTGGTCGAGACGCAGCGCAAGGTGCTCGAAGTCGGCGCGGCGCTGGCCAAGCCGGGTGGGGCGCTGGTCTACATTGTCTGCTCGCTGCTGGATGAGGAGGGCGCGGGGCAAGTCGCCGCCTTCCTCGCGGCCAATCCGGGGTGGCGGGCGCAGGCGCTCGATCTGCCCGCCGGACGCAGGCACGGCCCCGGCCTCCGCCTGACCCCCGCCCATGACGCGACCGACGGCTTTTTTGTCGCGCGATTGCAACACGCGTGATAGTCTCATGCCTGTGTCGAAACTGGAGTATCTCATGCGTTACACGTCCGTCGCCGTCGCCGCTGCGCTGACGCTGCTGACCATCGGGACTGCGGTGCAGGGCCAGCGCGGCGATCCGGCGGTCGATGCGCGCTCGCTCGCGTTGCTGGCCAAGGGCAAGGCGTTGCAGGCGGCGGGCAATCTCGATGCGGCGACCGATGTGCTGGAAACGGCGGTCACGGTCGATCCGCGCAACCGCGAGGCGTTCGTGACACTTGCCGAGGTGGCCCAAACGCGCGGACTGCCCGGCAAGGCTATCCGCCTGTACCGCGAGGCGCTGTCGCTCGATCCCAATGATGTGGCGGCGCTGCGCGGGCAGGGCGAGGCGCTGGTCGCCAAGGGTGCGGTGCAGCGCGCGAAGGACAATCTCGCGCGGATCAAGACCGTGTGCGCCAAGCGCGCTTGCCCGGAGGTTGCGGCCTTGTCCGCGACGATCGCCAAGGGGCCGCCGATCGTGACGGCCGCGGCGACGATCCCGGCGACGGTGCCGAAGAAGGATTGAGCGCGGCGCCTTAGGGTACCGACTGATCCTCCCGCGGGCCGCCGCTAGGGCGAGCTAAGTGGAGAGGCCCCTCCACCATGGCGGGGAGGATTTGGGGCATTCGCTAGTAGACTCATAAGAAGCGGTCAGGCGGCTTTCGCCCAGTTGTGGTCGTTCAGGATGACGTCACTAGCGCCCGATTGCGGACACTTTAGATTGCGTTATTGTCTCACAAACTTGTAGTCCACGAAATCGCTGACCCCGAAAAGATGCAATGCCTCTGCGTTATGAATGGCTGGTCGTGCGTGGCTATTATTGTTGAATGGCACATAATCTGCGTAGCCTGACAAGGTAATATCGGAGCCCTTCACGCCTATTTTGCGATCCACAGATATAAAATAGCCAGTCTTATCGTATTCGACTCTGTAATGAGCCTTCTTGTTCCCCGAAACCAAAAGTCCATTTTGCAGCACTACAGGCGGACAGCAGGCGTTTACATAGGTGCCATTTGCCCACGCTTGAGATGTCGGCTCGCGTCGCGGCGATACTATATAAATCAGGCCAAAAATGATGAGGCCCGCCGGTATAAACACCAAGGCCAGAGCCTTCGTCATGGCCTGCCTTGTCGCCTCGTCCTCCGGGG
This sequence comes from Sphingomonadales bacterium, assembly GCA_027489365.1. Taxonomy (GTDB): domain Bacteria; phylum Pseudomonadota; class Alphaproteobacteria; order Sphingomonadales; family Sphingomonadaceae; genus Sphingomonas. Next base: position 1,809 of record JAIXZV010000206.1, read on the forward strand.
TGTTTTTCCAGCGCATCTGCAACATTTACCTGCGAACGATGACGTCGGCAACGTCCGCTAAAGGGGATCGAATTTCGAAAAGCCGCCGGACCGTTTTCCAATAACTTTTGCTGTTCAGCCTGCGCATGGACGGCGGCTCAATCGATGGGTACACCGCCTAACCGAGCGCGCGGGCGAGCGCGACGAACTCCGCCACGCTGACCGTTTCGGCGCGGCGGGTCGGGTCGATCCCAACCGTCTCCAGCGCTTCCAACGCGCCGTGCACGCCCTTCAGGCTTTGCCGCAGCATCTTGCGGCGTTGGCCGAAGGCGGCGGCGGTCAGTCGTTCCAACGTCGCGAAGCGCACGTCCTCGGGCGCGTCGGTCGGCACGATGTGCACGACCGCCGACATAACCTTGGGCGGGGGCGTGAAGGCGGAGCGGTGGACCGGCATCGCCAGCGTTGCGCGGGATCGCCACTGCGCCAGCACCGCCAGCCGACCATAGGCCTCGCCATCGGTCGGCGCGACGATCCGCTCGGCTACCTCGCGTTGAAACATCAGTGTCAGGCTTTGCCACCACGGCGTCCATTCCGCCGACAGCCAGCGCACCAGCAGGGCGGTGCCGATGTTGTAGGGCAGGTTGGAGGCGATATGCGGCTTGCCCTCAAAGAGCGGCGCGGCGTCGATTTCGAGCGCGTCGCCCTCGATCACCTTCAGCTTGCCCGGAAACACCTCGCCCAATTCGGCCAGCGCCGGGATGCAGCGCCGGTCGCGCTCGATCGCGGTGACGCGGGCACCGGCGGCGAGCAGCGCGCGTGTAAGCCCGCCGGGCCCAGGCCCGATTTCGAGCACTTCCGCATCGTTCAGATCGCCGGGGATGCGCGCGATCCGGGCCAGCAATTGCGCATCAAGCAGGAAGTTCTGGCCCAGCGCCTTGCTCGCGTTCAACCCATGCCGCGCGATCACATCGCGCAGTGGGGGCAGATCGGGCGTGGCCGGTGTGGGTGCCGCGCTCACGAATCGCCCGCTACGGCGCGGCGCTCGGCCGCTGCGCCCGCCATGCGGATCGCCGCGATCATCGCGCCGGGCTCGGCGACATTCTTGCCCGCGATGTTGAAGGCGGTGCCGTGATCGGGCGAGGTGCGCACGATCGGCAGGCCGAGCGTGATGTTGACGCCATCGTCGAAATACAGCGTCTTGAGCGGCACCAGCGCCTGATCGTGATAGCAGCACAAGGCCGCGTCATAGGTTGCGCGCGCGCGCGGATGGAACATCGTGTCGGCGGCGAACGGCCCGCTTGCGTCAATCCCCTCGGCACGGAGCTGCGCGACCGCAGGTGCGATCACGTCGATTTCCTCGCGTCCGATCGCGCCGCTTTCGCCCGCGTGTGGATTGAAGCCGGCAAAGGCGATGCGCGGCACAAGGATCCCGAAATTGCGCATCAGTCCGCGTGCCGTGGCGCGGCCCTTGGCGACGAGCAGCTCGATCGACAGCAGCCCGCTGACCGAAGCCAGCGGCACGTGGGTCGTGATCGGCACGACGCGCAGATCAGGGCCGGCCAGCATCATCACGGCATTCTCACCCGCGATGCCGCAGCGTTCGGCGACGAATTCGGTTTGCCCGGGATAGGTGAAGCCGATCTGGTACAGCTGCGCCTTCGACACCGGGCCGGTGACCAGTGCGCGCGCCGCGCCCGACCGGGCAAGACCGGCGGCGAGTTCGAGCGCACGCAGCGCACAGCGCGCGCCTTCGACATCGGGCGATCCGGGGACGATTTCCCCGCCGTCCTCGACCGTCAGGACGGGGAGTGCGGTATCGAACACGCGGCGTGCGTCTTCGGGATGGGTGATCGCGCTGACGGGCCCGTCCCACACCGCAGCGATCGCGCGCGCATCACCTGTCGCGAAGAAGGGCGTCAAGCCCGCCTCGCTCCGCCGCGCCCAAGCCTTGGCGATGATCTCCGGCCCGATCCCGGCCGGATCCCCCATCGATATGGCGAGCGGCGCGGTCACGCTGCGATCATCGATATTCGACGATCGCGTCACGCCGCAAATCGCGCAGCAACTGATTTGCGCGCAAATTGGTGCGCTGGCTTTCCATCTGGCCGCGCATCTGCTCAAGGCCGGGGACGTTCCCGCCGCGCGCCTCGTCGCGGCCGCACAGGACGAGCGTGCGTATGCCGTCTTTGACCGATCCGAACGGCGGGCTGGCCTCGCCGACTTGCAGCTTCAGCATGATGTCGCGCAGCGCGCCGGGCAATTGGCGGACTTGCACCGAGGCGTTGTCGACGACCTCCGCGCCGAGTGTTGAGGCGACCTTGGCGACCTCACCGCAGCCGCGGATGGCTTGCGTCGCCTTGGCAAAATCGGCGACGCGCGCGTCGGCTTGCGCCTGCGTAATCCCGTCTGGGAAGCGCACGCTGACTTGCTTCAGCGTCAGCGTGGCGTCGAGCGGATCGGCCACGCCGACCTTGCGCGTTTCGACCAGATAGATGATCGAGAAGCCGCCCGGCACTTCGATCGGCCCGGCAAGGTGTTCCGGCGTCATCGACTTGATCGCCTCGACCAGCGACGGCGGCAATTGCGCGAGCTGGGATTCGTTCAGCCAGTCGAGATCGCCTTCCGTCGCGGCGGTCGTGGCGTTGGAGAAGCCGCGCGCGTAATAGCCGAACGTGTCGTCGCCCTTTTCGCGTTTCTGGATCGACTCCATCATCTGCTTGGCCTGGTTGAACACCTCCTGCGCGCGGTCGGCATCGGCCTTCAGATAGATTTCGCGGACGTGATATTCGGTCGTGCCCTGCGCGTCGGTCAGCTTCTTGATGATCGCCTTCACTTCCTCGTCGCCGACGTTCACGTCGACCTTGCGGCGGAGGTATTTGTTCCACGACAGTTCGGCTTCGATCTGGCGTTTGAGCGAACGCTCCGACGAGCCGATCGTGCGCAGATAGGTGCGCATCTCGGCCGGGGTCTTGCCGAAATTGCGCGCCACGATCGAATCATAGGTTTTGGAAATCTCTTCGGGCGCGATCTTCACCTCGGCGGTGCGCGCCTGCTGGATTTCGAGGGTCTCGTCGATCAACTGCCGGGTGATCAGCAGCTTGTACTGCGCCAGTTCGGCTGGATTGAGCTTCAACTCGCGCGCCGCGATCAGCAGCGCGACGCGCTGATCGACGTCGGTGCCGGTGATCACCGCGCCGTTGACGATCGCGGTCGGCTTGCGGACGTTCGGGTCCACCTTGCCGAACACCTGCGGATTGTCGGGGATATCGAGATTGCTCTTGGGCGGGCCATTGTCGGCCGCGGTCTGCGCGATCGAGGTGCCGGTCAGCGACATCAAGGCGGCGAGCGCGACACCAAGGCCGAGCGCACGACCGATACGGGCCGTCTTTGCAAATTCAGTCTTCACGTACTTTTAGTCCCATCCCGCACGGCCACCACTGCGGCCGATCCGGCCCAGTGCGGCACTCCGCCTGAACCAGTGCTTAGCGGCCAAGATTTTTGAATGCCAGCGTCAACAGATAGCTGTTGCCACTGCGCGCGTCGCCAGTGTCCTGATAATCGCGCTTCCACGTCACGCCGAGGCGAAGGCAATCGTCCTCATATTGCACGCCGAGACGGTGGCGCACGGGATCGAAACCGTCGGCGAGCATCAGCGGATCTTCGCGGCGGTCGGTCAGATCGATTACGGTGGATCCGAACACCGACCAGAATTTCGCGAACGCCACGCGCGCGCCGAGGCGGACTTCCTCGCGATCCTGCAGATCCTCGAGCGTGGGGTCGATCTTGCGGTTGAGCCGGAGGTAGCCGACCACGACATAGGTATTGCGCGAGCCGATCGTTGCGTCGAGCTCGTTACGGCGCAGCACCAGACTTTCCTTGTCGAGCCGGTAGCGGTGCACGACCGAGATGAAATCGTGATAGCGCAGCTCGGTCCGTCCGACGATATCGGACATCCGCCGCGACAGACCGGTGCCGTCGGGGAATAGCGTCGCGCGCGTGTTCAGGCGATAGCTTTGACCGACATTGGTCGTGAAGGACAAGCCCGGCAAATCGACCGCCCAGTCGAGCCCATAAGTGAAGCGCGTCGAATCTTCGAAGCGGTCATAGCCGGGGAAGCGGTTGAGCGAGAACAGGTTCGAATCTTCAAGATCGACCGCGCGCGCATCCTCATTGGGGACAGCAAGATTGGTCGTCTGCGGTGCCGCCACAATCTGGAAGCGCGGGGTCAGCCGCTGTGTGCCGCCCAGGAACGATCCGATCAGCGGCCATTTCACATCGACCGCCAACGCGCCGATCGCGCGCGCGCTGATCCCTTCATTGCCGCGATAGCTCGCCACCGTCGTCGAAAGCGTGTCGTTGGCGTTGTAGACGTCGCCGCGCGCGAAGGCGGTGAAGGTGACTTCCTGCCCCCACGGTGTCAGCTTGCGCAAATCCCACTTTGCGCTGGCAAAGGCACGCTGGGTATCCTGACCGGCCGGACGCGCGATGGCGAGGCTGTTGGCCTGGAACTCGAACGTCCCGCCGAGCCAGGGGTCTTTCAGGCGCTTGCGGAAATCAATCTCGGGCAGCGCGATC
>JAIXZV010000113.1 GCA_027489365.1 Sphingomonadales bacterium
CCTCCCCTCGCCCTTCACCGCGACGCGCTACCATTCGCTGATCGTCGAGGATCTGCCCGCCGATCTGATCGTCAACGCGCGCGCCGATGACGGCTCGGTGATGGGCGTCCGCCACAGGGCGCTGCCGATCCACGGCGTGCAATTCCACCCCGAAAGCATCGCGACCGAACACGGCCACGCCTTGCTCGCCAATTTCCTGGCGGCGGCGGGGATCGATGTGAAGGCCGTCGCGTGACAACCTCCATCCTCTCCATTGCTGTCATCCCCGCGAAAGCGGGGACCCATCTCGGGCAGCCGGTGTTGGGTCCCCGCTTTCGCGGGGATGACAAGAGGTATGATCGGCAGGGGGTAAGCCAGTGACCACCCTCACCCACCTCCCCGACCCCTCCTCCCCCCTGTCGCGGGAAACCGCCGCCCAAGCCTTCGCCGATCTGCTCGACGCGCGCACCTCCGAGGAGGAGGTCGCCAGCTTCCTGATCGGCCTGACCGAGCGCGGCGAGACCAGCATCGAGATCGCCGAGGCCGCCCGCGCGCTGCGCAGCCGTCTGATCCCGATCGACGCCCCCGCCGACGCGATCGATGTGTGCGGCACGGGCGGCGACGGGCATCACACGCTGAACGTGTCGACCGCCGTCTCGATCGTCGTCGCCAGCACCGGCGTGCCGGTCGCCAAGCACGGCAACCGCGCCGCCTCGTCCAAGGCAGGTGCCGCCGACACGCTCGAGGCACTCGGCCTCGACATGCACCGCGCCGGGCAGAATGCCGAGGCGAGTCTCCGCGACATCGGCATCGCCTTCCTGTTCGCGGCGAACCATCACCCGGCGATGAAGCGCATCACCCCGATCCGCCAGAAACTCGGGCGGCGCACGATCTTCAACCTGATGGGTCCGCTCGCCAATCCGGCCGGCGTCACGCGCCAGTTGATCGGCATCGCCCGCCCCGATTACGCCGCCACCTATGCCGCAGCACTCGAACAGCTCGGCACTGAAGCGGCCTTGGTCGTCTCGGGCGAGGAAGGGCTCGATGAGCTGTCGAGCGCCGGCCCCAGCGTCGCGATCAGCGTCGGGCAAGTCGCCCTCCCCGCCCGCATTTCGCCCGAGGATGTCGGCCTGCCCGGCCATCCGCTGAGCGCGATCCGCGGCGGCAATCCGGCGCACAATGCCGCGGCACTCCGCCGCTTGCTTCAGGGCGAGCGCGGTGGCTATCGCGATGCGGTGCTGCTCAACGCCGCCGCCGCTTTGGTCGTCGCGGGCCGCACGCAAGACCTTCTTGAGGCCGCCCAGATCGCTGCCGAAGCAATCGACAGCGCCGCCGCCAACACCCTGCTCGATCGCTGGATCGCTTACTGATGACCGACATTCTCAACCGTATCCTCGAAACCAAGCGCGCCGAAGTCGCCGCGCGCAAGGCGACCGTGCCCTTGAGCGAGCTCGACGCGCGCATCGCGACCCAGACTAAGCCGCGCGGTTTCCGCGCCGCGCTCGATGCCGGCGCCGCCACCGGCTATGCGCTCGTCACCGAAATCAAGAAGGCCAGCCCGTCGAAGGGCATCATCCGCGAAGATTTCGACCCCGAGTCCCACGCCCGCGCCTATCAGGCGGGCGGTGCGACGTGCCTGTCGGTGCTGACCGACGAAGCCTGGTTCCAGGGGGCGGACGCCTATCTGGAGACGGCGCGCGCGGCGTGCGATCTGCCGGTGCTGCGCAAGGATTTCATGGTCGATCCGTGGCAGGTGCCCGAATCGCGCAGCATCGGGGCCGACGCGATCCTGCTGATCATGTCGGCGATCGACGACGTCCTGCTCGCCGAGATCGAGGCGAGCGCGCTCGAATGCGGCATGGACGTGCTGGTCGAGGTGCATTCACAGGCCGAAATGGACCGCGCGATGAAGCTCAAATCGCGCCTGATCGGCGTCAACAACCGCGATCTGCGCACCTTCACGGTCGATTTCGCGCGCACCTATGAATTAGTGTCGAAGGCGCCGAAGGACTGCACCTTCGTCGCCGAAAGCGGCCTGATGACGCGCGCCGATCTCGATGCGATGGCGGAGCATGACATCCGCTGCTTCCTGATCGGCGAAGCACTGATGCGCGCACCCGATGTCGAGGCCGCGACGCGAGTGCTGGTGGGGTGATGCGCCACCCGCCTTCTCCGCTCCGTTCGTTTCGAGCGAAGTCGAGAAACATCGACCGCGCGCAGGCTTCTCGACTTCGCTCGAAGCGAACGGAGAAAGTATGAGCGACCTCACCCATCTCGACGCCACCGGCGCCGCGCACATGGTCGATGTCGGCGCGAAGGCCGATACACGCCGCGAGGCCGTCGCCACCGGTCGGATCGAGATGAGCGCCGAGGCCGCCCGCGCAATCCGTGACGGTACCGCGCTGAAAGGCGACGTGCTCGCCGTCGCGCGCGTTGCCGGCATCATGGCCGCGAAGCGCACCGCCGAGTTGATCCCTTTGTGCCACCCGCTGCCGCTAACCCGCGTGGCAATCGATCTCGCGATCGACGAAACCGGCGTCACCGCCACCGCTGCAACGGCTGGCAAGACCGGGGTCGAGATGGAAGCGCTCACCGCCGTCTCGGTCACGCTGCTGACGATCTACGACATGGCCAAGGCGATCGACAAAGCCATGACGATCGGCGGCGTGCAGTTGCTCACCAAAACCGGCGGCAAATCGGGCGACTGGGCGCGGTAAGAAGCGCCC
>JAIXZV010000169.1 GCA_027489365.1 Sphingomonadales bacterium
CCATGCCGCGCTGGTCGGTCAGTCGGCGCGGTTCGCGGGCCGGGCGCGGCGCACGTTCGCCCATGTCGATCGTGAAACTATAGGCCCATAGCGCCAGCCCGCCGGTGCCCAGCACGGCAGCGACGCCGCGCGCGGTCCACAGCGCCACGGTCGGATCGCCGATCAGCGCAATTGCGGCGCGCAGCAGATTGCCGAAGGCAAGGCCGACGATTCCGCCCCATCCGGCCGGCAGCCACGGCACCGCCGCACCCGACATCAAGGCGACGGTGGTCGCGATCAGTGCGATCCCGCCGCCCGACAGCAAGAGCATCAGCCGCCAGCGCCCGACCGGCACATCGCGCCACAGCCTGAGCGCGAATAGCAACAACGTCGGCAGGATCAGCACGACGCCCGGACCGAGCAGCCAGAAGGCGCCGTCGGCGGTAAACGCGCCGGGTTTGCCCAGCCAATTCTGCGCCGCGCTGCCCGAGGCGGTGTTGAACGACGGATCGCTGGCATGATAGCTCGCCACCGCAATCACCATCAGCGCGACGATCAGCGCGATGACGATCGCGCCGATCAGCGCGCCGCTGCGGACGGCGCCCGCCCGGACGGTTTCACGCCACAATGGTGGCTGCGCGCGGCTCGCCATATTTCTTTGTCCGATGTTCGCTGTCTGTGCTCGTGGAATCATCGCGCGCGGCGCCGCCGCCGTCAAGCGGAACGCGCGTTTGGCAGGATCGCGGCGAGGCGCTAGAAGTGCCGCATGGAACACGCATCGATCGCAACGGCAGACGTCATCATCCTGGGCGGGGGCCTCGTTGGCAGTGCGCTGGCGGTCACGCTCGATGTGCACGGCATGAGCGCGATCGTGATCGACATCGCCGATCCCGACGTTATTCTGGCGGCGGGCTTCGACGGGCGCGCTTCGGCGATTGCGGGGGCGCCGTGGCGGATGCTGCAGGCGATCGGCGTGGCCGACCGACTTGCGGGCTTCGACTGCCCGATCGAGGGGATTCGCGTGAGCGACGGGCTGGAACCCGGTGCGCTCGATTTCGAACCCGAGCCGGGCGACGGCGCGCTTGGCCATATGATCGAGAATCGCCGGTTGCGCGCGGCTTTGTACGAGGCCGCCTGCGCCGCGCCGCGCGTCGATGTGCGGATGAAGACGCGCGCGGTCGAGGTCGATCGTGGCGAGCACGGTGTCACCGTCACGCTCGATTCGGGGGCGGTGGTGAAGGCCCCGTTGCTGATCGCTGCGGAAGGGCGCGGGTCGCCGATGCGCGAGAAAGCGGGTCTGCGCGTCGCGCGCTGGACGTACGACAATGCCGCGATCGTGACGTCGCTGCATCATGAGCATAGCCACGAGAATATCGCGTTCGAGATTTTCTATCCCGACGGTCCGTTCGCGATCCTGCCACTGAATGATGACGAACAGGGCCATCGTTCGTGCATCGTCTGGTCGGTGACGCGCGACCAGGCGCCGGGGATGCTGAAACTGTCCGAACGCGGCTGGCTCGCCGAAGCAGACAAGCGCATCGGCGGGTTCCTGGGGAAATTGGGGCCGCTGGGCGCGCGGTCGAGCTATCCGCTCGGCTTCCACCATGCCGCGAAGATCGTGTCCGACCGGATGGCGCTGGTCGGCGACGCGGCGCACGGCATCCATCCGATCGCGGGGCAGGGGGTCAATGTCGGCTTCCGCGATGTGGCGACGCTGGTCGAGGTGCTGGTCGAGGGCAAGCGCACCGGGCTGGATCTGGGCGATCCGCAACTGCTCGCGCGCTATGACCGCTGGCGCAGCCTCGACACCTTCATGGTCGCGGCGGCGACCGATGGCCTGACGCGGCTGTTCGGCGTGCCGGGCAAGACCGCAAATGCCGTGCGGCGGTTCGGCCTGTCGGCGGTCCAGCAAATCCCGCCGCTCAAGCGCCGCTTCATCGCCGAGGCGCGGGGTGAGAGCGGCGATGTGCCGAAGTTGTTGCAGGGGATGACGGTCTAACGGACGGTCTCGGCGACCGCCTGCTCAATGCTCGCGGCCTGCGCGGCCGGACGGACCATGATGAAGGTCCCCGACCACACATTTGGGATGTCCCACGTGCCGTTGATTTCCAAGCCATCCCCGCTGACCGATCCACGATAAGAGACCGCGTAGTCGGCGCGAGTGGGATCGTCGTACGATTTCCGGAAAGCAACCGTCATGCCGTCGTGCTGACCCTCAACCCACGCAATCAGAGTGGCTTCACAATCGTTCAAGTCATCGCTTGGTTCGGTTGTCTCGCCTACAAACTGCCCCCCACTGTCTCGCAACGTCGCGATGAAAGTGTTCGAACGGTCCCCGGCCGGATAGTTGAAGATACCGTCCCATCGTCCAGTCAAATCGACGGCGGCACGGTTGTGCGTCACTGCAGCGTCACCGAATCCTCGCCGTCGTGTCGGCCAAAGAACTGCATCAATTGAATGATGAGTTCGGCGCGGTCCTCGATCCCGTCGGCTTCCAGCATCGCCTGTTTCGCCGCCACGTCGAACGGCGCGATCTGGGCGATGCCGTTGACGAGCGCCGCATCGTCGAGCCGCGTCACCGCATCCCAATCGACCGCATAGCCCTGCGCATCGGCAAAGGCGCGCGATTCGCTCTCCAGCGCGGCGCGGCGCGACAGCGACAGCACCTCGGGCTCGTCGGGGCCTGCGATCAATTCCGCTTCGACCTGGCGAAAGGCGGTCGTCACGTCGAGTTCGCGCACGATCCGGAACAGCGACAGGCCTTCGAGGATGAGATTGTAGCGCCCATCCTCGCTCGCTGCGAACTCGGCGATCTTGCCGACGCAGCCGATGTCGAACAGCAACGGCTTGTCCGGGCGCAGCGGCACATTGGGGCGCGGCTGCACCATGCCGATTCGCCGGTCGCGCGCCATCGCGTCGGAAATCATCGCGCGATAGCGTGGCTCGAAGATGTGCAGCGGCAAATGCATCCCCGGAAACAGCAAGGCCCCCGGCAGCGGAAAGATCGAGAGGCGCGTGATCGTCACGTGAACAGGATCGCGGAAAGCTTGCGGCGCTGCGCCGAGACCCACGGGTCTTCCAGACCGACGACGTCGAACAGCTTGAGCAATTGCGCGCGGGCCGCGCCGTCGTTCCAGGTGCGATCCGCCGCGATCATCGCCAGCAGCGTGTCGGCGGCGGCATCGCGGTCGCCCGCCGCCATTTGTCCACCGGCGAGTTCAAAGCGCTTGTCGAAATTATCGGGGTTGGCCGCCACCTCGGCGGCGAGTCCTGCGAGATCGTCGACTGGCTTGGCTTCGCGCGCGAGCGCCAGCGCGGACTTCGCACGCTCGATCTCGGGGAGCTTCGCCACATCCTCGGGCAAGGCCGCAATCGCCGCCTCGGCTTCGTCGGTCTGCCCGTCGGCGACCAGCGCGCGGACCATGCCCGACAGGACGGCGGGATGCTCGGGTGCCATCTCGGCCAGTTGCGCGAAGATGCTGATGGCGCGCGCCGCGTCGCCCTCGACCAGGACTTGCTCGCCCATCGCGATCAGCGGTTCGAGCTCGGCCTCCAGCCCTGCGGCCTCGCTCTCGATCGGCAATTGCTTCAGGATCTGGTCGAGCATCGTGCGCAATGCGGTCTCGGTGCGCGCGGGCGTCAGGTCGGCGACCAATTGCCCCTGGAACATCGCATAGACGGTCGGGATCGACTTGATCTGGAATTGCGCGGCGATGAACTGATTCTTGTCGGTATCGATCTTGGCGAGCACCACGCCCTTGTCAGCATAAGCCGCCGCGACCTTTTCGAGCAGCGGGCCCAGCGCCTTGCACGGGCCGCACCATTCCGCCCAGAAATCGATGAGCACGAGCTTCGTCATCGACGGCTCGACGACATCGCGGCGGAACGCCTCGACGGCCTCGCGTTCGGTTGCAGTCATTCCCAGCGTTGCCACGTGTCGCTCCGTCTAATGCTTGCCGCCTTATGTGGGCGCTCGGGGCCGCAAGCCAACCCTTTTCGTGCGAATGCAGCTAATGTCGGATAAGGGCTTGCCGATCCGCAAAGCCGCTGTTAGAGGCCGCCACCTTACCCGCCCGGTGCAGCCACCGGGACACGGCGCCAGAGCGGGCGTAGCTCAGGGGTAGAGCACAACCTTGCCAAGGTTGGGGTCGAGGGTTCGAATCCCTTCGCCCGCTCCAGTTTTTTAGTCCCGGCTAACGCCGGGCTACCACCGGGCTACCACCCAAAAAATTTTTTGCGATGCGGATGATATACCTGCGGGCCGTGTGTGCTGGGCAGCTTCAGACGGTTGCAGCCGATATTATAATTTCGGTCTGACTGGGCTCCGTGTCAAAGGACCAACAAGTGGACATTCCGGGCCACCCTGCCGACTTCTCGATTCCGTACACTCATTCTCGTCGGTCCGATCACCGTTACAGGTCGGAAAATGCCTCTAATTTCTTCGTAGAAAGCGCCGCACCTTTTGGAAATTCCTCGCATAGACGGCGCGCAAGGTCGCCAAGCGGATCGTTGCGATCGCGGAGATGGTGGAGCAACCAAGCGATCGCCTCGCGTGCACCTGGGTGTCTTGCCTTATGGCCGCTGAACTCACGTCCACTCAAGGCAGCGGACCAGCCTTTGCTAGCCGTTGTTACATCAACCTGCTCCAATATCGTCTCGAACCCGCCGGGCGCGACCTGACGGCATACGCGGAGAAACAGCAGGGCCCGTTCGAAATGGGTGGGGCTCTCCTGCGAGAGCGCCGCTGCAATCGCGCCGATATGTGGTTCCAGCAATGTCCTGACGAGTTCCGGTCGTCGTTTGTGAAAGTCCGCGAGTATGCCGCCTCTAAGCGGCCAGTCGTTGGAAATGCCAGAAAGCGCGATATGTGCACCGCGCTCTATCTGGCGGAGCGCCGCGTCCGGTGCGATAAAGGCTAGGCTGGCGTCCAGCTTGGCTATGTCTTCAAGGTGCTGGTTGATCAGGTCCGCCACGCGCGCACGGCCGTCGGGATCGGGATAGAATTGGCATAGCAGCGTGATCGCCTCGTGCGGCAGCTGACCCCAATCGACACCCAAAGCTTGATCGAGCTGCTCCCAATCGATTGCGGCCGTCGTCGCGGTAAGAAGCTCGGGCGCCGTTTTGTGAATGACGTTGAGCACACCTGCCGCGTCGCGGAACTGGGCTACGGACGCCTGTTCCAGCGCTCGCGCCACATCCTTCGGTCCCCAATGGCGGCAGAGTCGGCCACATGCCTCGCGCATCGCCGCAGTCGGCGACAACTTTCCCTTGTAGACCTGCAACGGATCGTAGACCCGAAGGCCGTTCCAGAAAATATCCTCGAGCGCGTCGAATGTGCCTATAGGATCGGCTCGCATGCGCCCGGCGATCGACGGCCCGAGCGCATCGACTAATTGCAGGCCGGATGCGCGTTCGAGGTGCAATAGATGCTCGCAGAACCAAGCCGAGCGGTACAAGGGGCTTTCGGTCGGCCAGTTCGAGGCCAGCGACAGACACTTCTGGCGGTCGATACGCGCCAGATACCGTGCTTTCCACTCAGGGGTGAGCGCGCTGAACGCCTGGGTGATCATCTGGGCGATTTCGCCTGCGAAATCGGCCGTCTCTGGGCGGAGCGCGTCGTTCAGTCGGTCGGCGATCGCCTCGGGATTCGACGCCCGCACGATCGCGCGGCCGTATCGGACATTGCGGTAGGTGCCGTTGAGGTAGTTGCCGACCGCGTAGGCCATGCCGGGCTGGGGCGCGCTGAACCATCGCGCAACTGTCACGACAGCGCTCCGGCCGGGGCGCTTAATCGCATCGGGAAGGTAGCAATCTATTTCGCGAAGCGCGCGCGCGGCGGCCGCAATGTCATCGGGGCCCTCGGCGGACCAGCACCGTTCAATAAACGGTTTTAGGGCATGTTCGTCGACTAAGCGCGACCATCGGGCGCCGCTCCCGCTCATCCGAAACTCGCTTAGCAACAAGCCCAGCCCCGTGAGCGACATCGCCGGATCAGCAAGCGTTTGGGACATCATTCTCGCGATCTGGCCACGACCTACCGCGTCCCGATGTTCCAGCAGCGGGTCAAACACCTTTGCTGAAAAGCGTTGGTGCGGGCATCTCAGATCGGTGGCGGCAACGACGATCCGCTGCTCAACCAGCCAGGCGACGGCGTCGTCGACCGCGCTCGGCGCGAGTCCGGCCGCCGCGAACATTGGCTGCAGATCCTGCAGGGTTGCGCGCGCATCGCGCGTCGCCAGCTGGCGAATGGCGATCGCGCCCAGCACGAGATCGGCCTGCGCCGCGCGTGCCGAGGCGACGACCGAGTGGACGCGGCGCCAGCCGCCACTGAGGATGAAGCAAAATTGCCACGGGAAGTCGGCGCAAGTTGCGGCGTCCAGTCGCAACTTGAGCTTTTCCTGTCCGATCCCGTCCCCAACCCAGTCGTCGACCAGGCGAACGGCGGCCAGCGTTTCATCATGTCGCCGACGAAGGTCATCGGCGATCACGCCAACGGCGCGCTTGGCATCAAGATGGATCATGCCGGGTGACCTCCCGAGCGTATGGGATGTCGTAAGCGCCGAGAGGAGCAGTTTTGACGGCGTCGTAGCCTGTTCGGCGAGGACCAGTGCATGCTCGGCCGTTAGATGCGCGTCGTCGATCAGATGAATGGTCGGGACATCGTCTTGGGTTAGCGCAAGCGTATCGGTGCGGGGATCGCGCAAGCGGACGACACGAAATCCTTTGTCCGCGAAATGCTCAGCTGCCTGAAGCGCGCAAACCGACTTCCCCGCACCCGGCACGCCCCCCAGCCGGGCCGAATAGCTGATGGCAAGTTCAGCCTCAAGAACGCTGGCTTCGGGCAGCCGGGGACACCGGCCAACATCAGCCGATCCGAGCGCGCGGCCCAACAGCGCAGGACCGAGGCCGCGCGATGTCTCAAAGGCGACCGGCACCCACGCATCTCGCTCGTTCGTCTCTTTGCGTTGCGGCGACCCTGTCTTGCCGGACAGAAACAGCAAGAATTCGTCGCGGCGCGGGAGCGCACGCAACGCGTCAAGAACTGCGCTCATATGGTCGCCGTGCTCGGGATAGAATTGCTCGATCACGGCTGGGTGGTCACCCATCAATGCAACGAGCGATTCCCACCCCAGGACCGCAACGGGAAATGTGCCGGCCTTCACGCGTTCTTGTGAGCGGACGCGGACATGCTCCTGCAATGTCGCATTGTTCGGCGCGGTCGTGGCGAGGACCCAGACGCGCGGGGCGGGTTTGAAATGCTCGGCCTTGGCGAGCTCGGCGTCGAACTCCGAGCGTGTCACTTTCCCATGATAATTGATGTCCTTGCCTTTGCACTGGACACAGTGCGTCCCGGGCCGCGCGCCCAGACTCTCGCCCCAGATATCAACACCGTGCTGCGGCTGACCGGATCGCCCGTTCTTCTGCGCATAAGGGTCGTGCCATACTGCCGAGAATAGGGCGCGGCACAAATCCTCGAAACGGCTCCAGTCCTTTGGGGGCGCTATCTGCTTGGCTGTGAACTCCATTGGAATAGCTAAGCACACTTACGGCCTGCGTCGAGGGATCGGGCGCGCTTGCTCAACTGTGCTTGATCAACTGTGGGTGCCGACTTTTAGCTTTCGCCATTTTGAATTGGCTTAGGGCCCACCAACTGACACTCTCGCGGAAGATGCAAGTCATGCGCCCGCCCGCTATGAGTGTGCAATGCATCCCTTCGACCTCGATCATTTGCCGGCTACCGCGTGGCCGGATGCGCTACGGCCGGTCGATGAATCGACGTATGCCAAGGAGCCTTTCTACGCTTGGTGGTTGCGCAACCGCGAGAGGCTGGCGCATCTGCCAGCCGACCTGTGTGAGCAATGGATCTACCGCCATTGGACGCACTCGCCCTTCAGCTTCCTGCCGCTTGATGACCTAGCTTGGGAGCGGCGGCTCTGGAGCGGTGATGCGCTTCTCGCCTCGATCCACCGCGCTTGGGGTGGCGAGCTGCACCCCCAGTTCGACTATGAAACCTTTCAGCGGCGCGGGGGTGTGGATCGCCATCCAACGGCTGTCGCGCTTGACCAAGGCACCTGGGACTATTCGATGGTGCTTTTATCTACTCCGTTCGGTGTAATCGACGGCGGTGACGTGCTGCCCGCTATACAATTGGTTATCGTCGAGGGGCACCAGCGGCACCGTTATCTGAATGCGCTGCACGCCCTCGGACGCGCACCGCCGGGGCCGCATGAAACGATTGTCCTGTCGACGCCGCTCACCGTGGTCGGCTGGACGGCATAGAAAATCGAGCTTTTTTGAAGATCAGTTTCGCTTTCGACAAATTCGGCGCGAAAGGCTATGCCGACCAGGCCGAGCAAATTGCCGAACAGGTGGGCTTTTCGTCGGACTGTTCGTTTATATTAGCGTCCTCACCTGTGGCCGCCGAGCCGATTCGCAAAAGTTCGACGCGTCGGCTAGGTTTTCGAGCATGTCCCATTTACGATTATGGATAGATGTGCGACGCGTGCGCTAATGTTGATGCTGGAGCGTGAGTGGTGCTTGAATCGATTAGGATTGAAAAGTTCAAGCGTATCGATTCTATTGACTTGCCTCTCGCCGACCTCAACATTCTCGTGGGAACCAATGGAAGCGGGAAATCATCGATCCTGCAGGCCCTGCACCTTGCTTCCTGCCTGATGCGGCAGGCCGACCGCATTCGAACAGGTTCAACGGCGATGGTTCGTGTCGCCGATCTCGATTACCTGCCGTCGGACGAGTATTGGCGGCTCGGCCATGGGGCACCGTGGGGCAACAGGTCGGACAGCCCGTCGTCGAAGGTATTCTTCGTGTTTCGAGACAATGACGGCATCAAGACCACAGCACACCTAGAGATGCGGTCGGCCCGCAATGCCGGGATATCAGTCCAAGGCGAATTGCCGGAGCTGGTTCGGCCTCAGTTTCGTGGTGTGGAAACCTTTTTCAGCGGATTTATCCCCGGAATTTCCGGCATTCCCAACGTCGAGCAGAAGAACTCGAAGCGCGTCGTATTGAAAGCCTGCTCGTTTGGCGACTCGAACGTCTATCTCCGCAATGCGCTCGATCTCCTGTCTCCTGAGAACCTGGCGCAAATCGAAGCTTGGCTGGAGCCACTTCTGGGAGCGATTAGGCTGAAGGTGAAGTTCGACGAGGCGACCGACTTCGACATTCAGGCCGAAGCGGAAATCGGTGGCTTGTCGATGCCGCTCGAACTACTGGGCACGGGCTTCCTGCAGCTGATCCAGATATTTTGCTACATTCTTCTGTTCAAGCCGAAGATGCTGTTGGTGGATGAGCCGGATATCCATCTTCATCCGAGCGTCCAAGAGAAGCTGGCCTCAAGCCTCCTTGAGATCGCGCGGGCTCAGGGCATCAAGATCGTGATGACGACGCATTCTCCGTTCATCGTGCGAGGTGCGCCGGCGGACACGAATGTGGTCTGGCTGGCAGACGGCGAGAAAAAGACGGACGACAGATCGGTTGTCGAACTGGCACTGGGATGGGGCGCCTTTGGCAAAAAGGTCATTATCGTCAGCGAAGACGCCAAGAATGATTTTCTAAAAATGCTGCTTCGCCAGTGGCCAGAGATCGAGCGCGCGGTGACTGTCTTGCCTGGGCGGGGATATCAACACCTTCTGACCAAAGAGGAAGCGGTCGAGCTCCGGGCCTCCCTGGGCGACAAGTTCAAGCTGCTGGTACATCGCGATCGGGACTCGCTCACCGATGATGAGGTTGTCGCATTGAAGGCGGACTATGCCAGCGATGGCATTCGCCTTTGGGTCACCGATCAGTCCGACCTTGAGGCCGAATTTTGTGATGCCAGCTTTCTGTCGTCGCTGACGGGTGAGCCGATCAATACCTGCGATGCGTGGATTGCGGAGGTTCTGGCCCAAAATCAGGTACCCATCAGCGAGCAATTCGCGGCGCAGCGAGCCGCCCATAACGGGGAACTTCACAAGGCGGGCGGGAGCCCCCCCAACGCGGATGTATGGGCCACGTTCCAGGGTCGGACCTTGAAGGGCGCGAAGGGGAAGACGGTATTCAGGCAGCTCAAGAACAAGGTTCCGGGCAATAAATTCTCTGAAGTGACTGTCCTTGGTCATGCTCCCTATCCAGAGCGCGCGGCCAGCCTCAAGGCAAATCTCGAGGACCTGTTGGCCTAACCTACAGCCGAGAAGGAATGGCGTACCGATCATGGCTCGCAAACCGCCGGGAAGCGCGATTCTGCGGGCCGGATCCTCGCTAGGCCAGCGAGTAAGCCTCGGGCCGCTGGGCGTCCCGATCTCGCTTCCGCCCGACATCACCCACCCGATCTTTTCACCCCGCGACCTTCCGGTGGTCCCCGCCGATGCGGTGCAGCGGGTTCCCCAACTTGCAAGGCGCATCGCTCGTTGGGACCGCGGACGTGCGCTCACTCTGCTTGCGGGCCTCCAGCTCGAGCCGCGCTTCCACGCTAATCATATTCGCCTGACTTGGGCGACACGGCTCGTGCTTGCGCTGGCACGTGGCAGCCAGCGCGTCGGTCGATCGGACCTGATGCGCTTGCTCAATACGGATCTCAACAAGGCCGACGTGCTTCGGCTGGAGGATCCGAGCGAAGACTTCTTTCTTTCGCCGATCGCCACGCAGCAAGGCGAGATCCCAATCGTGATGGGAGTGTGGTCGCATTCCGCATTCTACACGGACTGTCTTGTGGAAGCCCTTGCGCGCTTGGCCGCCGATCAAGACGCCGAGGTCGCACGTCCGGTCGAGGCGCTCCTCGCGCTTTCGAAGGCGGTGGTGGAGCGGGCCGGGCTCGATCGGCGGATTGTAGGCGAGGGCGAGCCGAAAGATGCGATCTTGCTCCCGGCTGAATCCCGGCTCGACAGGCTGGCCGGCTATGTCCGCTGGACTCCGTCAGCGCTGGAGGGCGCGGGCATATCTAGGAGCGCGCTGACGCGGTTCGTCCTTTCGGAAGAGGAGATGACGGCGACGCTTGACGCCAAGCCGGCCAATGCACCGCTCGACTTCAAGCCACTGGTCGCGCTCGGTCCCGATCTACTGCTGGCGGCTCCCGCTGCGATCTCCATGGCGGTTCGTGCAGCGATTGCGGATCATGCTCTTAGTACCGGTCGCGACGCGGCGCTCGCGGAGGCGCTGCTGACCGTCCAGGCCGAACGCCTCTCCGAGACGCGCTTCGCCCAGACCGACGAGGTCGAAACGCATTGGGGGCTCGGCGAGCCGCTCCGGTCCCACGTCTTCGAATATTCAAGCGGCCGCTACATCCACCTCGAGCAGATCGCCGGCGATTTTGCCTGCTGGCGCGAGATGGGGTTCGGCGAGCCGTGGCCGGCTTCCGCCGACCGCGGGGCGCGGATCATCGCGTCGATCCGAAAGGCGCATGAGGCGGTAAAGGACGAGCCTGGCTTTTGCTTCGGCGCCACGCTTTATCTGATGGGAGGATGGGGAAAGGGCGAGGAAGTTAATTTCGCGCGTCCCAATGATCTCGAAGGCTGGCGCTTCATGGGCATCGAAATCGCCGATGCAATCGCGCTAAGCGGATGCTCGGACGGCACTCTGGGTGATTTTTGGCGTATCGATGTGCTCGCCGACATGGTCCGCCGGGATGGCTTTGGCCTCCAGAACCTCAGCGGGCCCCTGAACCTCTTCCAGTGGTGGAAGGAAACCAGCCACACGCTGGTGCCCCAACAGGCGCGAGATGTCCGACCGCCGCTCCAGCTCAGCATGCCGACCGACAGCCTCTTTGCGGCGCGCCGCGAAGGGATCGAAGCCTATGACCGCCGCACCGTGGCTTGGCCGGGCGGCGGCTTTCGCCCCGTCGTTCGTCTCGATCCGCTAGCCACCTTCGGCGCCCTTGAGCCGATCTATGTGTCGTTTCAGGCGCTCAAAGCGCGGCGGTTGGCCGGAGTTACCCTTGCCGGCGCAAGACCCGTGTGGCTGGAGATCGTGAGGCCCGAGGATCCCGAAGCACTGTCTGCAGCCTATCAGAACTGGGCTGCGGCGCTCCATTGGTTAAGCCTCGTCATGCCCCTGCTTGACAAAACTGCCCCAGGACCGGGACCCTTGCCGCCGGTTCTGGTGACGCTGGAAATCTCCGGTCCCGCCGCATTCGGCGGCGAGGTGCCGGACGATTCCGCGCTAGATGCCGACATCATGCTTGAGGTGATGCCGGATAGAATCCGGGTCCGGACGGGGGATGTCTGGCAGCAAGGCGCCCGGCGGATCGACAATCGCGGCGAGGTCGCCCTCGCCGCCGCGCTTCTCGAAGGCGTGAGCCGGGCAACGGGCCGGCCGCTCGAACGGGAATTGGCCCTGGCGCGGGTGCTGGAGGCGGTGCCGTCGAGCGATGTCCGCTGGCGCCACGCTTATCAGCCGGAACGCGCTGCGGATGTGCTTCGCCTGCACGGCGCCCTGTCGCAGCGCTTTCGCGAAATGTCTCGCTCGGCCGCCTCGCTCATTAAGCATGGGCACGCCTTCGGCTCCGAGCGCCGGCCCGGTACGATGATCACCGGAAAGGATGCGTGCGCGAGACATCTGGCTGAGTTGCATGGCGCGAGCCTGAAGGTCCTGCTCAACGGGGTCGCATACTACGACCGGATCGAGCTCGTCTCGACTGCACTGGGGATGATGCAGGCCTGCATTGCCGACGAGCAGCATTGGGCACTCACCGCGCGGGCGTTGCGCGGGATTTACGGCCAAGACACCGATCTGCTGGTGAGCTTGGCGCAGCGGAGCCGGGTGAATGCCGTTTTGCGCGCGTCGTCGATCTTGGCCGAGGTGGCGGCATCGCATGCGTCCGAGACCGGCGGAATGCGAGTCGGCGAGATGGACTATGACGAGCTTGCCGCGATGGCACTGCATCATTTCGGATATTGCGAGCTTGTTCCGAGCCTCGCCGGGGACCGGCTGACGCCCCAGCTAATCGTCAGCCCAACCGGCGATCTGCTGTACGATCATGGTTTCGGTGACGAAACATTGGCGCCGAGCGCGGCCGCGATGCACTCCGAGCAGCGGCAGCGTCATATTGGCGATTATGGCGGTTGGCTGGTGCAGAAACCTAGCACGCCATCGGACCTGGAGCCTGATCTCGTCGCGGCCTTGCAGGCCGAATATGGTGTGTCCGTCACCACCTTCGGCGATTTCAGCGCGGGACTGTGCGATTTCGCAGTGTCGGCCGGGAGTGACGTTCTGCTGCTGCCGCGGTCCGAGCTGATCGCCTGCTTGCATGAGGCCAAGGGCATCGACGAGGACTCACTCGGCCGGCTGGTCGACCGCCTGGTCCTGCCGTGTCGCAACGACTGGAATAGCGTTCCGCCCGGGGCGCATCCGAATGATTATGACGTCGGCCGCTTCGACCGCCCGCAGTCACCGATCGGCAGGCCCTTGCTTGCCGTATCGCAGGGCCCCGACCCCATGTTGGTCGTCGGCCCCGCTGCGGTGGAGCGCAGCTTCCTGCACAATCTCTCCGGCGCGCTGACCGGCAATCTCCAGGACCGGTTCTGGTCGAGCAAGGAGATGCGAAGCTATGTCGGTCGCGCAGCCAATCGCTTGGGCATGGCGTTCAACGACGCAATCGCAGAGGATCTGCGCGCTCTGGGTCTGCCGGCCGACGCGTCCGTCGCACCCTGGGCTTGCCTGAACCACAAGGCGACTCCGACGATCAAGCTCCTTGGCGATATCGATGTGCTCGCTTTCAGTTCTGATCGTCGCCATGCCTGGGTGATCGAGGCGAAGGACATAAAGCTCTGCCGGACCCTCGGTGAGACCGCCCGTCGACTGTCCGACTATCGAGGACAGCCGCGCTCGGGTGGGAAGCCCGACAATCTGCTACGCCATCTCGATCGGGTAGCCTATGTTCGGGCCAATGCCGCTGATCTGGCAAAGCGGCTCAAGCTGGATGCGGTCCCGCAGGTACATGGGCTGGTCGTGGTGGATACGCCACAGCCCATGATCTTCGTCGAGGCGAATCCCTCGATCGACTCGCGCTTTATTCGCCGTCGGGACTTGGCCACCATCGATTGGGCGCCGCAGCCACGGGGCAAGCCGGCCGCGGCCAGGCAAAAGCGATGATAGGCGCTTGACGGATCGACTGACGTGGTGATGTCGGCGTTTATGGTGTCATTGCGTGGGCCTCCCAAAGAGGAGGGCGCGCTGATCCTTGTCACCGTCGACCGCATGGCGCCGCGTGATAACATGCTCCGCTCGGTCGGGCGGACGGACATGCCCGTCATGATGCTCTAACGCTCCGTCTGGCCCTTAACGAATTGCGGCTTATGGGATCTTTTGTATGTTCGGGGAACGGCCGGATTTTAGGGCGCATTTCTGAATGGCGGCCATTCCAGCTTCCTGCGCTGCACTACATCCGCTCGCGCCGCGCCTCGATGAACGCCCTGAGTCCCGCAACCGGCACAAGCGTCATCGCCCCCACTTTTATGGTCTCGATCTCGCCTTCGGCGATAAGCTCGTAAAGTTTGGACCGCCCGATGCCGGTGATCCGGCAGGCTTCCCTGATTCTGACTGTGATGGGTTCGCGTACGGCATCGCTCATGACTTTTGTTCCTCATGTCTGCCGTTGGTGATCATTCGCGCCTTAACCTGATTGCTGCCCAGTCGGCGCGCGACCTCGTCCATGAACGCGCGGTAGCGCTTCAGTCCAAGTTGCCGGGTCTCGGGATCGAACGGCGGCTGATGCGCGACGATCGTCATCTGGTGCTGGACGAACAGGTCGAGCACTTCGGTTGTGATGTTGAGCGTAGTCTCGACGCGCTGCAGAATTCGCTGGTGGCGGTCCATTCGCGGCGCGAACCGCTCGTCGAGTTCGTTGACCGCCTTGCGGTCGAGCCAGGCGGTGAGCGCTTCGGTCAGGATTGTCGTCTTCGAGTTGCCTGGTTTCGCCGCGAGCGCATCGAGCTTCGCCGACAGGTCGTCGGGCAGGTAAAACTGGTGGCGGGTCTTGAACGTTTTCATGGGGGCGATGATGCGCGCGGCAGCGCCCCGGCTGAAGGGTGCTGATGGGCTCGCTTTGGCGATAATGCGCCAGACTAGATATCGATGCTGGGGCCCGACCTCCCACGACCGATCGTCCAGCTGATTCCGCTGGCCCGCACGATGCCCGATACTGGTTTGCCGACTGCCTGTTCGAGCACCGGCCGCCAGGGCACCAGCGTGAAGTCGCGCGCGCGCTCGATCACCGCGAACTTTGAATCGCCGACCATGACATCGCGGCGACAGATACCCTCGACCGCCTGGCCGGTCCGGGTCTCGGTGAACGAGAGCCCCAACTCGTCGGACAGCTGGCCGGCGGCCCGGCGCAGCTCGCGCTGCTGAAGGACGGCCAGCATATTGCCCCCGTAGCGGACCATATCGCCATCGCGTTCGGCCAGGCCCTGCTCGACCAGCCATTGCTGGCGGAGCGCGAGGCATTTCCTGACCTCCGCCCCGAATCCGCGACCCGGCTGGATCGGATCTTCCTTGAGCATTTCCTTATCGAGCCAGGTCACGCCGTCATGGCGGGCCAGCTGATCGACCGGTCGCGTGCCCATGGTCTCAATAGTTACGGGCGTCTTGCTCGCGAGGTCGCGCTCATAGGCTTCGACCCGCGTCAGATGATCGGGCGCGATGATCCAGCTGCCATCGGGTTCGCGCTCGACCGCGCGTCCACGACGCAAAGCTTCCAGCCTTCGGACATGCGCTTCGGCGAACGTCTGGGTGGCGGCGGGATCGTGGCGGAGATGCGCATCAATTGTATAGACGCCGCCATTGCTGCCAGCGACAGTGGCAACGGTGCGGTCGACCTCTCGTACCGCGATCGGTGTGGGGGTGATCCGCACGATGCTGCCAGCCACCGTAGGGGCTGCATCAATGCCGATATCGACATAGTGACTCAGCCCATCAACTCCGTCGACGATCAGATAATGCCGGTCGGCAAACTCGTCGGACAGACCGCGCGCGATCACCTTGCCGGCGATCGGTCGGCCCGTCCCATCGGCGGGATCATGGATGACGTAATCGGTCGGCGAGCGCTCGGGCGCGAGCGCCGTCATCTGGCGCTGCATCGTGCGGATGATGTCGCCGCGCTCGCCCATCCGGCGCAGCCTGTTCTCGATATCCTCGTCGAGCCGCCAGCTGCCGCGCGGTCCTTCGGTCGCCAGCCCCATCCGTCCCAGCGTTTGCAGGCGGCCTGCGCGAAGACTCTGCTCAATGGCGTCGGGGTGGACAGCCCGGACAAGTCCGTCATCGCCAACGTTTCGGACCAGACGGCGGTCGATCCCGGTCAGCCGTTCCTGATCGATCTCGCGGGTGGCGGCGCGGAGCATTTCCTCGGGCGAGCGTGGCCCCAGATCGAGGTCGACAAGCTCTGCGGCGCGACCGCGCAAACCATGCGTCATGTAGTTGCGGGCGATGATCAGATCTTTCCCGCGATCGTCCTTCCCGCGCACCATGATATGGCTGTGCGGATGGCCGGTGTTGAAGTGATCGACCGCGACCCAGTCGAGCTTTGTGCCAAGATCCTGCTCGACCTGACTCATCCAGCGCTTCACCAGCGGCTTCAGGTCGTCATATTCGGCGCCATCCTCGGGCGCGACGATGAAGCGGAACTGGTGGCGATCGCCGCTGCCGCGCTCGACGAACCCCTTGCCGTCGACCGGCTCTTCGCCGGGACCGTATAGCGCCCCGCGCTCGCCCTCGCGCGTCGTGCCGTCGCGCTGCAGATAGCGCAGGTGCGCGGTCGCACCGGCGAGTCCCTTCGCCCCCAGTTTCACGATCCGCGCTTTCACGATCACGCGGCGGCCCGATGCGTTGCTGCGATAGCCCGGCGACGACAACATCGCGCCAACGCCCGCGCCGCGTCCGATCCGCGCACCGGTGAAGCTGCTGCGCTTGCCACTGCGGACGCCCCCTGCGCGATTGATCGCGGCGCGCATCCGGTGGCGCATCGGTCGGTCCTGGCCGATGCGGCCAAGCCAGAGGTCGAACGGATCGTCGGGCATCAAACGCTCCCGCATAAAGGCTGAAGAGCCCCAATGAGGGAAGCGAAGCGCACCCGTTCAAGGTGCTCCATAGCGCGGCCCAGATAACCGCCAGTTCTGTAAAGTGTGGAGGCAAGCCGCCGGGCATGCCTCCACCGCAAACGACGTGCAGACGCCACATAGCGCTGCCCTTGGAGGCAGTGCTTTCTATCTTGCCTTCCACCTTCTCCGTTCCAGCTGCCTGATTTCGTACTTCTTCCTGCCTTCTTCATCCCCCGAGCCGAGGACAAGAAAGGCCGGGATGCGATGCCTGTCCGACACCGCATCCCGGCTTTGATTGCGTGCGTTCAATGCGCCTTGGCCATCGCTTCCCGCGCCGCTTTCCGACTGCGAAACTCCCGGCATCCGAGCATCCCGTGCGCATTGCCATCGCCATCCACGATCATCGTCGCCGTGAACCATCTGGCGTCCAGTCGCCCGCAAATTGCCACGCGATCGAGCCAAAGATCATCGTCTTCCGCGCTCTCATAGGCGCCAAGCCAGCGCTCTTCCTGCCGTACATCCCAGCGAAAATCCGCATCCTCCGCGGCCAGGAAATGCTGCGCCAGTCCTTCACCCGCACCCCGCCCGAACTCCACCTCAAGCCCTGCGATCAGTGCCGCCATCACGCGATCCGACACTGCTGAAACCGGTTGAAACATGGTCATGACACTCTCCATCGATTGTCGCCTTCCTCATCGAAGACAGCCTCTCGACGGCGGTTGGCGGCGTGGCTGTCAGGGCTGGCGGAGCGCAAGCGCAGCCACCGCGCGAGCGGCGGCGGAGGAACCGATTTTGTTATGTGGCGACAAACAAACTCGGCTGCGCAGCAGCCACCATTTCATAACAAAATTGGAGGGGCCGCCGGCCTTGCACAGCCGCGCCACCAGCCGCCATGCTCGGACGCTCCGAGACGAGTACCCTCCACCCAACCTTAGGTGATCCGACCAAATTCGCGTGCTACAGATGCGAGATGCATCTCGACCTGGACGACCACAGCAACCCGCAATCCACATTCATCAAGGCTTGTGTCGGCCGCCGGATTGATCTCGCGGGCAAGGATAATGGCCCGCATCTTTTGCAGCTGACGCCGGCCAAATGGCGAGAACTGCAAGCGACGCTCGAGACGTTCGTCGATGAACTGCAAGCTATTGAAGTCGCGATCAATCCCGACGGTGTTGCGCTGATGAAGGCCTTTAGACAGCTAACTTACGATGGGACCGAGCTGTTCGACTGCTATGCCAACGTCTTACCAAAGTGGCTGTCACCGCAAAGCAAGGCGGAGAAAGCGGCCATCAAGGACTATGGCAAGGTAGCAAGCCGACTGCGGGATCACTGTGCGCTCATCTGCAATCAGTGCAAACACGCGGGTGCCCAATTGAAGTTTCTGTGGGCTCGATCACCAAGCAACGGCGTGACTGGATCGCGTTTCCTTGTCACGAAATTTGACGAGGGCGACGCACTAATCCGCGATGAAAAGATTCATAAAGGAAAATTGGCGGGGATAGGAATGGTGCGTTGGACGCACCAGTTCGCCCACAATCTGCTGCGTATAGATCGCGCGGCTGGCGCCCTTATCGACAAATTTGACGATACCGGTTGCGAGCCGATGAGAACGCTCCCGACAATCCTTCCGATCGGTACTGCGCTTCGAAAACTGGCCGCCATTCGCGCGATGCGGCATGCCGATGAAGACAGACACCATGACGGGATCGAGTTTGCAGAGGGACGGATTTGCCTCGTGCGAGTTACTGCGGATGACTTCGGCCCCAGCACAAACGTTACGGCTGTGCTCACGATGGAAGCGGGCACAACGCGCTACTCTGTCGCCTGAAGGCCAGCCCCGACGCCCGCTCGGACGCCGAAGCCGGTCTTGCCGCGATCAGTCGGCCGGGTTCCAGATGACCGCGAACCGGTCTTCCGGGCCGCCGGCGGCTTGCCCGAGATTGGCGTAGAGCCGACGCGGTCCGAACTCGGGCGCCGCGAGGCTGAGCGATACGTAATCGCGGCCCGAGCTTTCCGACCGGCGCATCCAGCCCGCGCCGATCTCGACCCCGTCGGACAGCACGCGGTAGTGCGGCTGGGTGTCGCCCGAGCGGTTAGCATTGGCGACGATCTGGATGTCGGCGCGAATGCTGAGCGTCTTGAGCTGGCCCTTGAACGAGCCGTCTTCGCTCTTCGTCACATATCCGATGGCAGGCATGATCTTCACTCCTTGACGCGACCCGGGACCATTCCCGCGTCGACCCGCCGACCAGATGGACGGGCAAGGGACGCGCGAACCGTCAGGCCGAAGCGCCAGCGGAGGACCGGAGCGTGCGCGCTGTTTTGCCGCGCGAGGAATGGCCGTCAGGCCAGGGGAAAACAGCGCGGACGCGATGGTTTTGCCAGCGTCCCGACCGGCCATAGGTCACAGGCGATCGATCGCGGATCGGTCCTGTCAGTTTGGAGCGAGATGCCTGTTATCGTCCCGGTGACGATACGTTTCGGGCGTCAGGATTGCGCCAGCCGCCGCTCACAGACCTCGCGCACCAGCGTCTCGAGCACCGCGACCCGATCGGCAATCCAGCCGATCTCTTCGTCGCTGAGCTTGTATTCGGGGGAGTAGCGCGCGTTGACATAGGCGAGCCGCAGCAGCTCGAAACAACGCCGCGAGAATTTGTCCTCGCGCGGCCACGCCGCGATCAGGTCGGGCGCGATTGCCTCGCAGTGCGAACGCAGGAAGTTCAGCTTGTGCGACTTGGGACTTTATGCCGAGCGGCATACTATGCCGCGTGGCCGTGGAAGGGCCGAGGTATCTGCGGGTTTTGGGGTAATCGGATCGGCATAGTTTCCTGCTCCCACGCACAGCACGTGCGCGGAGGAG
>JAIXZV010000395.1 GCA_027489365.1 Sphingomonadales bacterium
GCGCCGATCCCGCCGGATGCGCCGATGATGACTGCCGAGCCGGTCATGCGCGGGTGAACCGCCAGCGATCCGCTTCGCTCTCGCCCTTGTCGAAGCGATAGCCGTCGCTGTCGAAGCCCTTCATGTCCTCGATGTCGGTGATGCGATGTTCGCACAGCCAGCGCGCCATCATGCCGCGCGCCTTCTTTGCGTGGAAGCTGACGAAGCGCGGGCCGCCCGGGCCGGGTTCGCGGAAATCGACGTCCACCACCCGCACACCGTCGAGTTTTCCGAGGACGGCGGCGAAATATTCCTGGCTGGCGAGGTTGAGGACGGCGCCTGAGCCTTCGGTCGCGACGTCCTCGCGCACGGCGGCGGCGATGCGGTCGCCCCAGAATTCGTACAGGCTTTTGCGGCGTGGTGCCCAGCGCGTGCCCATCTCAAGGCGGTACGGCTTCATCGCATCGAGCGGGCGAAGCAGGCCGTAGAGGCCCGACAGCAGCCGCACATGATCCTGCGCGAAGGCGATCGCGGGTTCATCGAGCGAATGCGCCTCGAACCCGGTATAGACATCGCCTGCAAAGGCGAAGAGTGCGGGGCGGGCAGGGGCATCGGCGAATCCGGCGAAGCGATCGGCGTTGAGCTTCGCCAGCGCGGGCGAGATGTGCATCAGTTCCGACAGACGTTTCTGCGTCAGATTCGCCGCCGATCGCGCCAGCGATTCGGCAGTGTCGGCGAAGCGCGGTGTGGTCGCGGTGACGGCGGGCAGGGGGCGCTCATAGTCGAGCGTCTTGGCGGGGGAGAGCAAGGCGATCATCGCAAGTGCGGTTAGGCGGCTCGCGCGCTTGCGTCAAAGCCTTGCGCGTCTGCGTCAAAGCTTTGCCGAGGCGCGGTCGGACCTTGCGTGCGCGGACGCAGGGAGCCGATGGGTTCAAGCGGCGTTCACGTGGCGACCGGCAACGCGGTTGCTTGACGGTCGAAGCCGCGACGTTAGAGCGGCGGCAGCAATCCGCCGCGCGTGCCGCGCCGAATGAGGAGAGTTCGCAATGAAGATGGTTTCCAAAATCGCCTTGTCCGCCGCTTTGGTTGTCGGACTGAACGGGGCGGCGTTCGTTGCCCCGGCGATTGCCAAGAAGAAGGAAGAGGCCCCCGCCGCCCCGTCGCTGTCGAAGGAAGCACGTGCTGCTGCCGTCGCAGCGCAGACCGCGCTTGCCGCTACGCCGAAGGATCTGGCCGGTGCGGAAACCGCGCTCAACACGCTCGATAGCGTCGCCAAGAGCGATTACGAAAAGTATCTGGCGTCGGGCCTGCGCCTGTCGCTGGTCAATGCGCAGACCAAGGGCCAGCCCGATGCGCAGCGCGTTCCGCTGCTGATCCCGATCCTCGACGCGATCCTCGCCAATCCGGCGACGCCGAAGGACGAAATCGGACGCCGCAACCTCGAGCGCGGTGGCCTCGCCTATTCGATGAAGAAATATCCCGAAGCGCTGACCTTCTTGCAGCGCGCGCGCGAGCTTGGCGCGGCCGATTCGAACCTCTCGCTGCAGATCGCGCAGGCCAAGATCGAGACTGGCGACGTGAAGGGTGGCGTGGCCGAGATCGGCACCGCGATCGCCGCCGAAAAGGCTGCCGGTCGCAAGGCGCCGGAGGAATGGTACAAATACGCCTTCACGCGCCTGGGCAAGGCCGGTGACCAGGAAGGCGCCGACACCTGGACTGCGGCGTGGCTGACCGAATATGGCACCGGCCCGAACTGGCGCGGCGCGATCTACACCTTCGGTTTCCAGGGTGCGGCTGCGGTCAAGTATAGCAAGAACAAGATCGATCTCTATCGCCTGCTGTGGGCGACCAAGAGCCAGGCCGGGCAGCGCGAATATATCGATTATGCCGATGCGGCGCTGACGATCGGTCTGCCCAACGAAGCGAAGACCGTGGTCGAGGAAGGCCTGTCGTCAGGCACGATCCCGGCCGGGAACGTGACCGGCAACGAATTGCTGGCACGCGCAAAAACCGGCATCGCGGGCAGCTCGCCGCTGGCGGTCAAGGAAAAGAACGCGCTGGCCGCGCCGAAGGGCGATCTCGCGCAGCAGGCCGGGGACGCTTATCTCGGCGTGCGCAACTATGCGAAGGCGATCGAGATGTACCGCCTGTGCGAAACCAAGGGCGCGCCCGATGCCGACCGCAACAATTTGCACCTCGGCATGGCGCTGGCGCTGTCGGGTGACCGCGAGGCCGCCAAGGCCGTGCTGGCCAAGGTGAGCGCCGATCCTAACAAGGCGATCGCGCGGTTGTGGACGGTGTTCGTGACGACGCCGCCGACCGCGGCCTGATCTTCGCGGGATCGGACGACGAAAGGGCGGCTCTCGGGCCGCCCTTTTCTTATCAGGCGGTGCGGATCGGGATGCCGGGCAGCGCCTTGGCGGTACGGATCGTCAGCGACGTCTTGACGCTGGCGACGTTCGGCGCAGGCGTCAGATGCGTCATGAGAATGTCCTGAAAGCTCTTCAGGTCGCTTGCGACGATCTTCAGGATGAAGTCGATTTCGCCGTTCAGCATATGGCATTCGCGGACTTCGGGAATGGTCGCGACATGCGCTTCGAACGCGGCGAGATCATGCTCGGCCTGGCTGCGCAAGCTGACCATCGCGAACACCGTGATCGGATAGCCGAGGGTGGCTGCGTCGATTTCGGCGTGATAGCCGCGAATTGCGCCGGCTTCCTCCAGCGCGCGCACGCGGCGCAGGCACGGGGGCGCGGTCAGCCCGACGCGGTCGGCCAGTTCGACATTGGTCATGCGGCCATCGTCCTGCAGCAACTCCAGGATGCGACGGTCGATCGAATCGAAAGGCATTTCAGTCCGCTCCCCAGGCGTGCGTGTTTTGCATCGCCCCTTCGCGGGTTAGCATAAGATAATTGCCGACGAACGCAATTGTCCCACATTGCGACGCATCGAAAACTTGGGGTTACAAGTCGTCGCGCGTGCAGTTAAGAAATCGTTACGGCGCTTTCGCGACCGGATCGGGAATAAGCCACGTGCGCTTCGATGACAGCCTCGAAACGGTACTTTCGGCAGACATGTCGTCGCCGTTTGGCGCGCAATCGACCTGGCGGCAATTGGTCGACCTGATCGGGCGCGGGCGGGCACCGGCGAACGAAGCGGCGATTGCGCGGTTGCGGACGATTCGCGGCGACGTGCCGCCGCCGGTGCGCGCGGCGAGTGCACGCGCGCTGGCGTTTGCGACGCCCCCGGCCGAACTGGTCGCGCTTTTCGCCGAAGACGAGCTTGCGATTGCCGCTCCGGTGCTGCGCGCCGCACATCTGTCGGCGGATGCGTGGTGTGCGCTGCTGCCCGGTCTGACCCCGGCGGCGCGATCGATCCTGCGGCATCGGCGCGATCTGTCGCCTGAGGTCGGGCGCGCGCTGGAGACCTTTGGCAGCGTCGATTTCGTGCTGGGCGCGCCTGCAGCGCCGGTCGCCCCGGCTGTGGCACCGCAAAAGGTTGCGGAACCCATGATTGCGCCCGAGCGGGTCGCCGAGATCGCGCTGCCCGAGACGATCGCGCCGGTATCCCCCTTCGTGTCGATCGCGGCGGTGGCAGCGGGTTTGCCGGTGGTTGCCGAAGCGCTGCGCCAGGCGGAACGCCCGGTTGCGCCGCCCCGGATCGCCGAGGTCGCCCACGGGCGCGCCGACGGCACCTTCCAGATCGCCGAGCTGGTCGCGCGGATCGACGCCTATCAGCGGCAGCGCGAGGCGGCACCGACGCCGGCCCCGCCGCCCGAATTCCAGCCCGAACTGTTCGCGCGCGAACCCTATCAGGCCGAGGCGTTCCGCTTCGAAACCGATTCCGACGGCATCGTCCGCTGGGTCGAAGGGGCGGCGCGTGCGCCGTTGATCGGCCTGTCGCTCGATCTGGCGGCGGACCCCGGCGGGTCACGCGTCGATGGCGTCGCGGCGGGCGCGTTCCGCCGCCGCGCGGGCTTTGCCAATGCGCGGCTGTTGATCGAGGGGCATTCGGATGCCGCCGGGCAATGGCGCATTACGGGCGTGCCGGTGTTCGACCGGGCGAGCGGGCGCTTCACCGGCTATCGCGGCACGGCGCGGCGTCCACGCGCCGATGAAACCGCCGAGCCGGTACGCGAAACCCGCAATCCCGCCGCCGACGCGCTGCGCCAGCTCGTCCATGAATTGCGCACGCCGACCAATGCGATTGCCGGTTTTGCCGAAATGATCGAAGCGCAGATGCTCGGGCCGGTGCCCGCCCCGTATCGCGCGCACGCCGCCGCGATCCGGATGCAGACGAGTGGCCTGCTCGCGGCGATCGACGACATCGACATGGCGGCGCGGATCGAGACGCACGCGCTCGACCTGCGCACCGGCGACGTGCCGGTCACCCCGTTGCTCGACCGCGTCATCGCCGACCTGACCCCGCTTGCGACGTTGCGCGGGGCATCGTTGCAGCGCTGGATCAGTCACGATGCGCTGGCGATCCTGGGGGATGATCGCGCGGTCGAACGGTTGATCGCGCGATTGCTGGCGACGCTGGTCGCATCGGGCAGCGCGGGCGAGCGGATCGGCGTGGTAGCGAGCGGCGACGAGGGGATCGTCACGCTGACCTTCGACCGGCCCGCCGCCCTCGCCGCCTATGCCGAGGAAGCGCTGCTGACGATCGATGCCGAGGCCGAAGC
>JAIXZV010000153.1 GCA_027489365.1 Sphingomonadales bacterium
CGCCTGCATCAGCGCCTGGCGTTCGGGAATCGATTTGGGCGTGTCGCCGATCATCACCGCGATCGCATAGGATTTGCCATCGGGCGCGATCAGCAAGCCGACGTCGTTATAGCCTGCGGTACGTCGGCCGAGGTCCTGCCCGGTGCCGGTCTTGTGGCCGAAGCTCCACCCCGGCGGCACCGCGCCGCGCATCCGCTGCTTGCCGGTGCGCGAGGATTCCATCGTGCCGATCAGATAGTCGCTCGACGCCTTGGTCAGCAAATCACCGCGTTTGAGCCGGGCCAGCGCATTGGCGATCGCGACCGGGGCCGCACCATCGGGCGGATCGGAGACATAGCGTTCGAACGCCGCGATCCGATCGAGCGTCGGCAGCTTGGCGCGCGCCTGGGCAAAGGCATTGCCGCGCGCGAAATCGGGCTTCCACGTCAGCCCTGCGGTCTGTGCCTGCAACAGGCGTTCGCCCGGACCGAAGCGGATATTGCTCAACCCCTTGCGCTGGAGGAAGTCGCGTACGGCGCTCGGTCCCCCGACGAAGCGCAGCAGGCGGTCATTCGCGGTATTGTCGCTCATCGTCAGCGCGCGTTGCAGCAATTCGCCGACCGTGGTCTGATAGCCCTCTTCGCCCTTGACCAGCGCGGCGATCGGCTGGTGGAACAGCGTCAGATCCTCGCGCCGCACCGTCACCGGGTCATCGAGCCGCAACCGCCCGGCATCGCGCAGGTCGAGCACGGTCATCGCGACCCACAATTTGCTGACGCTTTGCTGCGGCAAGCGCTGATCGCCATTGCTGTCGACGGTCCAGCCCTGATCGATGCTGCGCACCGCCACGCCGACGCGCCCGTCGAACCCGCGCACCAGCGATGCGACACTCGCGGCGAGTGCGGCCGGGGCAGTGGCCGGACGGGGTGCTGGCGGCGTTAGCGTGCGTACCGGGATCGGCGCGGCGGGCGCGGGCACAACGCGCGCGACCTGCGGACGGGTATCGCTGACGCAGGCGGCCAGCGCGACGCTCAGCGACACCGCCGCGAGCGTGCCGAGCATTCGAGATCGAAGGAAGTCTGTCACCGCTGCTTGCCCCGCCTCACGCTAACCCCAAGGAGTCTCATGATAGGAGCAGAAGAGGGTTGAGAAGTCCTTGCGGCGTGCCGCTGCGACGAGGCGACGGAGAGACAGGCCAAGCCGATCCGTGAGAAGCCTCCGCTATACCGTTGAACTCCGGCGCGCTTTTACGGAACCAATACCGTATCGCGCGCTTCCGCCAGCATCTCGGGATAATCGAGCGTGTAATGCAAGCCCCGCGATTCGTGCCGGGCGAGCGCCGAGCGGACGATCAGCTCGGCGGTCTGCAGCAGATTGCGCAGCTCGATCAGGTCCGGCGTCACGCGGAAATGGCCGTAATAATCGTTCACTTCCTCGGTCAGCAGGCGGATGCGGTGCTGCGCGCGCTCCAGCCGCTTGGTGGTGCGCACGATGCCGACGTAATTCCACATGAAGCGGCGGATTTCGGTCCAATTCTGCTTGATGACCACCTCTTCGTCCGAATCGCTCACGCGGCTTTCGTCCCACGGGCGGATCGGGGGAGGCGCGGGTAATTCGTCCCAATGCTCGGTGATATGCGCCGCGCACGCCTCGCCGAAGACGAAGCATTCGAGCAGCGAATTGGACGCGAGCCGGTTCGCACCGTGCAACCCGCTCTCGCTGCATTCGCCCGCCGCATAGAGGCCGGGCAGATCGGTCCGGCCGTCGAGATCGATCACGATGCCGCCGCAGGTGTAATGCTGCGCGGGGACAACCGGGATCGGGTCCTTGGTCATGTCGATGCCCAGCCCGAGCAGCTTTTCGTAGATGTTGGGGAAATGCTCGCGGATGAACGCCTCGCCCTTATGGCTGATGTCGAGATGGACGTAATCGAGCCCCAAGCGCTTGATTTCATGGTCGATCGCGCGCGCCACCACATCGCGCGGGGCGAGTTCCAACCGATCGTCGAAATCGGGCATGAAGCGATAGCCGGTGTCGGGGATGAGCAAATGCCCGCCCTCGCCGCGCACCGCTTCGGTGATCAGGAAATTCTTGACGTCGAGATTGTAGAGGCAGGTCGGGTGGAACTGCATCATCTCCATATTGGAGACGCGGCACCCCGCGCGCCACGCCATCGCGATGCCGTCGCCGGTCGCGCCGCGCGGCGCGGTCGAAAAGAGATAGGTCCGCCCCGCCCCGCCGGTCGCCAGGATCGTCGCGCGCGCGGTGTAGAGTTCGACTCGCCCGGTCGCGCGGTTGACGGCATAGACGCCCCACACATGCCCCGCGCCCGAGTAGCGCTCCTCGTGCTTGCCGGTCGCGAGATCGATCGCGACCATGTCGGGCACGAGCGTGATGTTGGGATGGTCGGTCGCGGCGCGCTGCAGCGCTTCCTGCACCGCCCAGCCGGTCGCATCGGCGACATGGACGATGCGGCGGTGGCTATGCCCGCCCTCGCGCGTGAGGTGGAGCGCATTCCCTTCGGTCGCGAAGGGGACGCCCAGTTCTTCGAGCCGCGCGATCGCGGCGGGCGCGCGTTCGACGACGAATTCGACGGTCGCGCGGTCGTTGAGACCTGCGCCTGCGATCATCGTATCCTCGATATGGCTTTCGAAAGTATCGCCTTCCTCGAGCACGGCGGCGATTCCGCCTTGCGCCCAGGCGGTCGAACCTTCGTTCAGCCCGCCCTTGGCGAGCACGGTGACCTTGAAGCGATCGGCCAAGTTGAGCGCGGCGGTGAGGCCTGCGGCGCCGGAGCCGATGATGAGAACGTCGGTTTCGTGAGAGGTATGCGGCACCCAGATCTCCGTTCGGGCTGAGCTTGTCGAAGCCCTGTCCTTGTTATCGAGGGTAGAAAGAAAGACAGTGCTTCGACAAGCTCAGCACGAACGGACCGCGCTCACCCCGCGTTGCTCGCCCGGGTCAGATTGAGGAACACATACTCCAGGTCGGCCTCGCGCGTCGATACGTCCACGATCCCGTAGCCATCCGCCTGCACTGCCGCGAGCACTTCGCCGGCATTCACCTTGTCCTTGGCATAGGTAATGGCGAGCGTGCGCGTGCCCTTGAGCTCGATCTTCTGGAAACAGGCGGCACTCGGCGGCAGGCCCACGTCGCGATCGACCGTCACCTCGACCAATTTCTCGGTCGCCATCCCGACCAGCTCGCGCGTCGGTTTATTGGCGATCACCTTGCCGTGGTTGATGATCGCGATCCGGTCGCACAACTCCTCGGCTTCCTCGAGATAATGCGTCGTCAGCACCACCGTGACGCCCGCGGCATTGAGCGAGCGGACATAGGCCCAGAGCTGCTGGCGAAGCTCAATGTCCACGCCCGCGGTCGGCTCGTCGAGCACCAGCACCGGGGGCGTGTGCACCATCGCCTTGGCCACCATCAACCGCCGCTTCATGCCGCCCGAGAGCGTACGGGCATAGGCATTGGCCTTGTCCTCCAGATGCACCGCGCGCAGCAATTCCATCGTGCGGCGCTTGTCCTTCGGCACGCCGTACAGCCCGGCCTGGATCTCCAGCGTCTCGGCGGGCGAGAAGAACGGGTCGAACAGGATTTCCTGATTGACGATGCCGATCGAAACCTTGGCGTTGCGCGGGTGCTGATCGATGTCGAAGCCCCAGATCGACGCCGTGCCGCTGGTCTTGTTGACCAGCCCCGCCAGGATGTTGATCAGCGTCGACTTGCCCGCGCCGTTGGGGCCGAGCAGCCCGAAGATCTGGCCGCGCGGCACATCGAACGTCACCCCGTCCAGCGCGCGCTTGCCGCCCGCATAGGTCTTGCACAGAGTGTCGATCGCGATCGCTGCCTGGGTCATGGGCGATGGCTTTAAGACCCCGCGCATCCGATTGCGAGCCCCCGCAC
>JAIXZV010000421.1 GCA_027489365.1 Sphingomonadales bacterium
GGGGGCGGCGCGCGCGGAATTTCTGACCGTCGCGCAGCAGGCGGGGTTGCCGCCGATCCTCGACCGCGTTCCCGCGGCCGAGAGTGGCGTCCTGTCGCGCGGAATGGCGACGGCGGGGGTGGAGCCCGAGTCGCTCGACCGCCTGAAAACCTGGGCGGCAGCGCTGACGGTTAGCGCGGCGGCGGGGCGGCGAGAGGAAGCGAGCGGAGCGGACGGGGTGGAGCCGGTATTGACCGCGCGCTTTGCGGGCCGCGCGATCGGCGCGCTGGAGACGCGCGCAGGGCAGTTTATGGCGTTCGACCGCCTGCCCGAGGCTTCGCAACGCTTCCTGCTGCTGCAGGCGGCGGCGGACGCGCGCGATCCGGCGGGGGGCTATCGGAGTCTGCTTGCGGCGTGGGCGGCGGGGAACGAGGCTGAGCTGGCGGCGACGCTCGATCCGATGCGCACTGACCCAGCAACGTACCGCACATTGCTGATCGATCGCAACCGGCGTTGGGCGAACGCGATCGTCCGGCGGATGGCACGTCCAGGACAGGTTTTCGTAGCGGTCGGTGCCGGACATCTGGTCGGCACCGACTCGGTCGTCGCGCTGCTGCGCGCGCGCGGCTTTCATGTTGCGCGGATCGAATGAAATGTGGTGTTGGCGCCAGCCGGTTCTGTGGCAGACGCGAGAGAGTAAGGCTTATGACGAAAATCGATCATGACATTGGTGCCAACGCGTCCGACGATGCGCGCAAGCCCTGGCGGAAACCCGACGTCATTGCTGCGGAAGTCGAGCATTCGACAGAAAAGGTCAACTCACTCGTCGAAACTGGCATGAATTACGTTGGACCGTCATGACAATGTCGGTTTGACGGCGACACGGCGTCGGGCGGCCCACCCGGCCGCGCGCGCCGACTTGCGTACCACGCCCCCCTGCCCTATAGGCGCGCGCTTCGATCAGGGTCATCCCTGGAGGCCTGATCGATGATCTGAACCCTAACGTAATCGGAGTTTGCAATGAGCGACCAATTGACGCTCGCAGCCGAGACGCGCGAACAGGTTGGCAAGGGAGCCTCCCGTTCGCTTCGTCGTGAAGGCCGCGTACCCGCCGTAATCTACGGCAACAAGCAGGAACCCCTGTCGATCCACGTCGAGGAAAAGGCGCTGATGCGTCTCCTGATGACGGGTCACTTCATGAATTCGGTCGTCATGATCGACGCCGGTGGCCAGCAGATTCGCACTCTGCCCAAGGACGTCGCCTTCGACGCCGTCACCGAGCGCCCGACGCATGTCGATTTCCTGCGCATCGGGGCGCACACCACCGTGCACGTCAACGTGCCCGTGGTCTTCACCGACGAAGACGATTGCCCCGGCATCGCCAAGGCGGGCGGCGTGCTCAACGTCACGCGTCATGAACTCGAACTGATCTGCGACGCCGCAGAAATCCCCGGCGAGATCAGCATCTCGCTCAAGGGTCTTGAGGTTGGCGCCTCGATCCACATTTCGGACGTGAAGCTGCCCAAGGGCGTCGAGCCCGCGATCACCGACCGCGATTTCGCGATCGCCACGATCGTGCCGCCGACCGTGCCGACGGTTGCGGATGAAGAAGCCGATGCCGCGGTTGCCGAGGCTCAGGCCGAGGAAGCTGCCGAAGGCGAAACCGCCGAATAAGCTGCCCCCTTGCGGGACGCAGACAATCGGGGCAGCGGGGGCGACAGCTTCCGCTGCCCCGTTCGTTTGAAGGACAAAGACGATCGTGCAACTCTGGGTCGGCCTCGGTAACCCCGGCGCGCAATATGCGCTCAACCGGCACAATGTCGGCTTCATGGCGGCCGATACGATCGCCGATTTCTATGATTTCGGGCCTGTGAAGAAGGCATTCCAGGGCTGGACGCAGGAAGGCCGGATTGCGGGTCAGAAGATACTGCTGCTCAAGCCCGCCACCTTCATGAACGAAAGCGGCCGCAGCGTCGGCGAAGCGATGCGCTTCTACAAGCTCGAGCCCGACGCGGTCACCGTCTTCTATGACGAGCTCGATCTCGACCCGTTCCGCGTCAAGGTGAAGACCGGCGGCGGGGCGGCGGGCCACAATGGCATCCGCTCGATGATGCAGCATATCGGTGAGGATTTCCGCCGCGTGCGGCTCGGCATCGGTCATCCCGGCCACAAGGACAAGGTCAGCCCCTATGTGCTCGGCAATTATGCCAAGGCCGAGATGGACCGGCTCGCCGATCTGCTCGGCGCGGTAGCAGCGGAAGCGGCGTGGCTCGCAGGCGGCGACGATCAGCGCTTCATGAATGACGTGGCGCTGCGACTTGGAGACGGCAAATGAGTATCCGCACGCTGTTCGCGACCCCGTTCTACGAGGGCAAATTGAAGAACGCGGCGCTGGTCGCGGACCTCGACCGGTCATGCCAGGCGCTGGCGGTGGATGATCGCGCCGGGCGGAACTGGTCGAAGGAGCATGGCTATCGCGGCTATACATCCTACGCCTCGCTCAACGACCTCCCCTATCGAGACCCGGCGTTTGCCGATCTCGTCAAAATCCTCAACAAGCATGTCGCCAAATTCGCCGAGGACTGCGCGTTTGAGCTGAACGACCGTAAGCTCAAGCTCGACAGCCTGTGGGTCAACGTCCTGAAACCCGGCGGCACGCATTCGGGCCATGTCCATCCGCACAGCGTGATCTCAGGCACGGTCTATATCGCGGTGCCGCCGGGTGCCGGTGCGCTGAAACTCGAAGACCCGCGCCTGCCGATGATGATGGCCGCCCCATCGCGCCGCGCCGATGCGGCGGAGAGCCTCAAGCCCTTCGTATACGTCGAACCGCAGGCGGGCAGCGTGTTCCTGTGGGAAAGCTGGCTGCGCCACGAAGTCGTCCCCGGCACCGCCAAGTGCGAGCGGGTGAGCATCAGCTTCAACTATCGCTGGTAGCAGCCTGCTACTGGCATTCCCCCGCGCTAGGCCGTATCGGCGGCACATCTCACATATCGTGCTTCAAGGATCATCATGGGTTTTCGCTGTGGAATCGTCGGGCTGCCCAATGTCGGCAAGTCCACCCTGTTCAATGCGCTGACGCAAACTGCGGCGGCGCAGGCGGCGAATTATCCGTTCTGCACGATCGAGCCGAACGTCGGTAACGTCGCGGTGCCCGATGACCGGCTGCAGGCGCTCGCCGCGGTGGCGGGATCGGCCAAGATCATCGAAACGCAACTCGGCTTCGTCGATATCGCAGGGCTGGTGCGCGGGGCGTCCAAGGGCGAGGGTCTGGGCAACCAGTTCCTCGGCAACATCCGGGAAGTCGACGCGATCGTGCATGTGCTGCGCTGCTTCGAGGATGGCGACGTGAC
>JAIXZV010000327.1 GCA_027489365.1 Sphingomonadales bacterium
CCTTTCAAAAATGTCGTCATCCCAGCGAAAGCTGGGATCTTGGTGGGCTAGTGTGTGCTCTAGCCACGGGGAGACCCCAGCCTGCGCTGGGGTGACGGAGTTCGGTTAGCCGACGATCCCGAGGATGTCGCTTTCCTTCATGATCAGCAGGTCTTCACCGTCGACCTTGACCTCGGTGCCGGACCATTTGCCGAACAGGATCTTGTCGCCGGCCTTGACGTCGAGCGGCGTCACCTTGCCGTCATCGGCGCGCGTGCCGGTGCCGGTGGCGACGACTTCGCCTTCCTGCGGCTTTTCCTTGGCGGTTTCCGGGATGATGATCCCGCCTGCGGTCTTCTCTTCTGCCTCTACGCGGCGGACGAGGACGCGGTCGTGCAACGGACGAAAGTTCATGCGCGAAGTCCTTCTTCTGTGAACGGTTGTTAGCACTCGCCCGTGGTGAGTGCCAGCACGGCGCATATGATGTCGCCCCAGTCCGGCGTCAACCGGTGGACGCATCCAGTGCGGGACAAAAATAATGCGTGTTAGCGGGGTAACACGCATTTACTCATGTCCGCGCTTGCCCTAGCGATAGGGCGTATTTGCGCCAAGCAAGGAGCGGCCAAGTGAAACTCGTACGGGGCGCGTGGAAGATTCTGGTGGGCATCAAGGACGGGCTGGTCCTGATCGCGATGCTGCTGTTTTTCGGTCTGCTGTTTGCCGGGCTTTCGAGCAAACCGACCACGGTCGCGGTGCGTGATGGCGCGCTGGTGCTGAAACTCGACGGCGCGATCGTCGAGCAGCCGCAACAAGTCGATCCGTTCGCCGGGTTCAGCGGCGGCGGAATGCCGAGCGAATTCCGCCTGCGCGACGTGGTCCGCACGCTCGACAAGGCGGCGAAAGACGACCGCGTCAAGGTGGTGGTGCTCGATCTCGATTCCTTCGGCGGCGGTTATCCCGCAGCGGTCGATGAAGTCGCCAACGCCATCCGCCGCGTGCGCGATGCCAAGAAGCCGGTGCTGGCTTATGCGACCGCCTATACCGACTCCGCCTATCGCCTCGCCGCCAATGCGAGCGAGGTCTGGATGAGCCCGATGGGCGGTACGCTGTTCATGGGGCCGGGCGGATCGCAGCTCTATTACAAGGGCTTGATCGACAAGCTCGGGGTCAACGCGCACGTCTACCGCGTCGGCAAGTACAAGTCGTTCGTCGAGCCCTATACCCGCACCGAAGCCTCGCCCGAGGCGAAGGAGGAAGTGGTCAAGCTGTACGAAGTGCTCTTCGCGCAGTGGCAGGAGGCGATCACCAAGGCGCGGCCCAAGGCCAAGTTCCAGCCGTTCCTGACCACGCCGGGCGCGGTCGTCACAGCCGCGCAGGGCGACATCGCCAAGGCCAATCTCGATGCCGGCCTGGTCGACAAGCTCGGCACCCGGCTCGATTTCGG
Source organism: Sphingomonadales bacterium (assembly GCA_027489365.1). GTDB lineage: Bacteria > Pseudomonadota > Alphaproteobacteria > Sphingomonadales > Sphingomonadaceae > Sphingomonas. The sequence goes on from JAIXZV010000327.1 coordinate 1,424, forward strand.
CAAGCGCGTGGCGGAAATTGCCGGGATCGATGACAAGAAGGTCGCGGGCAGCTTCAAGACGATCAAATACGACACCTATCTCGCCGACAATCCCTTGCCGACCAATGGCAGCAAGGTCGGCGTGCTGACGATCGCGGGCGACATCGTCGACGGCAAATCGAACGGCGGCAGCGTCGGCTCCGACACGATCGTCAAGCTCATGCTCGATGCGCTCGCCAAGAAGGATCTGAAGGCGCTGGTCGTGCGGGTCGATTCGCCGGGTGGATCGGCGCTCGCGTCGGAAGACATGCGCCGCGCGATCCAGGAGGCGAAAGCGCAGAAATTGCCGATCGTCATCTCGATGGGCAGTGTCGCGGCATCGGGCGGATATTGGGTGTCGACCGCGGGCGACGTGATCTTTGCCGAGCCGACGACGATCACCGGGTCGATCGGCATCTTCGGCATCATCCCGACCTTCGAGAACACGCTGAAGAAGATCGGACTCACCACCGATGGCGTGAAGACTACGCCGCTGTCGGGCCAGCCCGACATTTACGGCGGCACCAACCCGGAGACCGACGCGATCTTCCAGGCGGGGATCGAGAATGGCTATCGCCAGTTCATCACGCGCGTGGCGAATGCGCGCAAGCTGAGCACGACGCGCGTCGATGAGATCGGTCAGGGTCGCGTCTGGGATGGTGGCACTGCGCGGCAAATCGGGCTGGTCGATCGCTTCGGCGGGCTGAACGACGCGGTTGCCGAGGCGGCGAAGCGCGCGGGCCTGAAGCCCGAAGACGTCCATGCCGAATATCTGGAAAAGAAGCCGAGCGCCTGGGCGAAATTCTTCGCGCAGATCCTCGATTCGAACAAGGATGACGAGGACAAGTCGGCGGGCGATGCCTTCACGCGGATGGCCGCCGAGCGCCGCGCGGTGTTCGCGCGCGCGCTGGGCGATGTGAAGCGGATCGGCACGGGGGCTGCGATCCAGGCGCGCTGCCTGGAGTGCGATGGCCTCGGCGGCAACACGCCGCGCAGCGGCGATGCGCGGCTGGTCGATCTGGTGCTGGCGCGGATCGGCCTGTGAGCGTCGATCCCGCACCGACCAGAATCGCGATTCGCCCGGCGACGCCGGAGGATGCCGCCGCGATCGCTGCGATCTACAAGCCCTATGTCGAACGCGGCACCGTCTCGTTCGAGCTCAAGGCGCCGAGCGAGCATGTGATGCGGCAGCGGATGGCATCGTCCGAGGGCAAATATCCGTGGCTGGTCGCGACCGCGGCGGACGGCGGGGAGCTGCTCGGCTATGCTTACGCCTCGGCGTTCCGCGATCGTCCGGCCTATCGCTACACGATCGAGACGACGATCTATCTGCTCGAGGGCACGGCGGGGCGCGGTAACGGGCGACAGTTGTATGACGCGCTGATCGATACGGTGCGCGCGCAGGGCTTCACCCATGCGATCGGCGTGATCGCGCTGCCCAACGATCATTCGATCCGGCTGCACGAATCGGTCGGCTTCCGCCGGGCGGGGGTGATGCGGGAGGTCGGGTATAAGGACGGGCGCTGGATCGACGTCGGCTTCTGGCAATGCGAACTCAACGACGCGACGATGCCGCCGATGGAACCCAAGCCGTTCAGCGAGACGGGCATGGTGTGGGATTGGTGAGGTAGCGGCGTGAGGTGTTCCCCGGCGAAGGCCGGGGTCCAGTCGGGGAGCGCATGGGGTGGAGAAACCGGGTTTCGTTTACATCATGGCGAACCGGCGCAACGGCACGCTGTACATCGGTGCAACGAGTGATCTTCCGAAGCGCATCTGGGAACATCGCAACGACCTGATCGACGGCTTCACCAAGCGATATGGCTGCCACCTGCTTGTCTGGTACGAAGCGTGCGGTGGCATAGAGCAAGCACGTCAGCGCGAATTGCAAATGAAGGAATGGAAACGCGCGTGGAAAATCCGCGAGATCGAGGGCCTCAATCCGGAGTGGGAAGATTTGTTCGACCGACTCGATCCGATGTGATGCGCCTTCCGACTGGACCCCGGCCTTCGCCGGGGAACTAGCAAGACTGGCCGCGCTTCGCTAAGGCCGCACACAAATGACCGATACCCCAGACACAGCCCCCGCCCAGCGCGATTGGCGCGATACCGTCTTCCTGCCGAAGACCGATTTTCCGATGAAGGCCGGCCTCCCCGCCAAGGAGCCGGGGATTCTCGCGCGCTGGCAGGCGATGGGTTTGTACGAGAAGCTGCGCGCGGCGCGGGCGGGGCGCGAGAAGTTCATCCTGCATGACGGCCCGCCCTATGCGAATGGCGACATGCACATCGGCCATGCGCTCAACCATATCCTGAAGGACACGGTTTGCCGTACGCAAAACCTGCTCGGCAAGGACGCGCCGTACGTGCCCGGCTGGGACTGCCACGGCCTGCCGATCGAGTGGAAGGTCGAGGAAAAATACCGCGCCAAGAAGCTCAACAAGGACGAGGTTCCGCCCGCCGAATTCCGCGCCGAGTGCCGCGCATACGCGCAGCATTGGGTCGACGTGCAGCGCGAGCAGTTGAAGCGGCTCGGCATCAATGGCGATTGGGACCATCCCTATCTGACGATGGACTTCGCCGCCGAAGCGACGATCGTCACCGAGTTGATGAAGTTCGCGGAAAGCGGCCAGCTTTATCGCGGCGCCAAGCCGGTGATGTGGTCGCCGGTCGAAAAGACCGCGCTCGCCGAGGCCGAGGTCGAATATGAGGATGTCGTGTCGACGCAGATCGACGTGGCGTTCGAGATTGTCGACGCGCCGAACGCGCCGGAGTTGGTCGGCGCGCACGCGGTGATCTGGACGACGACGCCGTGGACGATCCCGGTGAACCAGGCGCTGAGCTATGGGCCGGAAGCCGAATATTTTCGTTTTGCGCTATGGTGGACTGCGCCGGACGGCACTGTTCAAGATGGTGGTGGCGTTTTCATTGTCGCGGAGCCACTGGTCCATGCCTTCCTCGATCGATTGGAGCGCAACGGCCCGCAGAAGGCGCATCCGGACTGGAAGTTGAATGAGGAGTATCTCGGGCGCTTTAAAGGCGCTTGGCTAGCCGGTGCGGTCGCCCGCCATCCGATGCACGAACTAGGCGGGTTCTTCGCGAAACCCCGCCCGTTCCTGCCGGGCGATTTCGTCACCACCGAGGCGGGCACCGGGCTCGTCCATATGGCGCCGGACCACGGCGAGGACGATTTCCTGCTGTGCAAGCAATACGGGATCGAGCCGGTCTTCGCGGTCGATGGCGCGGGGATGTATCGCAACGATTGGGCGTGGCTCGGCGGGCAGGGATCGGTGATCAACAAGAAGTTCGTCTCCGCCGAGGGGCCGATCTGTGCGGATCTGCGCGCGGCGGGGGCTTTGCTCGCGGCGAGCGATGATTTTGCGCATAGCTATCCGCATTCGTGGCGGTCGAAGGCGAAGGTGATTTTCCGGGCGACCCCGCAATGGTTTATTCCGATGGATGCGCCTTTGGCCGTCACCCCAGCGAAGGCTGGGGTCTCGGGGGAAAGCGCGGACCGTCAGAACCACGAGACCCCAGCCTTCGCTGGGGTGACGGATGGGGCTGAAGGAGCAACCCTCCGCTCCACCGCGCTCGCCGCGATCGAAGCCACCACCTGGTACCCCCCCAAGGGCCAGAACCGCATCACCTCCATGGTCGCCGGCCGCCCCGATTGGGTGATCAGCCGCCAGCGCGCGTGGGGCGTGCCGATCACGCTGTTCGTCGATCGCAAGACCGGACAGTATCTCGTCGATCCGGCCGTCAACGCCCGCATCGTCACCGCGGTGCGCGAGCAGGGCGTCGATGCGTGGAGCGAGGAAACCGCGCAGGACCTGCTCGGTCCCGACTACGCCCTCGCCGATTACGAGCGTGTCACCGACATTCTCGACGTGTGGTTCGACAGCGGCTGCACCCATGCCTTCGTGCTGGAGTCCGGGCGCTGGCCCGATCTGCAATGGCCTGCGAACCTCTATCTCGAAGGGTCTGACCAGCATCGCGGCTGGTTCCAGTCGTCGCTGATGGAGGCGTGCGGCACGCGTGGGCGCGCGCCGTACAATGCAGTGCTCACGCATGGCTTCACGATGGATTCGAAGGGCATGAAGATGTCCAAGAGCCTC
>JAIXZV010000207.1 GCA_027489365.1 Sphingomonadales bacterium
CGCAGCTCGGCCATGTCCTTCGCCGCCGCCGGATCATCCAGGCCCAGCCGCACCAGCGCCCGCGCCGCCGCCAGCTCGCCCGCTTCCTCGGCAATCGCGCGCAGCGTCGTCAGGTCCGCGCCCTCGCTCGCGCCCTGCGCCATCAATTGCGCCAGCACGGCGCCCCCGCTCCCCGCGCTCATGGCTCGATGATCCCAAGCATCGCACGCTTCTCCTCGCGGCTGAGGAAATCCGCCGCGCCGACTTGCCCCCACAGGCGCTCGCGATCCTCGGCAAGTGCCGGCACCCGGTCGAGATCGACCCGCAGCCCGACATCCTCGAACCACCCGCGCAGCCCTTGCGACAGCCCCGCCAGGATCGTCCCGGCCAGCGGCAAAATCGTCTGCCGCCACAAAGCGCGATTGGCTTCCTTGTAATTGGCATAGGTCGCATCGCCCGGCAGGCCGAGCAGCATCGGCGGCACCCCGAAGGCCGTCGCGATCTCGCGCGCCGCGCTCGCCTTCATCCCCGCAAAGTCCATATCGGCAGGCGACAGGCTCAGCGCCTGCCATTTGAGGCCCCCCTCCAGCAGCATCGGCCGCCCGGCATTGCGCGCGCCCGCAAAGCTCTCGTCCATCTGGCCCTGCAACCGCTCGAACTGTTCGCGCGACAGCGTCGACCCGTCGCCCGGATCATAGACCAGCGCCCCCGACGGCCGCGCCGCATTGTCGAGCAAGGCGGTGTTCCACTGCGCCGCCGCATTGTGCAGCGCGATTGCGCCAGCCGCCGCCCCCAAACACCCCAGGCCGCTATGATCGTCGAGCGGGTGGAACGCCTTGATCTGCACCACCTGCGGGCGCGGTTCCTCGGCCAGCAACCGCACCGATCGCGGCCCGACCGTATAGCGATACGCCACCGGCCACCCGCCCGCATCGGGCTCGACCGTCACGCGCTCGGGCCGCAGCGCGAACAGTTCGACCACCTCGCCGCGCGCATCGCTCAGCATTTGCACATAGGCATTGCCGTGCAGCAGCAAATGCCCCGCCACCGTCGCGGTCAGCGCTTGCCCGGCCGAGCGCGCCTGCACCAGCGCCAGCACCTCGGGCGCGGCGGCAATCGGCGCATCGCCCACCGCATCGGCGATCATCCGCACGGCGCGTTGCGCAATCACATTGCGCAGATACAGCGCGCGCATCTGCCCCTCATAGCTTTGCGGGACCCCCTCCAGAGTTGCGCCCACCGCGCCCTGCACGAAGCGGGTACGTCGAAACTCGAGCGCCGGACGCGGATCCTCGCGCCCGGCGGCTTTGCGGCCGAACAGGTTCATGCTGTGCTCCCAAACAGTTCAAAAAAGGCGCTTGCTCGTCCCGCTTGAGTGCGCGCGCATCGCGCCAACGGGTTCGACACCGGAAAGGTCGTAACGCTAACGTTTCGATTGTGCGGCGCAGCGAGACTCGCTACCCCCGAGCCGCATTGGGCCAAAATCCGGCACCGACGGCTTCAGGGGGCTAGAATGACATTGCACAAACAACAGCGCAGCGTAACGACGCCACTCATCCTCGACGGCGCGAAGCGTCTGTGGAACACGCCGCAGATCATCAAGACAGAGTTGGCATCGACCGAGAAATCCGCCTCCGCTGCCGAACTCACAACCCCCGAGAGCGGCAATCAAGTCGGCCCTTCCTAACGGTCACGGCGCACCCCCGCGCAAACCACGTGACCTGACGCGGACCTTTCCCATTGGTCCGCGCCTTCAGGGTGACAACGGGCCTACCAGCTCGAAACGCTAACGTTTCGATTGTGCGGCGCGGCATGGTTTGATACCCCGCATCGCGGCAGAGCAATCTACTGCGTAACCGTTGAAAGATCTCACGACGATGAATGACCAAAAGCTCGACGCAGCGATCCGGTACGCCGTCACCGCAGCAAAACGCTATTGGAACACCCCAGTGATTATCGAGTCCGACCTGGGATCGACGCAGAAATCCGCCAACGCCGCCGACTTCACAAACGGCACGAACGGCGTTCAGGTGGGCCCTTCCTGACGGTCATGGCGCACCCCGCGCAAACCAGATGACGTGACGCGGGCCCTTCCCATTGGTCCGCGCCTTCACCGCCACTTCCTCGACCGCGAAGCCCGCGTCCTTCAGCCGCCGCACGAACTTCGCATCCGGCCCCGCCGACCACACGGCGAGCACCCCGCCCGGCGCCAGCGCCGCCTTCGCCGCCTTCAGCCCGCGCGGGGCGTAAAGCCGGTCGTTCTCGGCGCGCACCAGCCCGTCCGGGCCATTGTCGACGTCGAGCAGGATCGCATCATAGCCCCCCTCTCGAATGACGTCCGCAACATCGCCCACGACCAGGCGCACGCGCGGGTCATCGAGACACCCCGCCGCCACCGCCGCCATCGGCCCGCGCGCCCAGGCGAGGATCTCGGGCACCAGTTCGGCCACCGTCACCACCGCCTGCGGGCCGACCGCGCCCAGCACCGCGCGCAGCGTAAACCCCATCCCGTATCCGCCGATCAGCACCTTAGGCGCCTTCACCCCCGCGATCCGCTCCAGCGACAGCGTCGCCAGCGCGATCTCGGACCCGTTCATCCGCGTGCTCATCAATTCGTTGCGATCGACCACGATCATGAAATCGTCACCGCGCGCAAAGAGCTGCATCTCCGCCCCACCCGGAATCTGCGCGGTATCGATCAAGGTACGCGGGACCATCACGGTCTCCCGAAATTTGCAAAAAGCGTTGTCATACCGCTAGGAAATGTCCATGTGGCCGATCGCCGCCCGATGGGGGGCTCGGTAGCGTGTATGCGTCCGACAGTCATCCCGGAGAGTGTCCACCATGCCAACCCGCGCCCAAACCACCGATCACCCCGCGACCGAAGCACGCAAGCCCTGGCAAACCCCCTCGATCATCGTGAGCGAAGCGAGCGATAGCGAGAAAAACGGCATCACGATCGACACGACCTTCGCCGGCCCATCCTGAGCGCCAGCCCCCGTCACAACTGCCGCACCCGCGCCGCCTTGCGCTTCTTCAGCAGCAGTTCCTCGAGCGCCCACACCAGCGCATCGGCCCGGTCGGGCGATCGCCCCGGCCCGTCATAGCCGCCGCCGATCACGAAGCCGCACAATTCGTCCTCCAGATCGGGGAACGCCCCGACATGGCTGACCTTGCCCGCCTCGTACAGCGTCGCCACCGGCTCGGCCCGCTTGCTCTTGCTCTCCAACGCGTGGACCAGCGCGAGCGGCAGCGCGGCATCGGCGGCGCGCAGCACGCTCGCCACCATATTGCCGCCCTGGTTCTTCTCGGCGATCACGCGGTCGGCCTGGTGGCGGTCCGCGCAGCGCGCCACCGCGCGCGCCCAGCCCTCGGGTGACAGTCCGGCCACGCTCGCATCCTCCAGCACATAGCCGCGCCCGTCCGCCCCCAGCCCGACCGCGACGATCCCGCACGCATCGCCCTCCGCGCTCGCCGGCGGATCGACCGCCACCACCGTCCGCACCAGCTTCGGTGCGGCCGCCACCCGGCACGCCTCCAGCATCGAGCGCGACCACAAAGCCCCCACGACATCGTCGATCAGCTCGCCCGCAATCTCCTGCCGCCCCAGCCGCGTGCCCCCGAACTGCGCCTCGATCGCTTCGAGAAAGCTCCCCGGCAAATGCGGATTATCGTGGCTCGACCCAAGCGTCTCGACCGTATCCTTCGACGCCATGATCCGCCGCAGCAGGTTGATCGGCCGCGGCGTCGTCGTCACC
>JAIXZV010000061.1 GCA_027489365.1 Sphingomonadales bacterium
AGGCCACGCCGCCGCCTGCGCCAGCACGAGCTTCTGGATATGATCGGACAGCCCGATCTCAAGATCGGCGCGCGCGGCGGCGGCAAACAGCGTCTCCGCGCCGATCGAGCCCAAGACGCCATGTTCCCACCGCGCCAGCGCCTCGACCCCGACGATCGCCCCGCTGGAGGCAGAGACTTGCGGCTGGAACAGGATACCGATCTCACCACGCTCCATCGCGTGGTTGAGGTCCACTGCCAGCCGGTCGATCTGCGCATGGCCGCCATCGCCCCCGCTGTCCGCCACGCGCATCGTCGCGCTGTCCGAATCGCGCGCCTCGGCCAGCGCCTCGCTCGCGCGACGCAGCAGCGAAGCAGCAGAATCATCGGGCAAGGCTTCGGCCAGGCCAATGCGGCACCCCAGCACCGCGATCGAGTCGCCCGTCACGAACGGCCGGGCGAGCTCCCCGGCGATGCGTTCCAGCGCGAGGTCGATCCGCCCGCGCGGCGCGGTAGCGGCGACGACGAAGGTCGATCCGCTCATCCGCGCGACCAGGGCATCGCGGCCCAGCACCTCCTGCACTACGTCATCGACGCGCTTCTGTGCCGCGCGAAGCAACGCATCGCCGACCGTGCGACCATATGCCGTGTTGACCATGTCGAAGCGGTTAAGCGCGATCAGCATCGCGTAGAGCGGCGCGGCGCCCGCCCCCGACAGTCGCCGCGTCAACCAGCGTCGCGCACTCCCCGCATCGCGCGCTCCGGCCAACGCCTCGCGCATTTCGGCGGCGGGTTCGGGTGCGCTGCCGAGCGGTTCGACCACGGCATCAATTCGTTGTTCGGCGACATCGAATTGGAGGTGCTGGACCACCCGCCCTACGCCGGCGAGATCATGCGCAAAGGCAGTGGCGGGCCGCTTGGGCGACATCCGCCGCAGCGCCGCAAGCGCCGCTGCCCGGTCCTCCGGATCATACCGCCGCAGCAAGGCGCGGACGGTCGGCTCCTCCTCCGCGCCCAGTAGCGCGGCTAGCCCGGCCGTCAGCACCACGCCGCGCGTCACGCGGTCGTAGCGCCAGCCGAGCGGCGCAAAAGCTGGCCCCGCTTGCCACTCGCGCGCCATCCGTTCGGCGTGGCGCGCGGCAAAGCGCAGCGCCTGCAGCAATTCGGCATCGCTGAACGGACTTGCCAGAAAATGCGTCGCGCCTGCATCATACAGAGCGGCGATCGTCGCGCTTTCGCCGCGCGAGACGAGCGCGATCATCGCGCCGCCATTCGCCTCCACCGCACCGCCCAGCAGCGTCGCCGCCGCCAGCCCGTCCTCCGGTGCACCACGCGCATCGATCACGGCGACCGCCGCGCCGCTCGACAGAAAGCGCCGCTCCGCCCCGCCGACGCGCCGCGCGGCCACGACTTGCCACCCCGCCCCCGCGGCAAGGGATGCCAGTTCATCGCGCTGTCGGAACGACAGAATGAACAGCGGAGCGGGCGCGGACGTCATGACCGGACCCTAATGCGGGATGGCGGGTTAAAGAAGAGGCACGCAATCGCCCTTGTTCCCGCTCCTCCGAAGGCTTAGCTCAAACCAACATGGACATCGGCCCAGCCTCCACGGACACTTTGACCGACCGTCACGGGCGTAGCATCAGCTATCTGCGGATTTCGGTCACCGATCGCTGCGATCTGCGCTGCCGCTATTGCATGGCCGAACAGATGACCTTCCTGCCCAAGGCGGCGGTGCTGAGCCTCGAAGAAATCGCGATCATCGCCGAACATTTCATCGCGCGCGGTATCTCCAAGATCCGCCTGAGCGGCGGCGAGCCGCTGGTGCGGCTCGATGTCGGGGAATTGATCAAGCGTCTCGGTCGGCATGTCTGGGCCTGGCTCGACGAGCTGACCATGACGACCAACGGCAATGCGCTGGCGGAACATGCGCCAGCGCTGGTCGCGGCGGGGATGCGCCGGATCAACGTCAGCCTCGACAGCCTCGATCCCGATACCTTCCGCTACATTACGCGCCACGGCGATGTCGCGCGCGTGATCGGCGGCGTTCGCGCCGCGCGTGACGCGGGGCTGGCAGTCAAGATCAACATGGTCGCGCTGAAGGGGCTGAACGATCAGGAAATCGCGCCGATGCTGCGCTGGTGTGTGGCAGAGGGCCTCGATCTGACGTTGATCGAGACGATGCCGCTCGGCCAGATCGACGAGGACCGCACCGATCGATTCGTCCCCCTGCCCGCCGTGTTCGACGGTCTTTCGCGGGATTTCGCGCTGGTGCGCGACACGCATCGTAGCGGCGGCCCGGCGCGCTGTTGGCGGGTGGACGGCAGCGGCACGCGGCTCGGCCTCATTTCGCCGCTCACCGGGAATTTCTGCGACACGTGCAATCGCGTGCGGCTCACCACGGAGGGGGTGCTCTACACCTGCCTCGGCCATGACGATCAGGTGGATCTAAAGGCCATTCTGCGCGGTGAAGGCATCGGCGGGCTCGACGCCGCGATAGATGCGGCGATGCTGAGCAAGCCCGCGCGACATGATTTCGACATTGACGCCGCCGCGCCAGCCGTCGCGCGCCACATGAGCGTCACCGGCGGATGAGCGTGCCGCAGCGCCGCGCGCTCGTCGCATCGCCCACCCCGCCCGCGCAAGCGGCGGCGGCGGCGCTTGCCGATGCACACGAATGGGTCGCGCCCGAGGATGCCGAGCTGATCGTCGCGCTCGGCGGTGACGGCTTCATGCTGCAGACGCTCCATGCCATGCTGGAGCGTCGTAAACCGGTCGTGCCGGTGTTCGGCATGAACCTCGGCACGGTCGGCTTCCTGATGAACGAATGGCGCGCGCACGGGCTCGAGATGCGGTTGGAGCGCACCAAATCGTTCAAGGTCGTGCCGCTGGCGATGACCGCGACGACGGTGGCGGGCGAAACCTTTGCATTGCCCGCGATCAACGAAGTCTCGCTGCTCCGCGAAACGCGTCAGACCGCCAATCTGGAGGTGACCGTCAACGACCGCGTCGTGCTGCCCGAACTGGCGTGCGACGGCATCCTGGTCGCCACGCCCGCCGGATCGACCGCCTACAACCTGTCGGCGCAAGGACCGATCCTGCCGCTCGGATCGAACATGCTCGCGCTCACGCCGATCAGCCCGTTCCGCCCGCGGCGCTGGCGGGGTGCGATTCTGCCCGACAAGGCGCGCATCCGGCTGCGCGTGCTCGATCCGTCCAAGCGCCCGGTCAGCGCGGTCGCCGATCAGCGCGAGATCCGGGATGTTGCTCTGGTGGAAATCGTAATCGACCGCACGCGCGAACTCACGCTGCTGTTCGATCCCGAACATGCGCTCGACGACCGCATCACGATGGAGCAGTTCGTCGCCTGATAGCGCTGTAAGATTGCGCCGCTGGCTCCCCGAGTTGGATTCGAACCAACGACCAAGTGATTAACAGTCACCTACTCTACCGCTGAGCTATCGGGGAACGTGCGGTGGCGGGGCTATAGCAGCGACTTTCGCGAACGCGCAAGGGCCGTTTTCCCCTTTTCCACAGAAACGTTTGGTCGCTGAAATTACTCGGCCCGTCACCTGCCGTTCATCTGCTATTTCCTAGGATATCGGCAGCACACCGCGATAACCGGAGCCTTGCGCACGATCGTTCGTTCTGCGCTTCATGGGTTGTCGGCACGGTATGCCGGACAGGCCGAGTCATTGGAGACTGAAATGCCGATACCTTCCCCTACAGTGCGCAAGACACTGGCCATCGCGCTCGGCGCGGCGACGTTGCTGACGTCGGCCTGCGCGACCGAATCGACCTATCGCCCGGCGGTGGGCCGCGGCTTCGAACGCTCGGGCTATAGCGACCGCCAGATCGAGGAGAACCGCTTCATGGTCAGCTTCTCGGGCAACAGCTACACCTCGCGCGAGACGGTCGAGAAATATCTGCTGTACCGCGCGGCGGAGCTGACCGTGCAGCGCGGTTATGATTATTTCGTGTTCGCCGACCGCAACGTCGATCGCCGCTCGCGCACCTATTCGACGCCGGGCGTCGGTGGCTTTGGGGGCGGCTTCGGATATGGCGGCTTCGGTGGCGGCTATTGGGGCCCGAGCTGGCGCTACCACGGCGCTGGCTTCGGCTGGCGCGCCTGGGACCCGTTCTTCGGTGATCCGTTCTTCGACCGCGGCATCAATATCGACACGATCGACAAATATGAGGCCAATGCCGAAATCATCGTCGGGCGCGGTCCCAAGCCCAGGGACAACATCCGCGCCTTCGACGCGCGCGACGTGATCAAGAATCTCGGCCCGACGATCGTTCTGCCGAAATAAGCCGACACCGACACCCAAGAAAAAGGCCCCGTGCGAAAGCGCGGGGCCTTTTTTGTGTCACACCGCCCCGTGGCAGTGTTTGTATTTACGCCCCGATCCGCACGGGCACGGCGAGTTGCGGCTGACCGTCCCCGCCCAAGCGGCCGGGTCCTGCCCGATCTCGGCGCCATCGGGCTGCGGGATCGACAGCGGTGGCAAGCGCGTGGTGATCAACCCGGCCCCGCCATCGCGGTCATAGGTGTCGTCGTCGCCGGTGAACGGGTCGAAGTGCGAGGTGATGAAGTCGGGCAAGCTCGGCAGCGCGGGCGCTTCCTCGATCTGGAACTGCGCGAACGCGATCGTACGCGTCACATCCTCGCGAATGTTGGCGAGCATCCGTTCGAACAGCGAAAACGCTTCCTGCTTATATTCGTTGATCGGCGTCTTCTGCGCATAGGCGCGCAGATGCACCACCTGGCGTAGCGCATCGAGCGTCGCGAGATGCTCCTTCCAGTGATGATCGAGATTCTGCAGCAGGATCGACTTTTCGACGCGAACCCAGTTTTCGGGATCGAGCGAGGCGGCCTTTTCGGCGATCATCTCGTCGGCCATTTTCTGGACGCGTTC
>JAIXZV010000147.1 GCA_027489365.1 Sphingomonadales bacterium
AGGTCGGGTTACTCGGGCGCGGCCTGATACCGGGCCGCCCCGACAGCCAGTTCTCGATCGGCGTCGCGCACGGCATCCTGTCGCGCGGCTTCCGCGACTCGCTCCGCGACGCAGGCGAAGACGCGGCTGCAGGCGAAACCGGCGTTGAAATCACCTATCAGGACAGCCTTGCCCCGTTCCTGACGGTACAACCCGATCTGCAATATATCCGCCGCCCCTATGCCGGGGCGGGACGCCGCGATACGTTAGTGGTCGGATTACGCCTGATCGCGAGTTTTGAACGCCACTAAGCCGATCGCGTCAGGCGGCGAGTTCGGCGCGGTCCTCGGCCAGCGGGAGAGTGAGCAGCGCAACCGCACCGGTGCCCGGCCCGTTGCTCTCCAGCGTCAGCCCTCCGCCCATCGCATTCATCGAATTGGCGCACCAATGCAGCCCCAGCCCGCCCGATTTGTGCGCGCGGGAGGAATAGCCGCGCTGGAACAAGGCCGGCGTTCGATCGGCGGCGAAGCCCTCGCCATCGTCCCGGATCGCGATCCGCGCGCTGCCGCCGACGCGCTCGATCGTCACCGTGATGCTGCCGCTTGCGGTCCCCTTGGCGGCGATCGCGTCGGCCGCATTGGAGAACAGGTTGCCGATCACCTGGCTCAGTATGATACGGCTCGCCAACACCGCGCATGGGTGCGCCGGAAAGCTGAAGGCGATCGAGACGGTGCCCGAATAGCGCGCGATCGTTGCATTCTTGGCGATGATCTCGGTCACGTCGCACGGTTCGACCGGCGGTCGTTCGTGCGCGGCGCTTTGTTGCGCGCCAATGATTTCGAGCACATGGCTCATCGCCTCGCGTCCGATCTGCAGTTCGGCCCGGCGCGCCTCGCGGTCGCGCATTTCGGCATCGAGCGCGGCGGTGACAAAGGCGAGCAACTTCGCGCGGCGTGGCTCGGGCAGATCGTCTTTCGCAAGTTCCGCCATCGCGCGATCGAGCACTGCGCGATCGATCGGCGGGCCTTGCGCGATGCCCTGCGACAGGATCGTGCTGATCGGGTTGAGCGCGTTGCGGACGTTGTGCATCACCGCGACCGCACTCTCGCTTTTGCCGAGCGCGAAGCTCTGCACTTCCAGACGTTCGCGCAGATCCTTCAATTGCTGCAGCATCGCATTGAAACTGTTGCCGAGCGAGCCGATCTCGTCCTTGCGCACTTCATCCGGTAGCAGGCCGAGCGAGCCGGAGGTGCGCACGATCTGCATATGGCTTTCGACGCGCGCCAGCGGCCGCAGCACCAGCGTCGTGATCATCCGCCGCAGCATCGCCAGCACGACCAGCAGCAACAGCGTCGATCCCGCCACCGCCAGCCACAACATGCGCCGACCGAGCACCGACACGTCGCGCGGCACGCTGAACACGGCGCTTGCGACCGCGTGGCCGTCGCTGCCGCGGATCGGCACCGCGATCCGCATCGTGGTGCGCGCAGAGATGATCTGATCGGCATCCGGCGCATTGGCCAGGTCGATCGTCGCGGGCAATTGCAGGATGTCCGACAACGCCGCGGAGGTGACGCGCCGTGCCATCAGCACATAACCGCGCGGAGCGCCAGTCCCGTCGCTGCGGCGGACCTTGGCGACGCCGACCGCTGCCAGCTCGCGCCCGAGCCGCAGGTAATAGCTGCCCGAGCTCTTTGCGCCCAGAAACCGGCGGAAATCGGTCTTCTCGAGTGCGGCCGAAAACGCCGCGCGCTGATCGGGCCGATCGACGTTGCGCGCTGCATCACGCCAGCGCGCGATCACGATGCGCCCGTCATTGCCGACATAGGCCATGCCATCGACGTTGAGATTGGCCATGGCGAGCGGCGAGAAGCTCTCGCGCTCGAACTCGCGATTGGGCCGTGCCATGTAATCATAGCTCGACGTCCAGTCGCCATAATCGCGCACTGCCCCTTCGACCTTCGCCGCGAAATCGCCAAGCGCCGCGCGCGTGCGTTCGACATGCGCGTCGGTCGACTTGCTCTCGAGCTGGTTGAAGCTCGGAATGATCAGCGCGGCGAGCAATGCGGTCAGCGCGATCGAGCCGACCAGGCCGACCGCGGTCAGGATCAGGACGAGCTTCGCACCCAGCGAGCTGGGGTTGCGCAACCGCCCCATCCTGCCCCTGACCGCGTTTTGCACGGTTCGGAGCGGTGCCATCAGCCGTGCGTCCCGTTACCCGCTTCGAATTCTTCTGCGGTGTCGTAGATGGCGGCCGGATCGGCAATGTAGCGCGCTTCGGCAATGCCACGCGCGACACCCTGCGTAACCGGACGCGACAGGAGATAGCCCTGCATGTGGCTGCATCCGGCGACGCGCAGCGCCTGCAATTGCGCCTCGGTCTCGACCCCCTCGGCCACCACGCCAAGCCCCAGCGCGCGGCCAAGATGGATGATCGAATGGACGATCGCCGCCGATTCGCGTTCGCGGCCCATGCCGTCGATGAAGCTGCGGTCGATCTTCAGGCAATCCAGCGCGAACTTGCGAATGTTGTAGAGCGACGAATAGCCCGTCCCGAAATCGTCGAGCGCGATGCGGAAGCCCATCTGACGCAATTTGTAGAGCGTCTCGGCCGCACGATCGGCATCGTCGAAGATTGCGGTTTCGGTAATTTCGATCTGCACGCGCTGCGGCGCAACACCGGCGCGCTGCACGCTCTCGACCAGGCGGCCGACGAAATTGTGGCGGCGGAACTGACGCGGCGAGAAATTGACCGAAACATATTGCCCCGGCCATTCAGCCAACACCTTCAGCGATTCGGTCAGCACCCAATCGCCGAGTTCGTGGATCAGGTTCGATTCCTCGGCGATCGGGATGAACACGGCAGGGCTGATCGGCCCGTGATCATCGGTGTTCCAGCGCAACAGCGCCTCGAACCCGACGACTTCGAGCTCTTCGCGCGCGACGATCGGTTGATAGACCAGGCTCAGTTCGCCCTTCGTGATCGCGCGCGACAGGCCGCCTTCGATAGCGCGGCGCAGCCGGATATTCTCGTCCATGCCCTCATCGAACACGCGGACGACGCCGCGTCCGTCGCGCTTGGCATCGTTGAGCGCGAGATCGGCACGGCGCATCAGATCGGTCGGATCGCGGCTCTCGCCGGGTTCGGTGACGATCAGGCCAATCGAGGCACCACCCTGCACCGAATTGCCGAGCACCTTGAACGTGCCCGAGCACGCCTTCAAAATGCGCGCGCACTCCATTTCTGCGGCTTCCGCGCCGGGTGAATCGAACAGCAACCCGAATTCGTCGCCGCCGAGG
>JAIXZV010000406.1 GCA_027489365.1 Sphingomonadales bacterium
AACAGGGCCAGTGTGGCCCAAAAGCCGCAGCATGACTAAATGTTCACCGCCATGCAGCCAATGCACCGCTTCGAACGTCCCTGCCTTCGCTAATGCAGCAAAATTCAGGAGTGTTCATGCGTACCAAGACTTTCTCGCTCGCCGCCGTGTTGTTGGCAGGCAGCTTCGCCATCGTGTCCCCCGCCATGGCACAGGAAGCCGACGACAAGCCGTTCAACGGGCTGTACGTGGGTGGCACCGTCGGTTTCGACGCGCAGCCGAACGACCGCGGTTCGACCGTTTTGTTCGATCGCAACCTCGATGGCCGGTTCGGCGACACGGTCGTCACCTCGGGTGGTGACAACGCCTTTGCGGCGACGGCGGCACAGCCGGGCGCAGGCTTCTGCAACGGTCGCGCGACCAGCACAGGTCTGCTGACGGGGTGCACCAACGACAAGGATAACATCAGCTATTCGGGCCGCATCGGCTTCGACAAGCAGTTCAACCATGTCGTCCTCGGCGTCGTCGGCGAATTCGGCAAGAGCGAAGTGCGCGACAGCGTCAGCGCTTTCAGCACCACGCCGGCCAGCTACACGCTGACGCGCAAGGTCGATTACAACGCAAACCTGCGCGCGCGTGCGGGCTATGCGTTCGACAAGACCTTGTTCTACGCAACGGGCGGTGGTGCCTATGCCAAAATCAACTCGACATTTGAGACGACCAACACCGCCAATGCCTTCGCCACCAGCGGCAAGAAGGATGCGTGGGGCTTCGTCGCGGGCGGTGGTGTCGAGCAGAAGCTCGGCAAGCACTTCTCGATCGGTCTCGAATATCTGTACAACCAGTATAAGGACGGCGACTATCGCGTCCGCGCAACGCAGGGCACCGCGCCGGTGACCAATCCGTTCGTGCTCGCACCGAACACCGCCGGCACCGATTTCGCCCGCAGCGACCGGTTCTTCCGCTGGCACAGCGTCCGCGCAACCGCGCAGTTCCGCTTCTAACGGACCAATGGCCCCCGCTTGCACGAATTGACGTGCAAGCGGGCGGTCAGCCTACCCGGCGGAGCATTTGCCAGACTTTGAGCCGCCCGGTCGGCTTGGCCACGCCGTCGAGGCGGACGGCGCGCAGGATCGGGATCGGACGGGCCATCATCTGGCCCTTGAACGCGCCATCGCCGCCAGGACGGGTCGGCATTGCGAGCATCCGCTTCACCACGTCCATCCCCGCGATGACATGCGCGAAAGCCGCATAGCCGACGAAACCCGCACGCGCGTCGAGCGAGGGGTTGGGCCCCACCATGATCGAGAAATTACCGCTGGCCGAATCGGGGCGCTCGAAGCGCGCCATCGAAACGGTGGCGTCGAGATGCTTGATCCCGGTCTTGCTGGTCGGCTCGAGCGGCAGCGGATCGAGCATCCGGTGCGAATCGGTGCCGATGCCACCCTGGACGAAGCCGCCGGGCGACATCTTGCGGCGCGACGCGCGATAGAAGCTCGTCCCGTCGAGTCGGCCGTCATCGACATAGCGCAGGAAATTGGCGCTCGTCTGCGGCGCGCGGCGCGTATCGAGTGCGAGCGTGATCGACCCGGCCGCAGTTTCCAGCCGGACGCGGACAACCGGCGGCTCGGGTGCGGGGGCGGCGCTGAGCACCGCCCCGCACACGGCGGCAAGCGCCACCCGACGCAGCATGGTCACCTGAGCGAAATCAGCGCGCGCGCGGGCCACCGAAGGGGAGCGGCGGCGGCGGGCGGCGGTCGCGGCGCGGGAGCTGCGCCTGATACGCATGGCCGCAATGCCCGACGCAGTAAGGGAAGCCGGGGTTCACCTTCTCGCCGCAGAAATGGAAGTCGGGCTCGCCCGGATGGCCGATCGGCCATTTGCAGATCTTGTCGTTGAGATCGAGCAGCGTGGTCTTGCCCGCCATTTCGGTCGAGGGCTTGGCCGGGACGAGGCGGCGCGGCGGGGCAGGCGTAATCGGCGCCTGCTGCTCACCGGGTGCCTGGCGCAGGAAGCCGCCGGGGCCGACCGAGCGCAGGATCGGCGGGGCCGGGCGGGGGGCTGCGACGGGAGTGTCGGCCTCGACCTCAATTTCGTCCTCTTCCTCGACGTCGTCCTCGATCACGGGCGGGGCCGCGACGACCGGGGGGGCAACGCGCTCGACTGGCGGGCGCGGCGGCACAGGGGCGGGCGCAGCGGCGGCGACGGGTGCGGCCGGCTTGGGCGCAGGCGTCGGGGCAGCGGCCTTGGCTGCGGCGGGTTCATTCGGCTTGACCGGCGACGGGCGCGATTGCAGCCCCAGGCGATGCGCCTTGCCGATCACGGCGTTGCGGCTGACGCCACCCAGTTCTTCCGCGATCTGGCTAGCGGTCTGTCCCGCTTCCCACATGCGGCGCAGCGTATCGATCCGTTCGTCGGTCCAGCTCATCGTCATTCCCAATCGTATCGTGCCGACCGATTCTATCGGTTGCGGGCAGCCGCGGCAGTCTTTAGCGACGATGCCATGAGCAGCCAGCCCCCAATCGGCGAAATTCACACTATGATGAACGCACCGGGCGTTCCGGTCATCCGGAACGTCAATTGGGGCGGTCTTCGAACGCTCTATATCAAGGAGGTGCGGCGGTTCTTCAAGGTCCAGCTGCAAACGGTGTGGGCACCGGCGATCACGACGCTGCTGTTCCTCGTGATTTTCACCGTCGCGACGGGCGGTAAGCAGCCGGTGCATGTCGGCGGGATCGACGTGCCCTTCGCCGATTTCATTGCGCCCGGCCTGGTCGTGATGGGGATGCTGCAGAACGCCTTTGCCAATGCGAGCTTCTCGCTGCTGGTCGGCAAGATCCAGGGGACGATCGTCGATTATCTGATGCCGCCGCTGTCGATTGCCGAGTTGCTGACGGCGATGGTCGGCGGGGCGGTGACGCGCGCGATTTGCGTCGGGGTGGCGGTTACGCTGGCGATGGCGCTGTGGCCGGGCGTCCACCTCCACGCGGCGCATCCGTTCGCGATCCTGTGGTTCGGCTTGCTCGGATCGGTGTTCCTGGCGCTGATCGGCGTGCTGACGTCGATCTGGGCGGAGAAGTTCGATCATGCCGCGGCGGTGCAGAATTTCCTGATCGCGCCGCTGACGCTGCTGTCGGGCACGTTCTATTCGGTCGACAAGCTCGCGCCCGCGTTCCGCGCGTTCAGCCATGCCAACCCGTTCTTCTACATCATCTCGGGCTTTCGCTACGGCTTCCTCGGCACCGCGGATTCGCCGGTTATGCTGGGCGGCGCGGTGATACTGGGGATTGACGCGGCGCTCGCACTGCTATGCTATTGGCTCCTGCGCTCGGGCTCGAAGTTCAAGCACTAGTCAGTTTTCATTCGAGACTGAATCGCGTATCGCTCCCGTAACGGGAGAATGTAATGCGGGGCCGAATCGTCGTCAGTGTCTGCCTACTGCTCGCGGCGTGCGGCAAGGCGGCACCCGAGCAAGGCCCCGCACCGAGCGCTCCGCAAGTCCGTATCGCCCAAGTCGGCGGCACCCCCAGCGCGGTTACCGTCACCGGCGTCGGCACGGTGGCGTTGCGCCGTGAGACTTCGCTCGGCTTCACCAGTGCGGGGCGGATCGAGCGGCTGAGCGTCAACGAAGGTGATACCGTGCGGCGCGGGCAGATCCTCGCGGCGCTCGACACCACGACCGTAGCCGCCGACCTGACCCGCGCGACCGCCGAGCGCGAGCGCGCCCGCGCGGAATATGTCCGTAGCGACGGCTTGTTGAAACAAGGCTGGATCACGCGTCCGCGGCTCGAAAGCGCGCGCGCGAACCTGCTCGCGGCCGAGGCACAGGTCCGCGCGGCGGGGTTTCAGCGCGCCAATGCCACGATCGCCGCACCCGGCCCGGGCACCGTGCTCGCCCGGCTCGCCGAGCCGGGGCAAGTCGTTGCGGCGGGAACGCCCGTGCTGGTGATCGGCGAGGAAGCGAGCGGCTATGTGTTGCGCATTCCGCTTTCCGACCGCGACGCCGCGCGCCTGACGCTTGGTGCGCCCGCGCAGATCACGCTGGCCGCGCTCAACGACGATGTGATCGTCGGCCGCGTTATCGAAATTGCGGGCCGCGCCGATCAGGCGACCGGCACCTTCGCGGTCGAGATCGCGCTGCCCGACGACAAGCGCTTGCGCTCGGGCCAGATCGGCAATGCGAAGATTACGGCGAAGGGCGTCGGCGCGACCACACTCGCGGTGCCGCCGAGCGCGGTGTTCGGGCCGCGCGCGGGCGAGGCGTTAGTCTATGTCGTCGATCTCGCCACCTCGCGCGTGCATCTGCGCAAAATCCGCATCGGCGAGGCGAATGACGAGGGCATTCGCGTGACCGGGGGCCTGAAACCCGGCGAGTGGGTCGCTTTGTCGCGGGTCGATCGCTTGACCGACGGCATGAAGATCGCGCCGGTCGGCCCCGCGCAATGAACCTCACCGCCTTTGCGGTGCGACGCTGGCAGGTGACGCTCGTCGCCTTCCTGCTGCTCGCGCTGCTCGGCGTGTCGGCATTCCTGACGATCCCGCGCTCGGTCGATCCGCACTTCCCGATCCCGACCGTGGTGGTGACGGTGATCCTGCCCGGTGCGGACGCCGCCGACATGGAGGAGACGGTCGCCAAGCCGCTTGAGGACGTGCTCCAGGGCCTCGACAATATCGATGAGATCCGGTCGACCAGCACCGATGGCACCGCCGTCATCTCGGTCAATTTCGAACATGGCACCGATGCCGAACAGTCGCTCGATCGCGTGGTGCGCGAAGTCGGGTCGGTGCGCGACCGGTTGCCGCAAGGCATCCAGCGCATCGCCTTCCGCCGCCCGCGCACGACCGAGGCGGGGGTGCTGCAGTTCGCGCTCGTCAGCGACACGGCGAGCTGGCGGCGGATGGCGAAGTTCGCCGACGACATTCGCGACCGGCTGAACGTCGTTCCCGGCGTCCGTTCAACCACCATCGATGGCGCGGCCAGCCCCGAGGTGCGCGTCGCGATCGATTCGGGGCGGCTGGCCGAGGCACGCATTCCCGCCGCCGCCGTCGCCAATGCGATCCAGCAGGGCGGGGTCGATCTGCCTGCCGGGACGGTGAATGCGGCGGGGCGGCGCTACAATCTCGATGCGGGCGGGGCGTATCGCGACGTCGAGGCGATCCGTGCGGTGCCGGTGCGCGCGGGTGACGGGCGGCTGGTGCGCGTCGGCGATATCGCGACCGTGGAGTGGAGTGAGGCCGAACAGACCCATATCGCGCGCTTCAACGGCCACCGCGCCTTGTTCGTCACGGTGCGGCAGAAGGACGAGGCCGATGCGGGCACGTTGCGCAACAATCTCGTCGCGGCGATCGGGAGGATCCGCGCGCAATTGCCGCCGGATGTGAAGCTCGAAATCGGGTTCGACCAAAGCAACGACATCCAGCGCAAACTGGCGCAGCTCGCGCGCGACTTCGCGATCGCGCTGGCGCTGGTGCTGGTCACGATCCTGCCGCTCGGGTTCCGCCCGTCACTGATCGTGGCAATCTCGATTCCTTTGAGCCTGGCGATGGGCGTGTTGATGCTGGCGCTGCTCGGCTATTCGCTCAATCAGATCAGCATTTCGGGGTTCATCCTGTCGCTGGGCTTGCTGGTCGATGATTCGATCGTGGTGACCGAGAATATCGAACGACACATCCGTGATGGCGACACGCCGACCGATGCCGCGATCAAGGGCACCAATGAGATTACCGCGGCGGTTATGGGGGCAACCGGCGTGCTGCTGTTCGCGTTCCTGCCGCTCACCTTCCTGCCGGAAGGATCGGGCGATTTCGTGCGCGGCCTGCCGATGGCGGTGCTGGTCACGGTGGCGAGTTCTTTGCTCGTGTCGCTGACGATCATCCCGTTCGTCGCGAGCAAGCTGCTGCGCCCGCATACGGGGGAGGGCAATGCGTTGCTGCGCGGGATCATGGCGGGGATCCACCGCGTCTACGCGCCGATCCTGCACCGCGCGCTCGATCGGCCGCGGACATGGTTCTGGGGGGCGATGGCGCTGTGCGTCGGGGCTTTTGCGCTGGTGCCGGTGCTGGGCTTCAGCCTGTTCCCGGCGGCGGAAACGCCCTATTTCATCGTCCGGGTGGAAGCACCGGAGGGCGGCACGATCGCCGCGACCGACCGCGCGGTAAAACAGGTCGCGACGATCCTCCGGCGCGAACCGGCGGTGGTCAACGTCATGGAAAATGCCGGGCGCGGCAACCCGCAGATCTTCTACAACATCTTCCCGCGCGAGGAGCGGGCGCGCTACGGCGATATCTTCGTGACGATGCAGGAATGGGATGTCAGCGAAAGCCCGAAGCTGTTGAAACGCCTGCGCACCGCGCTCGCGGGCTATCCCGATGCGCGCGTGACACTCGTCAATTTCGAGAACGGCCCGCCGGTCGAGGCACCCGTCGCGGTGCGGATCAGCGGTCCCGATCTGG
>JAIXZV010000135.1 GCA_027489365.1 Sphingomonadales bacterium
GACCCGGGGGTCCTGCGCCGCGTCGGGGCGGCCTACGACGAAATTGACGTAGGGCGAATTCTTGTCCTCGATCGCCAGCGCATCGCGCAAAGGATTGAGTTTTGCGTCGAGCGCATAATTGGTGTTGATGAGCGCCAGATCGACCTCGCCCAGCACGCGCGGCAGCGTCGCCGCCTCGAGCTCGCGGAATTGCAGCTTCCTGGGATTGTCCGCCACGTCGCGCAGTGTGGAAAGCGGATTGGTGGGGTCCTTCAGACGGATCAGCCCGGCCTTCTGCAACAGCAGCAGCGCGCGGCCGCCATTGCTCGGCTCGTTCGGGATGGCGACGCTCGCCCCTGCCGGCACTTGCGCAATCGTCTGCCACTTGCGCGAATAGGCACCGAGCGGCTCGACATGGATTCCGGCGATCGGCACCAGCTTGGTCCCGCGCGACGCATTGAATTCGTCGAGATAGGGTTTGGTCTGGAAATAGTTCCCGTCGATCTGACCCTGATCGACTTGCAGATTGGGCTGCACATAATCGTTGAAGACGCGGATATCGAGCGTGAGGCCCTGCTTGGCCAGCACCGGCTTCACTTGCTCGAGGATCTCGGCATGGGGCACAGCGGTCGCGGCAACCGACAGATGCGTCTGGTCGGCAGGCTTCGCCCCGCCGCACGCCGCGAGCAGCAGCGCGGGGGCGAGCGTTAGCAGGAAGCGGCGGTCGATCATAAATACCTCAGCGATGATCCAGCCGACGCGCGAGCCAGTCGCCGCCGAGCTGGAGGAGTTGAACGAGCAAAACCAGCAGCGCGACGGTGACGATCATCACGTCGGTCTGGAAGCGTTGATAACCATAACGGATCGCCAGATCGCCGAGCCCGCCCGCGCCGACCACGCCGGCCATCGCGGTGAACGAGACCAAGGCGACCGCGGTGACGGTCGCGCCCGCGACGAGACCGGGCAAGGCCTCGGGTAGCAGCGCGCGCGTGACGATCTGCCAGCGGCTCGCCCCCATCGCCTGAACTGCCTCGATCGTTGCGCGCGGCACGTCGCGCAGCGCCTGTTCGACCAGCCGCGCGTAAAAGGGGGCAGCCCCTACCACCAGCGGCGGGATCGCGCCCGCGACACCGAGCGAAGTGCCGACCAGCGCCAGCGTCAGCGGAATCATCACGATCAGCAGGATGACGAACGGGATCGAGCGCAGCACGTTGACGAGCGTTCCGACGATCCGGTTGAGCCAGCCGCTCTGCGCGAGTTGACCGCGATCGGTCAGGAACAGCAGGACGCCGAGCGGCACACCGAGCAGGATCGTCAGCGCGAGCGATGCGCCGAGCATTACGAGCGTATCGAGCGTCGCCTGGCCGATATCGGCCCAGACGATGTTGACGAGCCAGCCGCTCATGCCGCTTCGCCGAGCAAGGCCAGCGTCGCAGCATGGCGTGTCGTATCGAACACCTGATCGACCGGCCCGGCATCGATCAGCCGCCCGTGGTCGAGAACCGCGACGTGGTCGCATATCGCGCGGACGACCGCCATTTCGTGCGTGATCAGCACGATCGTCAGCCCAAGTTCGCGGTTGAGTTCGCCGAGCAAAGCAAGCACCGCGCGCGTCGTCTCAGGGTCGAGCGCGCTGGTCGCTTCGTCGCACAGCAGGATATCGGGTCGGGTCGCGAGTGCCCGCGCGATTCCGACGCGCTGGCGCTGGCCACCCGACAGGCGCGCGGGATAGGCATCGGCCTTTTCGCGCAAACCGACACGATCGAGCAGCGCGGCGACGCGCGCTTTGCGCTCGGTGGCGGCGATGCCGGCAAGCTCGAGCGGCAGCGCGACATTGCCCGCGACAGTACGGTTGGCGAGCAACCCGAAGGACTGGAAGATCATTCCCACACGGTTGCGCAGCGTGCGCAGCCCGCCGCGATCGAGTCCCGACAGCGCGATACCGTCGACGCGTATCTCCCCCGCACTCGGTCGTTCGAGCCCGTTGATCAGCCGCAACAGCGTGGATTTGCCCGCCCCCGAGCGCCCGATGACGCCGAACACCGACCCACGGACGATGTCGAGCGAAACGTCGTCAAGCGCGGCGGTGCCATCGGGGAAGCGCTTGGAAACAGCGTCGATCGTGATCATGCCGCGCCCCTAGAACGCGGCCGGAGCCCATGCCGAGGCATTTCCGCACGCGCCGCCTGAAGGCCAGCTTTAGTGCGGTCAAGAAAGCGGTGGTGGCTGTGCGAGGTCCGATGCGGGATCATATCCCATCAATTGAATAGGATTTAGGCAATGTCACTCAAAATCTTCGACACCGTGCCAAATTTCCAGCAGAATTCGACGCTTGGGCCGATCGATTTCTATGGTTGGGCGGGCGACGCGTGGGTCGGTTTGTTCTCGCATCCCAAGGATTCTACGCCGGTCTGCACAACCGAGCTCGGCTCGGTTGCGCGGCTCAAGCCCGAATTCGACGCGCGCGGCGTCAAGGTGATCGGTCTGTCGGTCGACCCGGTCGAAAGCCACCACGCCTGGGCCGGCGATATCGCCGAGACGCAAGGCACGCCGCTCAATTTTCCGCTGATCGCCGACCATGACCGCACGGTTTCCGATCTGCTCGACCTGATCCATCCCAATGCCTCGGACACCAACACGGTCCGTACGGTGCTGGTGATCGACCCGGCGAAGAAGCTACGCCTGACGCTCACGTATCCGGCGTCGACCGGGCGTAATTTCACCGAGATCCTGCGCGTAATCGACAGTCTGCAACTGACCGACCACCACAAGGTCGCGACACCAGCCGACTGGAAGAATGGCGACGACGTCATCATCCTTCCCTCGCTCGACGACGCGGCGGCGAAAGCACTGTTCCCGCAAGGATGGGACACGGTGAAGCCGTATCTGCGCAAGGTCGCTCAACCGACGGAGCACTAAGCGATGCGCGGACTCCTTCTCGCCGCGGCGGCGCTGGTCGTGGCGGCGAGCCCGGCCACTGCGCAGATCGTATTCGATCCGCATGTCGATCTGCCCGCATCGGCGGCAGCGCCAGACTGGACCGGTGCGCGCGACCCGACGTCGCAGTTCGACCTGGCCCGCGCGAAGGCAGGCGGCGTGACCGCGATCGGACTTGCGCTGTTCGTCCCGCAGGGCGATCGAACGCCTTCCAACGACGCCGAGGCTCGCTGGTCGATCGCGGCGCGCTTTGCGGCGGTAGGTCGGTTGATCGACGCCAATCCGGGCAAAGTGACGCTCGCGCTGTCGCCCGCCGATGTCCGCGCCGCCGCCGCGCTGGGCAAGGTGGCGGTGGTCGAGACGATCCTCAACGCCTGGCCGTTGGGCAGCGACCCGGCGGCGTTCGACGCCTGGTATGCGCGCGGCGTGCGCATCGTGGGCTTCGTCCATGCCGGGCACAACCAGTTCGCCGACAGTTCCCGCCCGGCGATCGCGCGTGGCGAACGCGCCGACGAGCAAGGCGGGCTGACCGAGCTTGGCCGCGCGTCCGTCACGAAGCTCAACGATCTTGGTGTGCTGATCGACGTGTCGCAACTCTCGGACACGGCGTTCGATCAGGTGCTGGCGCTGTCACGCGCGCCGGTGGTGGCCAACGCATTCGGATGTGCGCGCGCTGGTCGACACCGGCCGCAACCTGACCAATGGACAGCTCGATGCACTCGCCGCCAAGGGCGGGGTGATCGCGATCAATGCGTTCAGCGCTTATCTCCACCCTGACAGCGCCGAGACCAGGGCGGCGATCGCGACGCTCCAGCGCGCGTTCGGCGTATCGCCCACCGCCGGAAAGGTGCTGAGCGTCGCCGCGCAGGCGGACTATACCAGACGCTATTACGCGATCCGCGCGAAGGAGCCCAAGGCGACGCTCGCCGAACTGGTCGATGCGATCGATTATGCGGTGAAGCGCGTCGGCATCGATCATGTCGCGATCTCGTCGGACTTCAATAACGGCGGCGGAGTCGTCGGGTGGAAC
>JAIXZV010000276.1 GCA_027489365.1 Sphingomonadales bacterium
CGGTTGGCCGCTCGAGGATCTGCAAAAGGGCCTGGATGCGGCGACGACCAAGTTCGCCTGGCTCGACAAGGACAATGCCTGTGCGCTTGGCGCGTCCTACGGCGGCTATATGATGAACTGGATCGAGGGGCGCTGGCCCGAGCGCTTCAAGTGCATCGTCCAGCATGACGGCGTGTTCGATGCACGCGCAATGGCGTACGAGACCGAAGAACTCTGGTTCGACGAGTGGGAACATGGCGGCAAAGCCTATTTCGAGGACCCCGCCGCGTTCGAGAAATGGAACCCGGTCAATTACGTGACCGCATGGAAGACGCCGCAGCTCGTCATCACCAGCGAGGGCGATTACCGCATCCCCTATACGCAGGGCATCGCCGCCTTCACCGCGCTGCAACGCCGCGATATTCCCTCGCGGCTGGTGGTGTTTCCGGGCGGGAGCCATTGGGTGACCAAGCCCAAGGAGAGCCGCCAATGGTATGGCGAGGTGCTCGGCTGGATGGGGAAATATACCGGCACAGGCGCGGCTGAGCCGATCGTCGGCACCGCTGGCACCAAAGGCGGCTGAACCGGCGCAACGCTGGGCGGATTTTTCATCTGCCGTTCAGCTTCGCGGAGTCACATTTGCTGCCTCTTTCACTGCCAGAAGAGGAGGCAATGTCATGCGTTTGATGTCCAAAGTCGCGCTGGCCGGTGCGGCCGCCTGCGCCCTCGCGGGGACGGCCTACGCCGCCGATTCGTCGCTCCACACGATGAAGGTGGCGCTGCCCGACGGATCGGTCGCGCACGTGCTGTATAAGGGCGATGTCGCGCCGAAGATCGAGATCGTGCCGGTCGAGCGGACGATCCCGGTCGCGCTGTTCGACTCGCCCTTCGCCGATTTCGACCGGATCTTTGCCGAGATGGATCGGCAGGCCGCGACGATGATGCAGCAGGCCCGCGCGCTGCAGGCGGCGGCCCCGGTGAAGGGAAAGATCGACCAGGCCGCGCTGAAATCGCTACCGGCAGGAGCTAGCTATTCGTTCACCTCGTACAGTTCGAGCAACGGCGGCTGCACGCAAAGCTATCAGATGACCTCGTACGGCAACGCCGAGCCCAAGGTCGTGTCGCAGACCAGCGGTAATTGCGATGCGGCGGGCGTAGCCAAGCAGGCACCCAAGCCGGTGAAGGCGGTCGAGGCCCCCAAGACCGTGCCGCACGACGCGGTGTGATTGACCAGTTCCCGCTCGCCCTGATCCTGTCGAAGGGCTGCCCTCCTCTGATGCTCCGCGCGCAATAGGAGGGCAGGGCTTCGACAAGCTCAGCCCGAACGGAATTCGGGTTCGTCCAGGTGCCCGCAACGAGGCGAAAGAAGGGCGGTCCGGCCGGGCCGCCCTTTTCTTTTGTGGCGTCGTGGCTAAAGCCTGACGCCATGAGCGAGCTTCCCAAAACCTTCGACCCCGCCGAAATCGAACAGCGCTGGTATGCGCATTGGGAGACGGAGGGGCTGTTCCACCCCGACCGCCCCGGTGCCGAGCCGTGGACGATCGTCAACCCGCCGCCCAACGTGACGGGCTCGCTCCACATCGGGCACGCGCTCGACAATACCTTGCAGGACATTCTGACGCGCCACGCGCGCTTGCAGGGGAAGGATGCCTTGTGGGTGGTCGGCACCGACCACGCCGGCATCGCCACGCAAATGGTGGTCGAGCGGCAGATGGGGGCGCTGAACCCACCGCAGAAGCGCACCGATTTCAGCCGCGAAGACTTTATCTCCAAGGTTTGGGAATGGAAGGAAGAGAGCGGCGGGGAAATCACCCAGCAACTCCGCCGCCTCGGTTGCTCGATGGATTGGGCGAACGAACGCTTCACGATGGATGAGGGCTTCAGCAAGGCCGTCCTCAAGGTGTTCGTCGACCTGCACAAAGAGGGCCTGATCTACCGCGACAAAAGGCTGGTGAATTGGGACCCCGGCCTCGGCACCGCGATCAGCGACCTCGAGGTCGAGACGCGCGAGATCAAGGGCAGCTTCTGGCATTTGCGCTATCCGCTGGCGGACGGCTCAGGCTTCATCGAAGTCGCGACGACGCGGCCCGAGACGATGCTCGCCGATATGGCGGTGGCGGTGAACGCGTCGGATGAGCGGTATACGCATCTCGTCGGCAAGCAGATCAAGCTGCCGATCACGGGTCGCCTGATCCCGATCATCACCGACGACCATGCCGATCCCGAGCTTGGCTCGGGCGCGGTCAAGATCACGCCGGGGCATGATTTCAACGACTTCGAAGTCGGCAAGCGGGCTGGCATCGCGGCAGGCGCGATGCTTAACATGCTCGACGCCAAGGCGCAGGTCGTGCAGGTTTCGGACGGGCTGATTCCTGACGCTTACCTCGGGCTGAGCACCGCGGACGCGCGCAAGGCCGTGGTCGCGCAGTTGAAGGCCGAGGGCTTCCTGATCCCGCACATCGACAAGGACGGCGAAGAGCACGACGCCGAACCGCGCACGATCCAGACGCCCTATGGCGATCGCTCGGGCGTGGTGATCGAGCCGTGGCTGACCGACCAATGGTATGTCGATGCGGCAACCTTGGCGAAACCGGCGATCGAGGCGGTGCGCTCGGGCGCGATCGAGATCGTGCCGAAGAGCTGGGAGAAGACGTTCTTCAACTGGATGGAGAATACCCAGCCTTGGTGTGTCTCGCGCCAGCTTTGGTGGGGGCACCGGATTCCGGC
>JAIXZV010000009.1 GCA_027489365.1 Sphingomonadales bacterium
AAAGCGCAATCGCGCCGCCCACGCCTTCATCAGCGTTTCCTGCACCAGATCGTCCGCCAGATCGCGATTGCCCGACAGCGAGCGACCGAACGCGCGGAGATGCGGGATCACTTGCGCCAATTGCGCCTTGAATTCGGGATCGGAGAGCGAAACATGCTCGACGACCTCGGGCGCAGCCTCGTCTTCATCGTGATCAAAAGCGTCGCTCATGAAATCCGGTCTCGCATTAAGGCATCACGGACAAGAGCGCGGCGAACGGCCAAGTCCAACATTCTAAAGATGGCTACGATCAGCGCTGAAAGAAGATCAGCAACGCCGCAAACAGCACGACAACCAGCGCCAGCGAAATGCCGAGCACGTAGAGCGTTACGCGCGGCGTCTCGCCGCTGCGCGCTTCTTCGGTTGAGACGTGGATTTGCTTTTCGTCAGCCATGACTGCCCCCGGAGGTTCGGTATCGTTGTCGTTCCGTATCGTATGGAACCCAACCCCCGGAGGCACGAATGGGTTCCCTCAAACTTGAGGAACGGTCGCCTGGTCGAAGAACAAGGCCTGCGCGATCGCCGCTTTGACGGTGGAGCGCTGGAACGGCTTAGTGATCAGGAAGGTCGGCTCGGGCCGCTCGCCGGTCAGCAGACGCTCCGGGAACGCGGTGATAAAAATCACCGGCACGTCGAACTGCGCCAGGATGTCCTTGACCGCGTCGATCCCCGAACTGTCATCGGCCAGTTGAATGTCGGCCAGCACCAGACCGGGACGATCCTCCATCGCCAGCGCCACGGCTTCGTCGCGCGTCACGGCAACGCCGGTCACGTCATGGCCCAGATCGCGAACGATCGTTTCGATGTCCATCGCGATGATCGGCTCATCCTCGATGATTAGCACGCGCGCGCGGGTCTGCTGCTCGATTTCGGCCAGCGCTTCGGCGACCAGCGTGTCGACTTCGGGCACGTCCACGTCGATCAGATAGCCGGCGTCCTCAGGCGTGAAGCCTTCCATCGCAGTCAGCAGCAGCGCCTGGCGCGACAGCGGCGTCATCCGCGCCAGCCGGGCACGCGCGATCGATTCCTGGCCGTCTTCCTCGCTCGCGCTCATCGTCTCGGGCGTCTCGTCATAATTGGTCGAGTTCCAGATCGCGTGAAACGTGCGGTACAGCCCCAGGCGGGGATCGACATCGCGCGGGAATTCCTCCGGGGCCGCGACGATCGCTTCAAGCGTCGCGCGTACATAGCGGTCACCGTGCGACTGGCTCCCGGTCAAGGCGCGACCATAGCGGCGCAGAAACGGAAGATGGGGGGCAAGTTGCTGTCCTAGCGACATGACTGTCGGGGTCTCCCTTGGGTATGAATTGAGGGACCTTGTGGAAGCGGCCCCCCGCTTATGCAACGCGTTTATGTGCCCCGAACGCGTCGGAACCTAATTTCGCATCGGACGTGGAACCAACGAAGCGCTATTTGGTTTCATCGTTCAATCGCGGCACCAACTCCCGCGATGCACATCGTTCGTATCGACGCCAAGATGGCGGTTGTTACGGCGGCATATTAACTCTATCCGGCGTTTTCGGATATTCAGGGGGACGGCATTGCGTTCGGGCGACGACTCTTCGAAAAAGCCGAGCACGGCACGTACCGCCGATGCAGGCGCGAAGGCTCAGGGCAAGGACCGCGACATGGGGGCGGCGCTGCGCACGGTGTATCAACGCACCGTGGAGGAAGCGATTCCCCCGGAAATGCTGGATCTGCTCGGCAAGCTAGACTGACTCTGCGATGAACGAGACAGTCGGCGATCCCACCGCCGCACGCGCGTTGCTCGATCGATTCGGTAGCGTACCGACCGGGGCCAAGGTTTTCCTGATTCTCAGCGCCGCGCTTTTGCCGCTCGCCATCATCGCTTTTTTCGCGACGCTGCGCACCGCCGCGATGGCTGACGACGCTACCCGCGCGCAAATGCGCCTCACCACCACCGAAAGCGCGCGCAAGCTGGCGATCGAACTCGTCGGCGACATGACCGCGCTGCGCGTCGCGCTCAACGCGCTGGAGGCCGATCCCGCCGACGCACCGAGCTGTGCCCGCGCGCAAGGCGTCTTCGCGCCGCAAGCCGCAGCCGGCACGCGCTTTTCCATCACCGACGCGCGCGGGGGCGTGATTTGCGGGCAGCCGCTGCCGCCCGGCGTCGCCCCTGCGCCAACCCGCAGCGATGCGCCGATCGTGGCACGGCTCTATCCCGAGCGCGGCCTGACGCTCGCGACGGTCAGCAGCAGCGGGCGAACACGCGCCGCCGCCTTCTTTCCATCGACCGTACTGGCGCAGACCGCCACGCCGAGCAGCGTCGCGCAGCCCTATGAAGCGAAGCTCACGCTCGACGACGACGTGCTGATGCTCACCGCGCTGCCGGCGGGCGGACCGCTCGAACGCCGTTCCACGCTCAATATGCCGATCGGCGTCGGCGACATCGTGCTGACGACCCGCGCGCGCAGCTTGCCGCTGACATCCCCGGTGCTGATCGCGCTGATCCTGCCGATCATCATGTGGGCCGCCGCCGCGGGGATCGGCTGGTTCGTGGTCGATCGCCTGTTGATCCGTCCGCTACGGCAACTCCGCACCAGCGTCGCGCATTTCGTGCCGGGCGAGGAAGTCGATCTCGGCACGATGCGCACCCTGCCCGCGCTGGAGATCCGCGATCTGGGCGAAACCTTCCGAGCCATCACCCGCACCGTGGCGGCACATGAAGCGGGCTTGGCCGAGGGATTGGTGCGCCAGACCAAGCTGACGCGCGAAGTGCACCACCGCGTGAAGAACAATCTGCAGGTCATCTCCAGCCTGATCAATTTCCACGCCCGCGCCGCGCGCAGCGTCGAGGCGACCAACGCCTATGCCTCGATCCAGCGGCGCGTCGATGCGCTCGCGGTGGTGCATCGCAACCATTTTGCCGAACTCGAGGAAAATCGCGGCCTGTCGCTGCGCTCGGTGCTCGGTGAACTCGCCTCGAACATCCGCGCGACCGCGCCTGAGGATGCGCCGATCGGCATCACGATCGACGTGACGCCGTTCCTGGTCAATCAGGATGTCGCCATCGCGATCGCCTTCCTGATCACCGAAATCGTCGAACTGGCGATGACCGTGAACCCGGTCGCGCAAATCCGCCTCTCGGTCAGTCCCGGCGAAGATCCCGCCCGCGCGGTGCTGCGGGTCAATTCACCGGCGCTGATCGACGATGATCGGATGCGCACGCTGGTGGCGGAACGCTATGGTCGCGTGATCGAAGGCCTATCGCGGCAATTGCGATCGAAATTACACTACGATCCCTTGGTCGGCGCGTATGAAATTTCCGTCGCCGTCACCGGATGCGATTGAAAAACCGCGATAAAAAATTTCGCAGAAAATTGCATTTTTTTGGGAACCGCAAACCGCGAAGACCGTTTTATTCTTCGGATAGCGAATTTATGCCCCCCCGCTCTCGCTATCCAGAACATGGACCCGGTCGCGCCTCCCCCTCCCCCCCCCGGTGGCGCGATCGGGTCCAAATTTTTTCCAGCATCGTCGATTTGAACCGTCCCACCCGCACCGGTGGAACGAAGCGGTCGCTGGCGCATTTGACGCTTGGCGCGCACCGGTTCGGTCGGCGCGACCTTTTCAGGAGATATTCGATGCGCAAGATCACACTGCTCGCCCTCGCGACCGCGACGCTGCTGGTGGCGGCCTGCAACACGGTCGAAGGCGTCGGCAAGGACGTGAAGTCGGCGGGTGACACCGTCGCCAAGACCGCCGACAGCGCGAAGTAATTCTCGCCGTCCCGATCGAACGGAGCCGCTCCCACGTCGTGGGGGCGGCTCTTTTCGTATCAGCGTTCGGCCAGTTCGGTGCTCTCGCTGGAGACGCGCTTGCGCTCGGTGAACCAGATCGCGATCAACGCGATTTCATAGAGCGCGACGAGCGGGATCGCGAGCATGATCATCGACCCGGCATCGGGTGGCGCCAGCACCAGCGCGACCGCGAAGCACCCGACGATCGCATAGCGCCGTCCAGCGACGAGCTGCTTGCGGCTGACAAGCCCGGCGCGCTCAACCAGCATCAGCAGGATCGGCAGCAGGAACGCGATGCCGAACGCGAACAGAAACTGCATCACGAAATCGAGATAGCTCGCGACCGAGGTCAGCGCCTCCTGCTCGACGCCACCCAGGCTGCCCTGGAAACTCAGGAAGAATTTGAGCGCCGACGGGATCGCGATGAAATACGCCATCAGCGCGCCGATCGTGAACAGCACCGGCGTTGCGAACAGAAACGGCAGCAGCGCGCGCTTTTCCTTGCGGTACAGGCCCGGCGAGACGAAGCCCCACAACTGGTTGGCGATGATCGGGAAGGAAATCATCAGCGCGGCGAACAGCGCCACTTTCAACTGCACGAAAAAGCCGTCGAACACGCCGATCGTCACGATCCGTTTCTGCCCGGCTTCGAGCAGCGGATGCACCAGCACCGTGAAAATCTCGCGCGAATAGAAATAGGTACCGATCAGCGTGATCAGGACCGAGGCGATGCAGAAGAACAGGCGTTTGCGCAGCTCGATCAGATGATCGAGCAACGGCGCACGGCTGGCGTCGAGTTCGTCGATCGGCGCGTTCACGCCTGTGCCCCGGTCGCGGGACGCGGTGCATCAGCCTCGGCCGGTGCGGGCGTGGTCATCACCGGCGGATCGGTCAGCACCGGCGCGGCCTCGCCGTCATCTTCCGCTCCATGTGCTTCCTCGGGCGGACCCGCCATCGGCAGCATCTGGACCGGCTCGGGCGGGTGTTCGCGCATGATCCGCGCATTCTCCGCCGCCCATTTCTTTTCCATTTCCTGCAGTTCCGATTCGCGGAGCATCGTATCGAAGCCCGAACGGAACTGATTGGCGATGCCGCGCACCTTGCCGATCCAATGCCCGGCCACGCGCATCGCCTTGGGCAAATCCTTCGGCGGGATGACCAACAGGGCCACCACCCCGAGCAGGATCACCTCGGAGGATGCGACGTCGAACATGGCGGTGCCTTATCGCGCGCGGATCAGATTTCGCGGTCGCGGATACGGTTACCGTCGCGGTCGAACACCGGTTCCGCCGCTGCCTTCGCGTCGATCCGGCTCGGCTCGCGATGCGGCTCGTCGTCCTCGGCCATGCCTTTTTTGAACGATTTGATGCCCTTGGCGACATCGCCCATCATGCTTGAAAAGCGACCACCACCAAATGCGAGAATGAGCACCACGCCCAGAATGAGCCAGTGCGTCAGGCCGAAGGTACCCATTACGAAATCTCCTGATGATGGGTCTATCTAGTCGTTCTCCGCGGAGACTTCCACCTCCGCGTCATCATTGTCCGCGGCTTCGGTGTCCCAATCGGTCCGCTCGAACGCGAGATCGACCGGATCGAGCAACCCCGCCGCCCGCAGATCGTCGATCCCGGGCAGATCGCGCCTGCTCGCCAGCCCGAAATGCGCGAGAAACTCGGGCGTCGTCGCGTACAGCAACGGCCGCCCCGGCACCTCACGCCGTCCGGCCGGGCGAATCCACCCGGCTTCCATCAATACGTCCAGCGTGCCCTTTGAGATGCCGACGCCGCGAATCGCTTCGATTTCGGCGCGAGTCGCGGGTTCGTGATAGGCGATGATCGCCAGCGTCTCGATCCCGGCGCGGCTCAGCTTGCGCGCTTCCTCATGCTCGCGCCGCAGCAGATGGGCCATGTCGGCCGCAGTCTGGAAATGCCAGCGCTCGCCGCGCTTAACCAGTTCGATCCCGCGCCCGGCATAGTCGGCCTGCAACGCCGCCAGCGCGCCGCGCACGTCCGCCCCGTTCAGATGCGCGCGAATCGCGTCCGCAGTCATCGGCTCGGTCGCCGCGAACAGCACCGCCTCGACCGCGCGGGTGATGTCGTCGGGCGGGGTCATGCCGGCGCCCTGAGATACAACGGCGCGAAAGGCGATTTCTGCCGCAACTCCACCTTGCCCTGCCGCGCCAGTTCCAGCGCCGCGACGAAGCTCGACGCCAGCGCCGATTTGCGGAACGCGCCGGTCGCCGATTCGGGCAGGAAGTGTTCGATCACATCCCAATCGACCGTCGTGCCGATCAACCGCGAGACGCGTTCGATTGCCGCCTCCAGCGTCATCACCGCGCGGTGCGCGACGACGTGCATCACCGGCCGAGTGCGCGCGGTGATGACGCCGTACGCCGCGATCAGATCATAGATTTCGGCCTGCCACACCGCCTTGCGCTGCGTGCGCAGACCCTCCGGGCTCCCACGCGGAAACACGTCGCGGCCCATCCGATCGCGCGCGATCAGCCGTGCGCCCGCCTCGCGCATCGCGTTCAACCGCTCAAGCCGCAGTTGCAGCCGCAACGCAAGCTCCTCGGGGCTCGGCTCGATTTCGGGGTCGCGCGGCAGCAGCAGGCCGGATTTAAGGTACGCCAGCCACGCCGCCATCACGAGGTAATCCGCCGCGACCTCCAGTTTCAGCGTCCGCGCGCGCTCGATGAAGCCGAGATATTGATCGACCAGCGCCAGGATCGAAATCGCCTTGAGATCGACCTTCTGGCTCCGCGCGAGCGCCAGCAGCAGATCGAGCGGCCCTTCCCAGCCATCGAGATCGATCGTGAGGGTTTCGGGGCTTTCGGTCACGCGGCCACCCTACACCCAACCGTCACCCCAGCGAAAGCTGGGGTCTCGTGGGGGAGTGCGCGACGCTCCGCCGCCCAGAGACCCCAGCTTTCGCTGGGGTGACGACTGAGGCGACCATCCCTCACACCAGCCCCAGCAACGCATCCCGCTTCGCGATCAGCGCCGCGACATCGCCCCCGGCGTGCGCGCCCGCAACCGTCGCCATCGCCCGCTCCAGCCGCGCACGCGACACCGCCGACATCTCGTCGAGCCGGTCGGCAATATCGGCCATCTCGTCCATCCGGCCCCAGCAATCGAGCACCAGATCGCACCCTGCGGCAATCGCGCCCGCCGCCTTGTCGCCTGCGCTGCCCGACAACGCCTTCATGTCGATATCGTCGGTCATCAGCAGCCCGTCGAAGCCGATCCGCTGGCGGATGATCTGCTCGATCACCGCGGGCGACAGCGTTGCGGGGCGCTCCTTGTCCCAGGCGTCGAACACGATGTGCGAGGTCATCCCCATCGGCGCGTCCTTCAGGCTGGCGAAGGGCTGCAGATCGATTTCGAGCTCCGCGTCGGACGCCGTCACCGTCGGCAAATGATAATGCGTGTCGACCTTCGCCCGGCCATGCCCCGGCATATGCTTGACCACACCGACCACGCCGCCACGGCGCAGACCATCGACGATCGCCCGCCCCATCGCCGCGACGCGCAGTGGTTCTGACCCGAGCGTGCGGATCGAGACCGCCTCGGTCGTGTCGGGCTGCGCCACGTCGAGCAGCGGCAGGCAATCGACGTTGATCCCGACCTCGGCCAGCATCAGCGCGATCGCCTCGGCATTGGCGCGCGCCGCCTCGATCGCGGAGATCGGCGCGATCTCGTACAGCGCATCGAAGGCGGGACCGCCTGGGAAAGCGGGCCATTCCGGCGGCCCCATCCGCGCAACGCGCCCGCCCTCCTGGTCGATCAGGATCGGCACATCGGCACGCCCCGACAGCGCGCGCAGGCTGTCGGTCAGCGCACGCACTTGCGCGCGGTTCTCGATGTTGCGTTTGAACAGGATGTACCCGGCTGGTTCGACCGCAGCGAAGAACGCGGTCTCTTCAAGGGTAAGGGTCAGGCCGGACAGGCCGAAGATGACGGGCTTCATGCGTGCCGCTTACAATGCGATGCCCGCCGCTGCCACCCACCGCTCCATTCTTGTCATCCCCGCGAAAGCGGGGACCCAGCTCGGGCGGCAGGTGCTGGGTCCCCGCTTTCTCGGGGATGACACACCGGTTGCTCGCTGAAACGCTTAAGACCGCGGCACGAAGCACGCCTGCCCGGCCGCCGCGAGCTTCGCGCAGAGGCTCGTCGCAGCACCCGCACCGCCAGCATTGACGCGCAGCCGGTAGACAGTCTGGCCGTTCACCTGCGCCGCCTGCACCGATTTCCCCATCGGCGCGAGATAGGCATATTTCTTCGAGATCGTCGCCCAGGTCGCATTGGCCTCGCTCTCGCTGCTGAACGACCCCAATTGCACCAGCGCGCCACCCGATGCCGCAGCCGCAGCCGACGGAATCGCCGCCACGACCTTGCTCGCCCCGCCATCGACCTTTGCCGGTGCCACCTTCTTGCCCGCGATCGGCGCTTCGGGTCCGGTCTTCAGATCGATCGCGGCATTGCCCATCCCCGCGCCGTCGCTGGTGGCGATCGCGGTGTCGCCCTCGCCTTCCACCTTCATGCCGCCGGGATCGTCGGGCTTGACCTTGTAATCGCCGTCCTGCGCGGTGATCAGCGCGCCATTGCCGTCAACCCCCTGATGCTTCTTGAGATATTGATAGCCGAAGATCGCCGCCGCGACGATCGCCAGCGCCAGCAGGACCAGCAGCACGATACGCACGATCGACGGGCCGTCGTCATAATCGTCCTCGACCGTTTCCAGCCAGGGAAGGCGATCTTCGTCGCGCATTTCATATTCGCCGGTCGACATCACTTCATCTCCTGGGCCGCTTCGACGCCCATGATGCTCAAACCATTACGGATAATCTGCGCGAGCGCATCCGCCAAGAACAGCCGTGCACAGGTCATCTCCGGGTTGTCAGGCAACAGGAAACGCCGGTCGGGGCGGTCATTACCGACGTTCCACAAAGCATGGAGCGAAGCCGCCAAATCATAGAGATAGAAGGCAATTCGGTGCGGCTCGCGCGCCGCCGCCGCAGTGTCCACGATCCTCGGGAACTGCGCCGCCAGCTTCACCAGCGCCAGATCCTCCGTATCAAGCTGGGACAGGTCGACTCCGTCGCACACGATTCCCGCCTCCGCCGCGCGCCGGTGCAGCGACGCCACGCGCGCGTGCGCATAATTGACGTAGAACACCGGATTGTCCTTCGACGCCTCGACCACCTTGGCGAAATCGAAATCCATCTGCGCATCGGATTTGCGCGTCAGCATCGTGAAGCGCACCACGTCCTTGCCGACTTCGCGCACGACATCGGCGAGCGTCACGAAATTGCCCGCGCGCTTCGACATCTTGATCGGCTCGCCATTGCGCATCAGCCGCACCATCTGCACCAGCTTGACGTCGAAGCGCGTCTTCCCCCCGGTCAGCGCCGCCACCGCCGCGACGATCCGCTTGACCGTCCCGGCATGATCCGCACCCCAGATGTCGATCAGCGCGTCGGCGCTCTGCGCCTTCTGGTAATGGTACGCGAGATCGGCCCCGAAATAGGTCCATTGCCCGTTCGATTTCTTGATCGGTCGGTCCTGGTCATCGCCAAACTGCGTCGAGCGGAAGAGTGGCAGCACAACCGGCTCCCAATCCTCCAACTCTTGCCCCTTGGGCGCCTCAAGCAAGCCGTCATAGATCAGCCCCCGCGCGCGGAGATCGTGCTCGGCCGCCTCGGGCTTGCCCGCCGCCTGCAATTCCGCCTCGGACGAGAACAGATCATGGTGGATGCCGAGCAGCGCCAGATCGTCCTTGATCAGCACCAGCATCGCCGCGACCGCCTTGGTGCGGAACAGCACCAGCCATTCGCTCTCCGGCGCATCGGCATATGTGTCACCGAACTCGGCGGCGAGCGCCTGCCCGACCGGGATCAGATAATCGCCCGGATACAGCCCCTCGGGGATTTCCACCGTCGCGCCGAGCGCCTCGCGGTAGCGCAGATGCACCGAGCGCGCGAGCACATCGACTTGGCCGCCCGCGTCGTTGACATAATATTCTCGGATCACCTTATGCCCGGAAAACTCCAGCAGGGCGGCCAGCGCATCGCCGACCACCGCGCCACGGCAATGCCCCATGTGCATCGGACCCGTCGGGTTGGCGGAGACATATTCGATGTTCACCGTCGTGCCAGCACCACGCTTCGAACGTCCGTAATCGTCGCCCGCATCGCGGATCGCCGACAGTTCGGCGCGCCACGTGTCGTCGGTCAGGAACAGATTGATGAACCCCGGCCCCGCGACCGAAACGCTCGCCACTTCGTCGAGCCCCTGCAAGGCAGCCGCGATCTTTTCCGCCAAAGCGCGCGGATTGGCGCCCGCAGGCTTGGCCAGCACCATCGCGGCGTTGGTCGCCAGATCGCCATGCGTCACGTCGCGCGGCGGCTCGACCGTGATGTTCGCGCGGGTGAGGTCGGCGGGCAGGTCGCCAGCGGCAACGAGCGCATCGAGCGCCGCATCGAGATGCGCGGCGAAACGGGTATAAAGGGTCATGGGCTGTCCGGTCGTGTAAAGCGAGCGCGGGCCTTAGCGGATGTAGGGTTGGGGTTCAAACCGGCGAACCCGCTCCCCACCCTGGTCG
>JAIXZV010000357.1 GCA_027489365.1 Sphingomonadales bacterium
ACGCTCGATCGTCTCGCGGATCGGCCGGTCGTACAGCCGGGCAATGAAGCGGATATTGTCGAGCCCGGTCATCGCCACTTCGAAGCCGCCGCCGAACGCCAGCGGCCAGGACATCGACATGCCGCACCGGATCGTGCCTCGGCTCGGCCGTTCGACGCCGCCGACGATTTTGACCAGAGTCGATTTGCCGGCGCCGTTGCGCCCGAGCACCGCCATCTTTTGACCGCGACCGAGGGAAAAGCTGATGTCGGTCAGCACCTGTTTGGGGCCGGTGGGGGTATGGTAGGTTTTGCAAAGGCCAGCGGCGGCGACCCGCGGTCCGGCGTGTGCAGCGGGCAGGGCGTCAACCCGTGCCAGCCGCTTCGCACCGGGTGGGAAGGCCATCTCATTCATCGTCGAATACCAACTCGGCCAGCGATACGATGATCCACAACAGGCCACTGCATATCAGCACGGTCAAGAGCAGGTTAAGCCAGCTGCGGGGGTAGCGCGCCTCATCGGGGAGATTGGGTCGCGCAATTTGTTCGAGATAAAGCTGTTGACGACTGGCGCTGTCACGCGCGTTGACGAGCTGGAAGCTGGCCGCCATCAACTGCTTTTCGGCGATCTCGCGTCGCGCGACCAAGGCTTCATAGTCGTTCAGCCGGTTCGCGAGCGACCCATTGCCGCCCGCCGTCGCGCCAATCTGGCGGGCGAGCTGGTTTCGCAAGGCGCTTCGGCGGGACTGCAATTGCCCGATCAGCGGGCTTCGCGGGGCGGAGCGCAGCGTTTGATTCAACTGCACCTCGACCTGCGCGAGTTGGGCCGCGGTGCCCGATTGGAGCTTGATCGAGGCCCCGGCGTCGAGCCCCGGCTCGATGATCCGGTTGCGGCTGCGCACGGCGTTCATGCGCGCGAGCACGCTCGCAACCTGGGCCGAAGCATCGGCCATGTCGCGCTCCGCCCCGCTGATGATATTGGCCTGCGCCCGTTGGTTCAGGCGATTGACCATGCGTTCCGAGGCATCGAGCAGGCGCCGGGCGATCTCGCGTGCCTCGACCGCAGTGAAGGATTGCACCCGGACATGAATGATGTCGGTGGCACGATCGAAGTCGGAATGCACATAGGCCTGGAAATGCCGGTAAAAATCCTCCCGGCTGTCGCCCGCCAGCAGCGATGGGAAGGCCGCCATCGGGTCCAGCCCGCGGCGCGCGAAAACCCGCGTCACCAGGCCGTCGCGGTTGATCGTATCGAGCATGTCGCGCGACTTCAGATAGGCAGTCACCGCTTCGCTGTCGTCAGAGGTGCTTATCCCGCCGCCCTGGCCGAGACTGACGATGCTGAGCCGGTCGTGCGGCTTCTGGCTGGAGCGGACCACAAAAGCGATCTCCGAGGCATAGCGCGGCGTCGCGATGACGAAATTGTACAGCGCCGAAGCCAACACCGGGACGACGAAAACAAGCGCGATCAGCCAGCGCCGTAGCCGCCGGAAGGGCGTGGTGATGTCATCGGCCGGCGCATCCGGCGCGGGTTCCGCGTCGAGCCGCACCAGCCCGCGGGCAGCATCGGGGCTGGCCATCACGCTATTCCATCTCGATGTGTTTTTGGGCTTTTAGCACCAGGACCCAGCCAAACGCATTGGCGGCAATGCCCCATAACAGGAGGTACCACGGATCCCAGAACGTCGGAATCGCCTGACCGAACATCCCGG
Organism: Sphingomonadales bacterium; assembly: GCA_027489365.1. Taxonomy (GTDB): domain Bacteria; phylum Pseudomonadota; class Alphaproteobacteria; order Sphingomonadales; family Sphingomonadaceae; genus Sphingomonas. The sequence goes on from JAIXZV010000357.1 coordinate 1,691, forward strand.
CGCGAAGCATTTCGGACGCATGGACCAGCGGCGAGTATAATACCACCTGACGCGCCGCAGGCGGCAGCCAAAAGACCATGTAGAACACGCCGGTCAGCGGCAGGATCAAATACATGACAGGCTGCACGAAGCGTTCGAGCGTCTCGGACATCGACGTCACGCCGGTGATGATCAAGGCCTCCCCGAAGGTGAGGAAGCACATCAGCGTCCAGGCCCCGAGCAGCACCAGATAATCGTTCACAGGCTCGATAAAGCCCAGCAATACCAACGGAATATAGGCCGCGAAAAACGCCATCAGCATCCCCACCGATTCGAGCAGGCCGCGCGCGATCAGAATGTCGATCGGCTTCACCACGCGGTGGAACAGCAGCCCGGATGTCTGGCGGAAGCTGTTGGTCAGGCGCGTCGTCATGTGACGCCACAGCGTCAGGAGCGTATATCCGGTCAGCACGAGCGGGACCACGCGCACCCCGTGGTTGCGCTCGCCGTAGATCAGCGACCAAGAAGCGACCACGCCCAGCGTCAGTACCAACGGCTCCAGCACCTGCCACAGAAAGCCGACATTGCTGTGCCCGAACCGCGCCATCAATTCCCGAATGAACAGCGCGTTGATAACCCGCCGCTTGAGTGCGATGCTCTCAAGATAGCTGCGCATGGTCTGCCTCAGTCAAGGTTCAGATGCTCGCGGCTGCCTGACGCCAGCAAGTACAGCATCAGGAAAGTCCAGCAGCTCAACAGTGCGACGGTGAAGAAATAGCGCCACCGCCGCGGCTCGATCGCTTCGTCGGGCAAATTGGGGCGCACGATGGTGCCGATGTAGATTTGCTGCCGGATTGCCTCCTGCCGCGCGGTTTCCATCTGCGCCTGGGCGGTTTCATAAATCTTTGCGGCCAAGTCCTGCCTGACCTTCAAGTCCTCATAATTGCCGAGCTTTGCGGACAAGCCGTCGCTTCCGCCGGTCAGGGCGCCCCGCTGTTGGGCGATCTGGCGTGTCAGCGCGGCAATGCGCTCCCGTACGGCCGGGATGGCGGGGTTGTTGGGGGCCTTGGCCAGCATCGTCCGCAGATTGACCTGCAGCGTCGCCAACGACTGATCGAGCGTGGCACCGCGGTCGACTGCGGCGTCGGCACTTTTCATCGGATCGACGCTTTCCGAGGCATTGCGATATTGCGTCAGGGCACGTGTCGCATTGGTCAGCCCGGTTTCGGCCTGCGCGAGCGTCTGCTGGGCCTGGCCCAGCGTATCGCGGCGGGCGCGTACATTCAGGATGTTGATCTGCGCCTCGCTGAGCGCGACCAGCGCATCCATGATCGCCTTCGCATCCGCCGCGCGATAGGCGCTGACACTGACCGTGGTGATCCCGGTCTCATCGTCCTTTGCCACGGTCAGCTGTCGCTTGAAGTATCGATAGAACGCCTCGTCGGTATCGCGACCCCACGGGTTATAGCGCGTGAGCGGATCGGCGTCGGCGCGGGCATAAACGGCACGAAGATCGACCTTGCGCATTACCGCTTTCATGGCGTCGCGCGAATAGAGATACTCCTGGATCGCATAGGCATCGTCATTGGCACGCGCGATGCCGAAGTCGCGCAAATAGGCAGAGATGCCCTCGGACGCCGGCTTGTCGACGCTGCGCACGAGGAAGCGGCTTTCGGAAACGTACCGATCGGAGACGATCAGCCCGTAATAGAGTGCCGCCGCCACCGTCGGCAGCACAAACGTGCCCAAAAACAGTATCCAGCCATAATGGCGCATCAGATAGCTGCGCGTGCGCTTCCAGCCTGATCGGTCGACCGTGCCGGGCTGGAGACGGGCGGCAGACGATGTCATTGCGGTTCAGCCGTGCGGTACCGCTCTTTTGGGCGCACGCCTTCCCGCGAACCCGTGATCGCCTCGCCCACTTCCAGCCAGCCCTGCGCGGTATAGGTGCCGGAACCGTGCAATTGGCCGCCGTGGGAATGTCCGTCACGATCAGAGTCGAACAACCGGAGCGTGTCGTCGTCGCGCAGCCGTTCGAAAGTGCTAACCATGACCAATCGCATCGCGTCTTAAATATGGTGCGTCAAGACACGGTAGTCGCATGGCACTGCTTTGGCGGATTTTATAGATTGTTCGATTTGCGGCAATGCGGGCCGTGCGCTGGCGGCTGCTTGGGCGATACGCCCGGGATGGGCCCACCGCCCGATCGCACCGCCGCCGTCGAACGGCTTGGCCTAGCGGGGAACGGAACGACGCCTTTGAGCGACGGCGTTGAAAATGGTCAGGCTAATCCTGAGGCGTGGGCCAATCACCCGCAGGTAGTTCCGACACGGGCACCTATCTCGTAAGCGAAATCTCGAAATTGCAGAGATTCCAAGTCAGCCTTGGTACTAAACACCTCGCGGATCAGCCTCGGCCTGAAACCTATCTGTCCTACACGCATTGCAAATGGCACATTCCCTCTCGCTCTTTGAACGCGTCAACCCCTTAACCTCTTGATCGCGCAGTATTGGCTGCCCGCAATGTTCAGACGCGTGTCGGGAAAGCAGAAAGAGCCGGGATGATGGCGGGCTTCCAGCCTGGATCGTTTCCAGCGCGACGCGAACCGTCGATCTTTGTCACCCCGGATTTGTCCCGGGGGCCACCGCGATTCGAACCTGCGGGCCTCAGAGAGCGAGGCTCCGTGGGAGCCGGAACACACCCGGCACGACCGCCGAGACCGCATCCACACCCCGCAATGGTGCGACTCTGTGTGACTTTACGAGCGCCACCACCCCGGCACCGCGCCGTGCTGCAACCGCGTTTACCCCTAACTTTTCCCTAACTTTCCGCACCGCATAACGCGCGCCCGCCGCACCCCTAGCGCCAAACCGGAGCGGCGGTTACATGGACCGCCACGACTCGCTTCCCAGCAGGACACGGCACTCATGGACATTCGCCTCGGCCTCACTTTCGACGATGTTCTGCTGGTGCCGGCAGAAAGCGACATCGTGCCGAGCCAGACCAACACCGCGACGCGCGTGACGCGCGGGATCACGCTCGACATTCCGATCCTGTCCTCGGCGATGGACACGGTCACCGAGGCCGACATGGCGATCGTCATGGCGCAATTGGGCGGCATCGGCGTGCTCCACCGCAATCTCGAGATCGACGAGCAGGTCGCCGCGGTCCGTGCGGTCAAGCGCTTCGAAAGCGGCATGGTCGTCAACCCGATCACGATCGCGCCCTCGGCGACGCTGGCCGAGGCGCAGGCCTTGATGCTGCGCAACCGGATCAGCGGCATTCCGGTGGTCGAGGCGGACGGCAAGCTCGTCGGCATTCTCACCAATCGCGACGTGCGCTTCGCCGAGAACCCGCATCAGCCGGTCTCCGAGCTGATGACGCACGAAAATCTGGCGACCGTCTCGGCCGGGGTCGGCAAGGAGGAAGCACGCCGCTTGCTCCATCAGCGCCGGATCGAAAAGCTGATCGTCGTCGATGAGGCGTATCGCTGCGTCGGCCTGATCACCGTGAAGGACATCGAAAAGGCCGTCACTTATCCCAACGCGACCAAGGACGGCGCGGGCCGTCTGCGCGTGGCGGCGGCGACCACCGTCGGCGACAAGGGCTTTGCGCGGACCGAGGCGCTGGTCGATGCCGAGCTTGATCTGGTCGTGATCGATACCGCGCACGGCCACAACCGCGACGTCGCGCGCGCGGTCGAGCGGGTGAAAAAACTCAGCAATTCCGTGCAGGTCATCGCCGGCAACGTCGCCACCGCCGAGGCGACACGCGCGCTGATCGATGCGGGCGCGGACGGGAT
>JAIXZV010000325.1 GCA_027489365.1 Sphingomonadales bacterium
CGCGAGCGGCTTGCCGCCGCCGGAGTCGCGGAATCGGACATCGACCGGATCGATGCACCGGTCGGGCTCGATATCGGCGCGATCGGCCCGGCCGAAATCGCCTTGTCGATCGCTGCCGCGATGGTCGCTGCGTTCAACCGCAAGGATTGAGCGGATGATCGCACCCCGCGATTGCGTGCTGGTGCTGCTGGCGGCGGGGCGGTCCGAGCGCTTCGGCGCGGCCGATAAATTGCAGGAAGACTTCTTGGGCCAGCCGCTCGCCTTCCATGTCGTCACCGCGCTGGAGGATATGCCGTTCAAGGCGCGCATTGCGGTGTGTTCGAACACCGATCTCGATTTCGGCGCCCGTGGCTACATCGTGGTGCAGAATGGCGCGCCGGAGGACGGCATGTCGGGTTCAGTCGTGCTCGGCGTCGCGGCGGCGCGGGCTTTGGGGTGCGAAGCGGTGGTGATTGCACTCGCCGACATGCCGCGCGTCACCGCTGCGCATGTGATGCGCCTGCTCGACGCGTTCGAGGGGCCGGACAGCGTCGTCGCATCGAGCAACGGCGTGCATCCGACCCCGCCCGCGCTGTTCGGGGCAGGGCAATTCGACACGCTGCTGCGGCTTGAGGGCGACGCCGGTGCGCGCGACCTGATCCGTGCCGGGCGTCGCGTGATCGCGCCCGAGGCGGAATTGCTCGACATCGACCGCCCCGAGGATCTGGAGCGGTTGCGGGCGCTGGTTTAGCGCACGTAACTCGCACCATTCACGTCGAGCACCGCGCCGGTCATCGACGGCGGCGCATCGAACGCGAGGAAGCGCGCGATTGCGGCCACTTCCTCCGGCTGTGCGACGCGGCCGAGCGGGATGTCGGCGAGCAGTTTGTCGTCTTCGCGGCGCGCCAGATACTGCTCGGCCATGCCCGTCATCGTGAAGCCGGGGCACACCGCGAAGGCCAGTATCCCCTCGGCGGCGTACCCGCGCGCGATCGACTTGGTCATCGCGACCATGCCCGCCTTGGAGGCGGCATAATGCCAATGCTCGGGCGAATCGCCGCGATAGGCGGCGCGGCTCGCGATGTTGACGATCCGCCCGCCCGATCCGCGCTCTTGCCAGTGGAGCACGGCGAGGCGCGACAGTTCGGCGGACGCGGTCAGGTTGATGCGCATCGTGCGCTCCCATTCCGCGACCCAGGCGGCATCGTCGCGGTCGATCGGATTGGCGTCGAACACGCCGGCATTGTTGACCAGCACGTCGATCCGGCCATCGAGCCGGTCGAGCGCGGCATTCCACAGCGCGCGTGGCGCGGCGGGGTCGGCGAAGTCGGCGGCGATGGCGTTGGGGCTGCCGGTGGTAGCCTGGCCGATGATCGTTGCGCCTGCGGTTTTCAAGGCCGCGAAGGTCGCCGCCCCGATGCCGCGCGAGGAGCCGGTGAGCAGGATGTTGGTCATCGGTGAGGGCATATCGCCCCAACCTCCGTCATGCCAGCGCAGGCTGGGATCTCATGGGCGGGCGCGGTGGCCATTCCACAGAGACCCCAGCCTTCGCTGGGATGACGTGTCTGGTGTCGCCTAAGCCGCCACGCTCGCCGAAAACGTATCCGCTGCGTTCTTCAAGCTGCCGAGCCGATCGTCGACCTCGCCGAAATCATGTTCCAGCGTGTCGATTTCCGCTGCGACATGTTCGGTATCCTCGCGGATCGCAGTGATCGTGTTCGACATCGAATCGGCGGCGAGCGCGGTTTCGTCGACTGCGGCGGTGATCGCGGTGACGGTCTGTGCCTGTGCCTCCATCGCGAAGCGAATCCGGTCGGCGCTTTCCTGCACCTCGGCCACCGTCGATTTGATCGAGGCGTTGGTCGCAACGGTCGATCGCGTCGCCGACTGGATCGCGGCAATCTTCGCGGCAATGTCGTCGGTCGCACGCGCGGTCTGGTTGGCGAGGCTCTTCACCTCCTGCGCCACCACCGCAAACCCTCGTCCCGCATCCCCGGCGCGCGCGGCCTCGATCGTGGCGTTGAGCGCGAGCAGATTGGTCTGCCCGGCAATGTCGCGGATCAGGCCGAGGATCGATTCGATCGATTTGGCATGATCGGACAGCGCTTCCGACATGCCGACTGCAGCCCCCGCCTGCGCCGAGGCGCGCGTCGCGATTTCGGTCGCGGCCTCCACTTCGCCGCGCGCATCCTCGATCGCGCGGATCAGCCCGGCGGCGGTTTGCGCCGCCTCGCGCATCGCCATCGCCGATTGCTCGGCGGCGGCGGCGACTTCGGTGGTCTTGCTGATCATGCCGCGAGCCGATCGCGCCGCGCCTTGCGCCTGTACGCGGATACGGTTGCCGAGCGCGGCGGTGCCCTCGATCGAGGTGGCGATCGTCTCGCTGAAATCGGCCGAGCGCGCGCGCCGTTCGGCACGCGCCTGTTCGGCGTCGCGTGCGCCGAGATGCGATGCCATGACATCGGCCTCGACGAGTCCCAGTCGCTGTACGGCATCGGCCAGCGCGCGCATCCGCGGCGACCCGACCCCGAGCTTCGCTTCGATCGTCTGCAGCGTGCGGCTGTGCGCGAAGCTCAGCGACGACAGCAACGCGGGCAGGGGAATCCCGGCTTTCTGCGAATCGGCGGCATGGCGATTGGCCATGCGCATCCATTCGTCGTCCAGTGCGCCGGCATATTTAGCGCGGGTATATTTGGCGCTGTGGGCGACGCGGGTCGCCTTATAGTCGGGTGTGAAGAACGGGCGGATATGCGCGCTGACCGGCAGCGACAGATAATGGTCCCAGAACGCGCCTGCGATCTCGGCTTCGTGTCCTTCGATCAAGCCTGCGATTTCGACCGAGGCGGCGGCGATGCTGCCATCCCAATCATATTCGCTGACGCGCTGCGCTGCCGTGCGGTTTTCCCCGCTCCAGCCCCCCAGCCTTGCGCTCTCCTGCGCCATGTCTTTTCCCCTTCAAGGGTTATGCGGCAACCTTCGCCACGAACTCGCTGGCGCTATTCTTGAGCAGACTAAGCTTATGATCGAGTGAATCGAATCCGCGACCGACATGATCGATCTCGGAAGCGACGGTTTCGGTGTCCTCACGGATCGCGGTGATCGTGCTCGACATCGAATCGGCGGCGAGCGCGGTTTCGTCGACCGCCGCAGTGATCGCGGTGACGGTCTGCGCCTGCGCTTCCATTGCATAGCGGATCCGGTTGGCGCTTTCCTGCACCTCCGCCACGGTCGATTTGATCGAGGCGTTGGTCTCTACCGTCGAGCGCGTCGCCGACTGGATCGCGGCGATCTTTGCGGCGATGTCGTCGGTCGCGCGCGCGGTCTGGTTGGCGAGGGATTTCACTTCCTGCGCCACGACGGCAAAGCCACGTCCGGCATCGCCAGCGCGCGCCGCTTCGATCGTGGCGTTGAGCGCGAGCAGATTGGTCTGCCCGGCAATGTCGCGAATCAGGCCGAGGATCGACTCGATCGACTTGGCGTGGTCGCTCAGCGTGTCCGACATGCCGACCGCCGCGCCCGCCTGCGATGCCGCGCGAGTCGCGATTTCGGCGGCGGCTTCGACTTCGGTGCGCGCATCCTCGATCGCGCGAATCAGGCCAGCGGCAGTTTGTGCCGCTTCGCGCATCGCGACGGCGGATTGTTCGGCCGCGGCGGCGACTTCGCTGGTCTTGCCCAGCATCCCGCGCGCCGAGGTCGAGGTCTTGACCGATTGGCCGCGCAGCACTTCGGATTCCTGCGTCGCTTGCTCGACCGTCGCCGCGATGCCTTCGCGGAAATCGGTCGCCAGCCGGTCGCGCTCGCCCTGCGCGGTGAAGGCGCGGAAGGCATTGTAGATTTCGACGGTGATTTCGGCTTCGAGACCGGTCAGCCGCATCACCGTATCGATGAACACCGGCAGGCGCGGATCGTCACCCTTGACGCGCTTGAACAGAATATCGAGCGCGGCGCGGTCGCTGGCGCAGGTCATCGACAGCAACGCCATGGTCGAGACGCCCGCCTTGTAGCCCGATGCGACCGACCGCTCCATCGATTCGACCCAGAGTCGCCCGGACACGTCACAGAAGCGATTGCGTAAATAGGTGACGCCCAGTTCGACCATCTTGGCCTCTTCGTGCGGCTGCCAGCTTTGCTCGCCGGGACTGGCGCGCTTCCACTGCGCCCAGAAGGCAAGCGCGATCTCGCCCGCATCGGGTTCGAGCACCGCCCACACCTCGCGCGCGGCCGATTCCAGCGTATTGTCGAAATCGAACGCACGAAGCCGCGCGCGGATGTCGATCGTCGCGGCGACCATGCCGGGGGCGGGGAGCGTGTTGGTCAAGGCGAAACTCCGTGTCGATGCCGCGTGGCGCAGCGCCCGCGCGGTTCCTCACTTGGCGTAGTCGGATTTGGTTAACGCTGCGTAAGCGTGCGCGCGGTGCAATCGCGTTATCCGCTACAAACCTTGCATCATGATCCACGCCGATTAAGAGGGCGCCACGTATCCCACGATCATTCGACGAGGACGCTTTAGCCTTGGCCAGCCCCAGCAGCACCCGAGCCCGCCCTGCCCGCCCGATCAGCCCGCATTTGTCGATCTGGAAACCGGGTCCGGCGATGATCGTCTCGATCGTCCACCGCATCACCGGCGACGGCATGGCGACGGTCGGCACGGTCGTGCTGGTCTGGTGGCTCGCGGCGATTTCGGGGGGTGCGGCAAGCTACGCCACGTTCCAGCACGTCTTCATGGAAGTGTGGGGCGGCGCGATCGGCTATCTGTTCGGGATCGGCCTGACGCTGTCCTTCTTTCAGCATCTGGCGACCGGTATCCGGCACTTCGTGCTCGATGTCGGCGCGAATTACGAATTGAAGAGCAATCGCGCCGGATCGATCGCAACGATGGTGTTTTCGGTCCTGGCGACCGTGGCCTTCTGGGCCTATCTGACGATGGTGAAATAAGATGGGCAACGGAACCGAACTCGGCCGCGTGCGCGGTCTCGGCAGTGCCAAGGAAGGCACGCATCACTGGTGGTCGCAGCGTGTGACCGCGGCAGCGAACCTGTTCCTGATGGTGTGGTTCTTTATCGCGATCGCCCGGCTGCCCGCCTATGATTATGAAACGGTCCGCGCGTGGCTGTCGTCGCCCTGGGCGGCGATCCCGATGCTGCTGCTGATCGTGTCGGTCTTTTATCACTTCCGGCTGGGTCTGCAGGTGCTGATCGAGGATTATGTCCACGGGGCGGCGCGCGTTGCGTGGCTGCTCGCACTCAACTTCTTCACCGTCGGCACTGCCGCCATCGCCATTTTCGCGATCCTCAAGGTCGCCTTCACCGTTACCGGAGCCGCACATGGCTGAGGCCTATAAGATCATCGACCATACCTATGACGCCGTCGTCGTCGGTGCCGGCGGTTCCGGCTTGCGCGCGACGATGGGGATTGCCGAAGCGGGCCTGAAAACCGCGTGCATCACCAAGGTGTTCCCGACGCGCAGCCACACCGTCGCGGCGCAAGGCGGGATCGCCGCCTCGCTCGGCAACAATTCGCCCGACCATTGGTCGTGGCACATGTACGACACGGTCAAGGGCTCCGACTGGCTCGGCGACCAGGACGCGATCGAATATATGGTGCGCGAAGCACCCGCCGCCGTCTACGAACTCGAACATGCGGGCGTGCCGTTCAGCCGTAACGACGACGGCACGATCTACCAGCGTCCGTTTGGCGGCCACATGCAGAATATGGGCGAAGGCCCGCCGGTCCAGCGCACCGCCGCTGCCGCCGATCGCACCGGCCACGCCATGCTCCACGCGCTGTATCAGCAGAGCCTGAAGTATGACGCCGATTTCTACATCGAATATTTCGCGCTCGATCTGATCATGGAAGACGGCGTCTGCCGCGGCGTGATCGCTTTGTGCATGGACGATGGCTCGATCCACCGCTTCCGCGCGCAGTCGGTCGTGCTGGCAACCGGCGGCTACGGCCGCTGCTACTATACCGCAACCAGCGCCCACACCTGCAC
>JAIXZV010000077.1 GCA_027489365.1 Sphingomonadales bacterium
CAAGGTCACGCTGCAAGGTGGATGGAGCGGTAAGCCGATTCCCCTCCCGATTCCCAACGGCACCGCCAGCGCGGTCGTCGTCGATGGCGGGAATTGCTTCAATCTCAATAGCCTGGTGACTGAGACGGGGCCGGGGGTGTACGCCTCCTTCACGCCAGCACGGATTCAGTTCGCGCGGTTGATCCGCCTGGTCGACCCCGCGGCGCGTTCCCCCGATGCGATCGCTGCCGCTGCGTCCGACTGGATCGACACCGATTCCGACGCGATCCAGGATGGGGCGGAGGACGGCGCTTATGCTGGCGGCAAGCAGGGGTATCGCACCGGCAACACGCTGATGCGCGATCCGAGCGAGCTGCGCGCCGTGGCGGGCGTGTCGCGCGCGGATTATGACAAGCTCCGCCCGTGGATTTGCGCGCTGCCGGTCGCCGCCCCGTCAAAGATCAACGTCAACACGATCCTGCCCGAACAAGCGCCGCTGCTTGCGATGCTGCGCCCCAATCTCGCGGTCGAAGCAGTTCGTCAGGGCTTGCTGCGCCGCCCGCCGGCCGGGTTCAACACGACCTCGGCCTTCTGGTCGCAACCGATCATCACCGGCGCCGGCGCCTCGGATGATGCGGCGGGGCAGACCGATATCAAGTCGGTGTGGTTCTCGCTGCAAGTCGATGTCGCGTTGAACGGGGCGATCCTGCAACAAAGCGGGCTGATCGACGCGTCGGCCCTTCCCGCGCGGCTCGTATCGCGGCAATGGGGCGAGCGAACATGAACGATACTCTCGTCCTTTTCCTGCCCGCGCAGGATGTGCCGTGGCGCTGGCTGCGGATCGCCGACAATGTCGTGTCGGCGCGGGGTGAGGGGTTCCCCGCGCTGACCGAGGAGCGCGAGGATGCGCATGTCGCGGTCGTCCCCGCCGATGCGGTGACGCTGCACTGGGCCGAACTGCCCGATCGCTCGCTCGCGCAATCGGTGACCGCGGCACGGATCCTGGCCGCCGATGCGAGTGCGACCCCGATCAACGAACTCCATGTCGCGGTCGGGCGCGAGGGCAGCAATGCCGAACGCCCGATCGGCGTGGTTGCCACGACGCAGATGCAGGCGTGGCTCGCCGAACTTGCCGCGAATGGCGTCGATCCCGCACTGGTGTTGCCCGCCCCGATGCTGCTGCCGCGTCCCGAATCGGGTTATGTCCGCGCCGATCTCGGTGGGGCAGGGGTGGTGCGCGGTCCGACCAGCGGCTTTGCCGACGAAGCGCGGCTTACCGAACTCGTTACCGGCGGCGCGGCGCCCGAAGTGATGCCGCGCGAAGCCTTGGAAGCGGCGATTGTCGCCGCCGTCGCCGCGCCCGCGCTTGATCTGCGGCAGGGGGCGTTCGCGCGCCGCACCAGCATCGGGATCGATTGGGGGCTGGTCCGCCGCCTCGCCTGGTTGAGCGCTGGCATCTTCGCGGTTTCGATCCTGATCACCGTCGCGCAACTGTTCATCTATTCGAGCGCCGCCGACGAACTCGAACGCCGCGCCGATCTGCTCGCGCGCACCGGTCTGTCGCGTGGCGAGGTGGTGAGTGATGCCGACCGGCAATTGACCGCGCGGATCGAGCGGTTGCGCGGCGGCGGCCTGGGCTTTAGCCGCACGGCTGCTGCGGTGTTCGGCGCGATCCGGGCGACACCCGGGACCGAGGCGCGTACGCTCTCCTTCGATCCGGCCGGCGCGATGCGCATTACGATTGGCGTCCAGAACGAAGGCCAGATCCTGCAAATCCAGCGCACTCTGGATGCCGCAGGCTTCACTGCCACGCCGATGGGCCAGTTCCAGTCGAACAGCGGCCGCCTGTCGGGGGATATCATGGTGAAGCCGCGATGACCGAGCAATTGCTGACCTGGTTCCGCGCCCGCACCCAGCGCGAGCAATATATGGTCGCGGGCGGCGCCATCGCGGTCGTGCTGGCGTTTCTCTATTTCCTGATCGTGCCGCTCAGCGACGCGCTCGCTTCGGCCAAGGCGCGCCATGCCGATGCTGTGATCTCGCTCAGCGAGACGCAGGCGCGGGTCGATGCGTTTAAGGCCCTGCAAGCCGACCGCGCCGCCCCGCTCGACGCGCCGCTCGAATCGGTGATTCGCACGCGCGCCAATGACGCCGGCTTCGCGCTGACCAATGTGACTCCGCAAGGCAGCGATCATGTGCAATTGGCGATCGCCTCGGCGCGGCCTGGCGCGCTGATCGGCTGGATCGCGGGGCTGGAGGCATCGGGCATCCTGGTCGATCGACTCGCGACCACCGACAATGGCGATCGCACCGTGTCCGTACAGATGACCGTGAAGGCGCAAGGGCAATGACACGCTTCCGCCTCACCACCGGCCCGCTTGCCTTGTTCGGCGCGGTGTTCGTGATCGCGTTGATCGCCCTCCTGCCGCTGCGCCTCGTGCTCGGTCAGTTCGACCTCGCACGCACTGGCTTTGCCGCGCGTGAGGCGACAGGCAGCGTATGGTACGGTGCGCTGCGCGAAACCGCAGTCGGCAGCATTGCACTCGGCGATATGGGCGCGGCGCTCTCGCCGTGGCCACTGTTCGTCGGCCGCGCCCGAGTCGATCTGGCGGGCCATTCGACCACTACGACGCGCGCGGTGCATGGCGCGGTGAGCGTATCGCGCCACAGCATCGGCGTGGATGACATGACGGCGGTGCTGCCGGGCGGGGCGGTGTTCGCGCGCTTTCCTGTGAGCGGGCTCGATCTCGACGATGTCAGCGTGCGCTTCACCGATGGCAATTGCGAAAAGGCCGATGGACGCGTGAAGGCGACCTTGGGGCGCGATATCGCCGGGATCAACCTGGCGCAGGGCCTGTCGGGCACGGCGCGCTGCGATGGCGGCGCGCTGCTGTTGCCGCTCGCCAGCCAGTCGGGGACCGAACAGGCACTGGTGCGAATCTGGCAGAACGGCCGCTTCCGCGCCGAACTGACGGTGCGTCCGATCGACCCCGCCGCCGCGCAGCAGCTTGAGTTGAGCGGCTTTCAACAGACCGCGCGTGGACACGTTCTCACCGTCGAAGGCAAATTCTGACGCAGCATTCTTGACGCTGGCCCCTGCGGACCGCTAGGGGCGCTTCCTCTGCGGCGATCGTAGTTCAATTGGTTAGAGCGTCGGCTTGTGATGCCGGATGTTGCGGGTTCAAGTCCCGTCGGTCGCCCCATTTCTTTTTCAGCCAGGAAATCAACATCGTGACGACCGGATGGGGCTTTGCCGATTTCGACGATCATGAGGGCGTGCACCTCTTCACCGATCCGGCCTCGGGGCTGCGGGCCGTGATCGCGATCCACTCGACCAAGCTCGGTCCGGCGGCAGGCGGTGTGCGTTTCTGGCATTATGCCGATAGCGACGAGGCGATCACCGACGCACTGCGTCTGTCGCGCGGGATGAGCTTCAAGAATGCGATGGCCGATCTGCCGATGGGCGGGGGCAAGGGTGTCGTGCTCGCGGCGAATCCGGGCGATGTCATTACGCCTGCTCAGCTCGAAGCCTTTGGGCGGGCCGTCGAATCGCTCGGTGGTCGCTATGTGACGGCCGAGGATGTCGGCATGTCGGAGGCGAGCATGAAGACGATCGCCACCGTGACCAAGCATGTGTCGGGCCTGCCCGTTGCCGCGGGCAGCGCGGGTGGCGATCCCGGGCCTTACACGGCGATGGGCGTCTATCTCGGCGTCAAGGCGGCCGCACAGCGTGGCCTCGGCGCGACCGACATGAAGGGCGTCCACGTCGCGATTCAGGGCGTCGGCAGTGTCGGCGGCGGTCTGGCGCGCTTGCTCGCCAAGGATGGCGCGCGCTTGACACTGGCGGACGTCAATGCCGATCGGGCCAAGGCGCTCGCGGAAGAGCTCGGCGCTGAAACGGTAGCGGCGGATGCGATCTTGGCGATCGAGGCCGATGTCGTCAGCCCCAACGCGCTTGGCGCGATCCTCACCCCCGAATCGATCGCCGCCTTGCGCACCACGGTGGTGGCGGGCGGTGCCAACAACCAATTGGCGACCAAGGCGGAGGGTGCAGCCTTGCAGGCGCGCGGCATTCTCTATGCGCCCGATTATGTGATCAACGCCGGCGGCATCATCAATGTCGGGCTGGAATATCTGGGGCTGGGCGATCAGGCCGAGGTCAATGCGCGGATCGCGCGCATCCCGGATCGTCTGATCCAGGTGTGGGACGAAAGCGACCGCACCGGCGCGCCTGCCGCCGACGTGGCCGACACCATCGCGCGCCGACTGATCGGCCGGGGCTAACGCCTTGTCCCAATCCCGTTCGGGCTGAGCCTGTCGAAGCCCCGTTGCCACAAAAGGTCCCGTGCGCGGAGCACGCAGCCATTTGACAGGCTCAGGGCGAACGGAACCGGGTAGCGCCTTTATACTTTAGCGCACCGGCAGACAGGCAACCATCGCGCCAACTGCGGTGATGGTTTCCTGCACATCGCGGACTTTCAGCGTGTCCATGCCCGCCGCGCGGACGGCATCGTCATTGCCGCCGGGGTAGATCGCGTCGCCCAGAAACAGCATGTCCGCAGTCGCGATGCCCGAATGCTCGGCCAGCCGACGCATCGCATAGGCTTTGTCGATCCCGGCATGGGTGATGTCGAGCGAGGTCGATCCGCCGATATTGACCGACAGGTCGGGCAGCGCAGCACGCAGCGACGTCTGCAACGCCTTGCGCTTGGCGAAATCGGGGTCCCATGCTTTTTTTGCGTCGAGCTGCGCTTCCTGGCCGAGGCCGGAGAAGGTGATCTGGCTGCCGCGATCCTCGACCCGCTCGCCCCAGATCCGCTCGTCAGCCAAGCCTGCGGTGGCGAGCGCAGCGTCGATCGATTGCAGGATGTGGTCGCGCTCGCCGGGTTCGAAAATCTCGGCATAGATCGCGTGCCAGCGGCCCGATTCGAAACGGTATAATTTGGTGCCGGTGGTCGGCATGATGAACAACCGTTCGACCCGCGCCGCCGACGGGATCGCCGCGATCACCTGCGTTTCGAACTGCGGCCAGTCACCGCCCGAAATCACCGCCACCGCCACGCGATCGAGCAATTGCGCGAGCAAGCCCGCCATTTCGGGCTCGATCCGTTGCTTGCTCTCCGCCAGCGTGCCGTCGAGATCGAACGCAACCAGCGATTTCATATGTCTACCCTCAAATATCCGTTGCGCGGCCAACGCGCGCGGTGCCGCGACGGTTGCACTTATGCGAGGCCAGAAAAGCGCCTAGACCGGGTGCCATGCAAAGACGCTTCTCGGCACGATGAACGGCTGGATTTCCCTGGCGCTGATCGCGGGCCTCACCGCGTTCGCCTTTGCGTGCACCGGGCCGGGCCGCGCGCTGTGGGGTGGGGTGATCGCGGCCTTGCTGATCGGGGCGGGCGGCTATGCGGCGCAGCAACACGCCAGCTTGCCCAGCCGCTTTGCGCGATCGGACCGCAACCCGGTCGTCATCGATCCGACCACGGTCGCGCTGCGCGGCGCGATGCTGGGGCAATTCACCGGAGACGGTGCCTATCTCATCGCATCGGATGCGCTAATGCGCGGCGGCAATCGCCCGAGCGGCGCGCGGGTCGTGTCGATGGGGCTCAATGCCTATCCGCGCAGCCTGACCCTGTGGACCGGCTACGGCACCGCGATCGCGCAGCATGACGGCACGGTATCGCCCGCCGCGGCCTTCGCGTTCGATCAGGCGACGCGGCTCGCGCCCGAACATCCCGCACCGCCCTATTTCTGCGGGCTGGCCTATGCCGAGAGCGGCGATTTTGGCGCGGCGCGGCGTTACTGGCTTCGCGCGCTCGCGCTGACGCCGCCGACCGCCTCCTATCGCAGTGTCATCGCCGACCAGATCGCCACGCTGGAGGCGATCGCGCCGCAATAGGCGCATGAAAAGGGCGCTCCCCGGCAGGGAAGCGCCCGATCACTGCAAGCACGGGGCAAAGCGCCCCGGGCCGGCTTACTTGGTGACGTTGTCGGCCTTCGCCTCGCCCGCGTCGCGGACGTTGTCGGCGGTGTCGCGCATCGCGTCAGCGTTGTTTGCCATCATGTCGGCGGCAACGGCGTTCGACGAATTGTCGGCCATGTCGTCCATAATCGCGGCGTTGTTGTCGATGCCGTCAGCCATCATCTCGGCATTGTTCTCGATTGCAGCAGCTTCGGGGTTCTTGTTGCAGGCGGCCAGCGAAACCAGGCCGGCGGCGACGAGAACAAGGGCGATCTTCTTCATGCAATTGCTCCCAAGCAATATAGAGGGGTTCGAAGCAGCCCAATGCCGCCGCGAAGCGAGGCGCCATAACGTCCTGCTTGGGTGCGTCAATCGCCAACCCGCCGCAAAGTTCCCGTTTTGCCACTTTTTCGCCGTATTTGCGACGGGCCGAGTTTTGCTACTTCTTCGGCGTCACCGGACCCAGCGCTTCGGGCGCATCGGCCACCACCGCGAGCATCGCCGTCCACGCCGCGACGTTCTGCCGCAATTGCTCCGGATCGATTCGATCGAGCGTGTCCTCGGGCGTATGATGGTAATCGAAATAGTGCAGGCCCGACTGGTTGAGGTCGATCGCGGGAACGCCGGTACGCAGCATCGGCCCGACGTCTGTACCGTCCCCGCCTACGCCAGAACCGCGCACGATCCCGATCGGCGCCAGCGCGACGGCCAGCCGATCGGCAATCGCCTTGGCGGTATCGGGCAGATTGACCTCGAAACGCCAGACGCGGTCAGCGCCGAAATCCGATTCGGCGGCCAGCGCGTGCGGTTCCCCAGTATGGGCCTTGGCATAAGCGATTCCGCCCAGCCCGCCGGTTTCCTCATCGCCGAACCACACCACGCGAATCGTACGGCGGTGCTTACCTGCATCCATCAGACGCTTGGCGGCGGCGGCGGTGATCGCAATGCCTGCCCCGTCGTCGATCGCGCCGGTGCCAAGATCCCAGCTGTCGAGATGCCCGCCGATCAGGATCGTGCCCGCCGCCGGATCGGTCCCTGGCACTTCGGCGATGACGTTGCCGGAGGTGCGCGTCGGCGCCACCGTCGGGGTCAGCGTCAGATGCAGCGTGACCGGCTTGCCGAGCTTGACCATGCGCTTGAGATTTTCGGCGTCCGCCACCGACAGCGCGGCTGCCGGGATCGGCGTCACGCCGGGTGCGAAATTGGTGTTGCCGGCATGGGGCCCGCGGCCGTGATCGGTGCCGATCGAGCGGATGACGATCGCGGCGGCCCCCTTGGTTGCCGCGATGTTCGGGCCGACGAAGCGCGCTGCCCCCTGCGACCCGTAGCTGGAGCCATCCTGCGTCGGCTGCATCGCGTTCGACACGAACGCGATCTTGCCGGTCAGGCTCCCTGCGGGTGCGAGCAGCAAATCGTTGAAGCTGGCGAAATAGGCGACCGGCAGCGTCAAACCCTCAGGCGGGGTCGCGCCCGAATTGCCGAGCGCGGTCAGGCGCAGCGGCTGCGGGTAGGGGGCGACGACCTCGGCGGTTTCGGCACCGCGCACCCAGACGTTCTGCAATTCATACGGCTCGATCCGCACGTTCTTGAAGCCCAGCGCCTTGAGCTTGGCGACCGACCATTGCCGCGCGCGCTCCTGCTGCGGAGACCCGTCGGGGCGCGGGCCGATCTCGGTGGTGAGGCCCTGGACGATGTCATAGGCGACATCATCCTTCAGCGCTGCGTCACGCAACTTCGCTACCGATGGGTCGACCACCGCCGGCGGCGGGGCGGTGCGCTGTGCCGCCGCAGGGGCGGTGATCGCGAGGGCGGACAGGGCGACGGCGGCGAGCATGGCTTTTTTGGTCATGTGCCAGGGGTTAAAGGCCAAAGCGGCGTTTGCCAATCCACCCGTCGCGGCCGATTTTGCCCGGCAAACTCCGCCGGATCGTTCCGCCATACTGCTCTCGCGCGTTGCGTTCGGCGCGTTCGATGGCTACATCGCGCGCCTGACATCTCCCCTTAGCGATCGAACGGAGCCCGCAGCCGATGGCCGTGCAGTACAGCTATGTAATGAAGGGCCTGACCAAGACCTTCCCCGGTGCGCCCAAGCCGGTGCTCAACAACATCCATTTGCAGTTTCTGCCCGACGCGAAGATCGCGATCATCGGGCCGAACGGTTCGGGCAAGTCGACCCTGATGAAGATCATGGGCGGCATCGACCCGGATTTTACCGGCGAGGCGTGGGCCGCCGACGGTATCAAGGTCGGCTATCTGCCGCAGGAGCCGCAGCTCGACCCGACCAAGACGGTGATGGAAAACGTCAAGCTCGGTGCCGGGCCGATCGCGCAGATGGTCGAGCGGTATAACGAAATCGTCGCGATCATGGGCGATCCGCCCGAGGATTGCGATTACGATGCGCTGCTCGGCGAAATGGGCGAGTTGCAGGAAAAGATCGACGCCGCCGACGGCTGGAGCCTCGACAACCAGCTCGAAATCGCGATGGAAGCGTTGCGCTGCCCGCCGGGTGACAGCGCCGTCACCAACCTGTCGGGTGGTGAAAAGCGCCGTGTCGCGCTGTGCAAGCTGCTGCTCGAAAAGCCCGATATTCTGCTGCTCGACGAACCGACCAACCATCTCGACGCCGAAAGCGTCGCCTGGCTGGAAAACTATCTGCGCGATTACACCGGCAACGTCATTCTGGTGACGCACGATCGCTACTTCCTCGACAACGTCGTGAACTGGGTGCTCGAGCTCGATCGCGGGCGCTATTACACCTATGAATCGAACTATTCGGGCTATCTCGAAAAGAAGGTAAAGCGGCTCGAACAGGAAGAGCGCGAGGAGCAGGGCAAGGCCAAGGCGATCGCCGACGAGCTCGCGTGGATGCGGCAGACTCCCAAGGCGCGCCAGACCAAGTCCAAGGCGCGTATCCGTGCGTTCGACGAGCTGATGGAA
>JAIXZV010000109.1 GCA_027489365.1 Sphingomonadales bacterium
CGGTGCCCGCGCCGGGTGCCGCGGCAAATGCCGCCACCACGCGCCGCGCGTGCGCGATCTCCTCGGCCGAGGGCAGAAAGCTATCGTTGATCGCCGCGACTTGCGCCGGGTGGATGGCGAGGCGTCCGGTAAAGCCCTCGGCCCGCGCCGCGCGTGACGTCTCGCGCAGGCCCGCCTCGTCGCGGAAGTCGATGTAGAGCGTGTCGATCGCCTGCACCCCCGCCGCCTTCGCGCCGAGCAAAGTGAGCGAGCGCACCAGCCGATAGGTCAGCGCCCATCCGCCTGCGGGGTCGAGATTGGTGCTGGCGCCGAGCGCAGTGGAAAGATCCTCCGCGCCCCAGGTGAGCCCGAGCAACCGATCCAGCTTCGCCCCCGCATAATCGCCGAGTGTGAAAGGGGCGGCGGCGGTCTCGCTTGCGACCGGCACGATCCGGATTGACCCCGCCGCGATGCCCGCCTGCGCCTCCAGCGCGTCGAGATAGTGCGATAGCTGCCGGATGTCGGCAGGACCGCCGCATTTCGGCAGCATGATCCCGTCCGGCGCGGCAGCGACCACTGCGGCGAGATCCCCGAGCGCAAGGCCACTGTCGAGCGGGTTGATCCGCACCCAGAGCTGGTTGGAGCGCTCAGGCTTGGGGCGATCGCTCAAAAACCTCGCAACGAGCGCGCGGGCACCCGCCTTATTCTCCGCCGCAACCGAATCCTCAAGATCGAGGATTAGCGCATCCGCACCGGTGGCGTCCGCCTTGCCCAGCTTCTTTTCGCTGTCGCCGGGTATGAACAGCCAGGACCGCAGCACGCTCATGCCGGTTTCTTCCGTTGCAGGCCGCTGCGCTTGCACGTGCCGACCAGTTCGCCGCGCTGATTATAGGCGCGGTGAATGAAGGTGACGATCCCGGCGTTGGGCCGCGATTTGGACTCGCGCAGATCGGCCACTTCAGTTTCGATCCGCAGCGTATCGCCGATAAAGACGGGTGCGGGAAAGCGCACTTCGTCCCACCCCAAATTGGCGATCGCGGTGCCGAGTGTCGTGTCGCCGACCGACACGCCGACCATCAGCCCCAGCGTGAAGGTGGAATTGACGATGATCCGGCCATAATCGCTGTCCTTCATCGCCTCGGCATCAAGGTGCAGCGCCGCCGGATTATGCGTCAGCGTCGAGAAGAGCAGATTGTCGGTCTCGGTGACCGTCCGGCGGATCGCATGGTCGAAGGTCTGTCCGACCTTCAATTCGTCGAACCAAAGTCCCGCCATGTCGTCTCTTCCTCAAATCAGACCGTGAAGCTCTCGCCGCACCCGCATTCCCCCTTGGCATTGGGGTTGGCGAAAACAAAGCCCGCCGCGAAATCATCCTCGACCCAGTTCATCGTGCTGCCGATGAGATACAGGATCGATCCGCCATCGACGAACAAAGTGCCGCCGGGCGTATCGATGCGTTCGTCGAACGGCTTGGCTTCGCTCACATAATCGACCGAGTAAGCGAGGCCCGAACAGCCGCGCCGCGGGGTCGACAGCTTGACGCCGATCGCATCCGCCGGGGCCTTCGCCATCAGATCGGCAATCCGCGCCTCGGCCGAAGGGGTGAGGATCAGCGCGGCGGGGCGGGTGCGGGTGGTCGTGGTCATCGGCTTCTCTTTCTTCTTAGCCCCTCCCCTTCAGGGGAGGGGTTGGGGTGGGGCCGTGCCGCCTGATCCGAAGCCGGAATACGCGGAGAGGCCCCACCCCCATCCCCTCCCCTGAAGGGGAGGGGCTTGATCGTTACAGCATTCCCAACTCAAGCTTCGCGTCATCCGACATCTTGGCCGGGTCCCACGACGGTTCCCACACCAGATTGACCTCGGACGAACCGATCCCCGGTACCGCGCCGACGCGCAGTTCGACTTCGGTCGGCATCGTCTCGGCGACCGGGCAGTGCGGCGTGGTCAGCGTCATCGTGACGACGGCATGGCCGTCCTCGGTCACATCGACGCCGTAGATCAGGCCCAGATCGTAGATATTGACCGGAATCTCGGGGTCATAAATCTCCTTGAGCGCCGCGACGACCGCTTCGTACAGCTCGCCGCCGGGTTCGCCTGCGGGCTGCCCTTGCGGCTTTTGCGAGAGGAAGCCTTCGAGATAGTCGCGCTTGCGCTCGGGCGTTTCCGCCAAATCCTCGACGCGGGCGCGGGGCGGTTGCTCTACGGCGCTCACTTCCTCGATTTCGATCCGGTCGCTCATCCGAAAATCCTCGTTACTCGTTCTACGCCTTTGACCAGCGCATCGACATCGGCGGCGCTGTTATAGACCCCGAAGCTCGCCCGTGCGGTCGCATCGACGCCGAGATACTCCATCAACGGCTGTGCGCAGTGATGTCCGGCGCGCACCGCGACGCCCGCTTCGTCCAAGATGGTGCCGATGTCGTGCGGATGCACCCCCGCGATGCTGAAACTGACAATTCCAGCCGAATCTTCAGGGCCATAGAGCGTCACGGAGTTGATCCGCGACAGCGCCTCACGGGTCAATTCGACCAGCGAGGTCTCATGCGCGTGGATGCGATCCAGGCCGATAGCCTCGACATAATCGATCCCGGCAGCGAGCCCGAGCGCGCCGACGATATGCGGCGTTCCCGCCTCGAACCGGCCCGGCGGCGGGGCGTAGGTGGTGCCCGCGAAGCTGACCTTGTCGATCATCGCGCCGCCGCCTTGATAGGGTGGCATCGCGTCGAGCAAGTCGGGCCGCCCCCACAGCACGCCGATCCCGGTCGGGCCGTAAAGCTTGTGCGCGGAAAAGACGTAGAAATCGCAATCGAGCGCAGCGACATCGACCGCCATGCGCGGGACCGCCTGACAGCCATCGAGCAGGATCTTCGCACCGACCGAATGCGCGATCTCCGCCGCGCGGGCACCATCGAGCACCGAGCCGAGCACGTTCGAGACATGCGCCAGCGCGACGAGCTTGTGCGCGGGCGTGATCATCGCCGCCATCGCGTCGAGATCGATGCGGTGGTCGGCGGTCAGCGGAATCACGTCGATCTGCGCGCCGACGCGCTCGGCCACCATCTGCCACGGCACGATGTTGCTGTGATGCTCGAGCTGGCTCAGCAGGATGCGGTCGCCCGCCTTGAGCTGCGTCCCCGCCCAGCATTCGGCGACGAGGTTGATCCCCTCGGTCGCGCCGCGCACGAAGACGATCTCGTTCTCTGAACCCGCACCGATGAAGCGCGCGACGGTGCGGCGGGCCGCTTCATAGGCGAGCGTCATGTCGGCGGAGCGTTGGTACACGCCGCGATGCACCGTCGCGTAGGTGGTGTCATAGGCACGGGTGATCGCGTCGATCACGACTTGCGGCTTCTGCGCGGTGGCGGCGGTGTCGAGATACGCCCAGCCCGCCGGGATTGCGGGGAAATCGGCAACCACGTCCAGCGGGCGGGTTGAGGTCAACACGCTCACAACATCCGCTCCAGCGCCGCCTGCGCCGCCGCCTCGACGCGGTCGCGTTCGGCCTCATCGGCAATGCCTTCGAACACCGATCCGATGAACGCGCGTAGCAGCATCGCCTTGGCCTCGGCCGGCGCGATACCGCGCGAGGCGAGGTAGAACAGCGCATTCGCATCGAGCTCGCCGACCGTTGCGCCGTGCGCGCACTTCACGTCGTCGGCGAAGATTTCGAGCTCAGGCTTGGCATTGGCAGTGGCGGTGCGGCTGAGCAGCATCGCCTTCACCGATTGCGAGGCATCCGTCTTCTGCGCATGGCGCGCGACCGCGACCTTGCCGAGGTACGAGCCGGTTGCCCGCCCGCCGAGCACCGAGCGCACCGTCTGGTTCGACGTGGCGTTGGGCGCGATATGGTTGAGCGTGGTGACGATCTCGAGCGTCTGCTCGCCGCCGCCGAGCATCGCTGCGCCGAGTTCGAAATGCGCACCTTCGTGGCACGTCACGTCGATCGTCACGCGACCGAGCTTGCCGCCGGTGTTGAGCACGTGGAAGGTCGCGGTCGCGCCTTCGCGCAAGGTCACGCGAAAATCGCGGATCGCGACGGCATCGGTGGCGGCATCCTGTACGATCACGCGGGCGATCGTGTCCCCCGCCGCAACCTCGATCACCTCGGGCGCGGGCATGGGCCAGACCGAGGCAACCGCCTCCAGATCAGAGTAGCGCCACGCCTCATCACGGCGGGTTGGGAGGTCGAGCATCACTGCACTCCTCCCCGGTACGGGGAGGGGGACCGTGAGCATTCAGCGAACGGTGGAGGGGGGGTACCACGGGCGGAGCGCTCGCGGAGAGCCCCCTCCACCGCTGCGCGGTCCCCCTCCCCGTGCCGGGGAGGATTGAACGCCACGATCACGCCGTCACCCCGGCATATCCCTCGCGCTCCAGCTCCAGCGCCAGTTCCGGCCCGCCCGAGCGCACGATCCGGCCGCCGGCCAGCACATGGACGAAATCGGGCGCGACGTAATCGAGCAGGCGCTGATAGTGGGTGATCAGGATCACCGCTTTGTCCGGCTTGCGCATGATGCGGTTGATGCCGTCGCCGACGACGCGCAGTGCGTCGATGTCGAGCCCGGAGTCGGTTTCATCGAGGATCGCGAGGCTGGGGTCGATGATGCCCATCTGCACCATCTCGTTGCGCTTCTTCTCGCCGCCCGAAAAGCCGACATTGACCGGGCGCTTGAGCATCTCCTGGTCCATGCTCAGCGCATCGGCCTGCGCGCGGGCGAGTTTCAGGAACTCGGCGCCCGACAGCGGCTTTTCGTCGCGCCCGCGGCGCTGGGAATTGAGCGACTCGCGCAGGAACTGCACGTTGGAGACGCCGGGGATTTCGACCGGATATTGGAAACCGAGGAACAGGCCAGCGGCGGCGCGCTCGTGCGGGGCGAGCGCGAGCAGGTCCTTGCCGTCGAACTCGACCGAGCCTGCGGTAACCTCATACCCCGGCCGCCCGCCGAGCACATAGCCGAGCGTCGACTTGCCAGCGCCATTCGGCCCCATGATCGCATGGACCTCGCCCGCGTTCACGGTGAGCGAGAGGCCCTTGAGAATTTCCTTGCCGTCGATTTCGGCGTGGAGGTTATTAATCTTGAGCATCTTCAACGGCCCTGCATTTGAAAGAAATTACGGAATCCCAAAGCGTGGGCGTGTTATCTTCCGTATAAGCGTAGTGTTCGACTTCCTCGACGCGAAGACAGTGAGGAGTCTCTCCCATATGAACGTGGATCAGCTCTCCCACGCGGGGAAGAACACGAAATCGGTATGCGCCGAAATCGAGAGCTGGCTTCCCATCCCGACGCACTTTGATGTCGGCGCGGATGTAGGTTTCGACAGCTATCACCCCACGGTCCCCTCAAGCGAGATCTCCAACAGTTTTTGCGCCTCGCTTTGTTCAAGCCCCTCCCCTTCAGGGGAGGGGTTGGGGTGGGGCCTCTCCCAGCAATCTGACGCCTCCGCCAGAGCTATGACGATTGCATCGAAAACTCCCGCGAGATTCGCCATGACATCATGGTTCGACACCCGCAGCACGCGAAAGCCGAATTTTGCCATAATATCATCACGCAACCGGTCCTTGGCTTCATCATGCGTGTCACCGTCGACCTCGACGATCAGCCCCTTTTGAGGGCAGACAAAGTCGGCGATGAAGCGACCGATCACCGCCTGACGGCGGAATTTGTGACCGCTTGCCTGGCCGTTTGACAGCGCGCGCCACAGGCGTTTCTCGGGTTCCGTGGGATTATTGCGCATGTGGCGAGCGCGTTCGCTCAATTCGGCGATCGTGTTTGCGGAGCGGCCCCACCCCCTGCCCCTCCCCTGAAGGGGAGGGGTGTTGAAGCGCTTGGCGTCGTCTGTGACCGACAAATTCATCACGACGCCTTCCCCGAGCATTGCCGCAGATATTGCGTGCGGAAATAGGCCATCATGTCCTGCTCGGCCTGATCGAGCGCGCGCTGGTCGGCGAGGGCCTGGGTGCGGTCGTCGAGGCTTTCGGCGACGAGCGTCAGGCTCTGGTCGGTATCGACCTTCGATTCCTTCGCGTGCAGCTTGCGCCGCCGCTCGGCCAACTCGACGCGAGCCGCCGCAATCGCGCGCTGCTCCTGATAGGAGGCCAGCAGGAAATCGCTGTGCCGCGTGGTCGCCGCCGCGACGGTATTGGTCACCGCAACCCGGTCGCACTTGGCGATCGACGCGACGAGCCCGTCGAAATCCATCGCTTCCGACGCGGGGACGGCCATGAGGGCAAGCGCTGCGATCACCCGACGCTCCCCTCGAGGCTGATCCCCAGCAATTTCTGCGCCTCGACCGCGAATTCCATCGGCAATTGCTGCAGAACTTCCTTGGCGAAACCGTTGACGATCAGCGCCACCGCGCTTTCCTGATCCAGCCCGCGCTGCATCGCGTAGAACATCTGATCGTCGCTGATCTTCGAGGTCGTCGCCTCATGTTCGATCTGCGCCGACGGATTGCGCACTTCGATATAGGGCACGGTATGCGCGCCGCATTGGTCGCCGAGCAGCAGCGAATCGCACTGGGTGAAGTTGCGCACGCCTTCCGCGCCGGGGGCCACGCGCACCAGCCCGCGGTAGGTGTTGTCGCTGCGCCCCGCCGAAATCCCCTTCGACACGATCGTCGAGCGCGACCCCTTGCCGTTGTGGATCATCTTGGTGCCGGTATCGGCCTGCTGGTAGTTGTTGGTCACCGCGACCGAGTAGAACTCGCCGACGCTGTCCTCGCCGTTCAAGACGCACGACGGATACTTCCACGTCA
>JAIXZV010000347.1 GCA_027489365.1 Sphingomonadales bacterium
GCTCGACTTCCAGGCACCCGATCCGGTGCGCTTCCCCGCACTGCGCCTGACGCGCGATGCGCTCGACGCGGGCGGCGCGCGCCCCGCCATTCTGAACGCCGCAAACGAGATTGCTGTCGCGGCTTTTCTTTCCGGGCAGATCGGCTTCCTCGAAATTGCCGCAATCGTCGAAGATACGCTATCGGCATACGATCCGGCCGCGCCGGGGACATTGGGCGATGTCCTTGCGGTCGATACCGAATCGCGCAGCATAGCGCAGCGGCAGATCGCGGTTCGCAACGGGGCGTTTGTGAAGGATACCGTCGCTTGAGCCAATCACCCGGCCTGTTGCTCACCATACTGGCGTTCGCGCTGGTGATCGGGCCGCTCGTGTTTTTGCATGAGCTGGGCCATTATCTTGCCGGCCGCTGGTTCGGCGTGAAGATCGATGCTTTCTCAATCGGCTTCGGCAAGGAAGTGTTCGGCTGGACCGACAAAAGCGGTACGCGCTGGAAAGTCAGCGCCCTGCCGCTCGGCGGCTATGTCAAGTTCGCGGGTGATTTGAACCCGGCCAGCGTGCCCGATCCGGCGTGGCTCGAATTGCCACCGGAGGAACGCGCGCGCAGCCTGCAGGCGCGCCCGGTGTGGCAGCGGGCGATCGTCGTTGCGGCCGGGCCGGTGATGAATTTCCTCATCGCGATTGTGGTGCTGGGCGGGATGGCGATGGCGTACGGCGTCGACGCCACGCCCGCGACGATCGGCGGCGTGCAGCCGGGCAGTGCAGCGGCGGTGGCGGGGCTCCAGCCGGGGGACCGCATAACGTCGCTGGGCGGTCGCAACGTCACGACCTTCTCTGACTTGGCGAGCTTCACCGTCTTGCGCCCGAACGAGCGGGTCGCGGTATCGCTGCTGCGGAACGGCCGGCCGATGCAGGTGGACGTTACAATCGGCGCGCTGACGCAGAAGGATCGCTTCGGCAATGAATCCAAGATCGGCCGCCTGGGTATTTCTCCCGGTGCGCCCGCACTGCGCAAGGTCGGCCTGATCGAGGCACCCGCTGCCGGCGTCCGCGCCACGGTCGAGGCATTGCAGGGCACGGTCGATGGTCTCGGCCAGATCATCACCGGGCGGCGTTCGGTCGAGGAACTCGGCGGGCCGCTCCGAATTGCAAAGATGTCGGGCGAAACGCTGAGTTTGGGCACGCCCTACCTCATTTGGTTCATTGCGATGATCTCGATTAATCTGGGATTCATCAACCTGTTGCCAGTCCCGTTGCTGGATGGCGGTCACCTGTTTTTCTATGCGATCGAGGCGATCCGGCGCAGGCCGGTGCCGCCGCATGTCCAGGAATGGGCGTTTCGCGGCGGTTTGGCGGCGATCCTGGCGCTGATGGTGACGGTAACGTTCAATGATCTCGGCGCATTCGGCCTATGGACGAGCCTCCGCGGGTTGATCGGTTGACGCAGGTAAGGCAGGGCGGGCCGACAGTTTTTCGGCCACGCGGAATTTTCTCCGACTTGGGGTGGGATGTGACAGCGATCAAGGTTTCAAATTTCGGAGTACGGGCCACCGCCGTGCTGCTGACCGGCACGATGCTGGCAGGCTTGCCTATGGCCGCGTCCGCGCAGACCACCGGCCAACCGACCGCCCCTGCGGCGCAGGCAGTGGCACCCGCTCCGGTGCCTGTTGCGGCACCCGTAACGCGCACGATCAAGACGCTCCGCGTTGAGGGATCGCAGCGGCTCGAGGCTGAGACGG
Organism: Sphingomonadales bacterium; assembly: GCA_027489365.1. GTDB lineage: Bacteria > Pseudomonadota > Alphaproteobacteria > Sphingomonadales > Sphingomonadaceae > Sphingomonas. Next base: position 1,738 of record JAIXZV010000347.1, read on the forward strand.
TGCTGTCGTACACCAAGCTTCGTAGCGGCCAAGCCTACACCAATGAGACGCTCGATCAGGCGATCAAGGATCTCTACGCGAGCGATCTCTTCGCCGACGTCATCATCAGCGGCGCCGAAAGCGGTGACATCGTGCTGAAGGTGCGCGAGAACCCGGTGATCAACCGCGTTATCTTCGAAGGCAACAAACGCCTGAAGGAAGACAAGATCAAGAAGGAGGTGAAACTCGCCCCCCGCCAGATCTTTACCCGCACCGCCGTTCGCCAGGACGTCGCGCGGATCGTTGAACTTTACCGCCGCCAGGGCCGTTTCGCCGCTGTGGTCGAGCCCAAGATGGTCAATCTTGACCAGAACCGCGTGGACGTGATCTTCGAGGTCAGCGAAGGGCCGAAATCCAAGGTCCGCCAGATCAACATCCTCGGCAACACGGTCTTTTCCGACAATAAGCTGCGCGAGCAGATGGCGACCAAGCAAGCGCGTCTGACGACCTTGCTCAGCTCGAACACCAGCTACGATCAGGATCGTCTGGCATACGACCAGCAGAAATTGCGGCAATTCTATCTGACCGAAGGCTATGCCGATTTCCGCGTGACCTCGGCGGTGGCGGAGCTGACCCCCGACAAGAAAGACTTCATCATCACCTACGTGGTGGAAGAAGGGGACCGCTACAAATTCGGCGACATAACCGTCGACAGCGACATTCGCGATTTCGACAATAAGAAGCTGGCGGCCAATCTCGGCATCAAGAAGGGCGATTGGTACGACGCAAAGAAGGTCGAGACCTCGATCGACTCGCTGAGCGAGGCGGCCGGCCTGTTCGGGTATGCCTTCACCGAAGTGAACCCCGATTACGCGCGTGACAAAGACACGCTGACGATGGGGCTCAACTTCCACATCGCTGAAGCAAAGCGGTCGTACATCGAGCGGATCGACGTGAACGGCAACACGCAGACGCAGGACAAGGTCATCCGCCGCGAAATCCGCTTGGCGGAAGGCGATGCCTTCAACAGCTTCCAGGTCAAGCGCTCGCAGGACCGCATCAACTCGCTCGGCTTCTTCCAGGATAAGTTCGAGATCAAGCAGACGCAGGGTTCCGCGCCTGATCGCGTGGTGCTGACGGCGGATGTCGAAGAAAAATCGACCGGCGAATTGTCGCTGTCGGCCGGCTTCTCGAGCCTCGAACGCTTCATCATCCAGGCCTCGATCCGCCAGCGCAACTTCCGTGGCAAGGGCCAGGAATTGCGCGCGAGCGTCAATTATTCGACCTATTCCAAGTCGGTCGAACTCGGCTTCACCGAACCCTATCTGTTCGACAAGAACATCGCGATCGGTGGCGACATTTTCCGGCGCGATTACAACGCGTTCAACTTTGTCGGCGATCAGCGTCAGACGACCTATAGTCAGGTGTCGACGGGCTTCCAGATCCGCTCGGGCGTGCCGCTCACCGAATATGTGCAGCTCGCGGCCCGCTATGGTCTGACCTACGATCAGGTCGGGCTCGACCAGAATTCCTATTTCTCGCCGGATCCCGTGTCGGGCGTGCTGCGCTGCGACCCGATCAAGGCGGGTCGCTATTTGTGCGATGCGATCGGCAATCGCGTGACTTCCTCGGTTGGCTACTCGCTGATCTATGACAGCCTCAACAGCCGCCTGAGGCCGACTGCGGGGCAACGCGCGATCGTGAGCCAGGATTTCGCCGGGCTTGGCGGCGACGTGAAATATATCCGCACGAAGTTCGAAGGGTCGAAATTCGTCAACATCGGCAGCGGCTTCATCGCCTCGCTCAACGTCGAGGGCGGTTATATCCGCTCGCTGGAGAAGAGCCGCGGGCCGGGGATCGACAAGGTCCGCATCATCGATCGCTTCTATCTCGGCGAGCCCGATTTCCGCGGCTTCGATATTCGCGGCGTGGGCCCCCGAATTCAGCGCATCAACTACACCACCGACGCGGCCGGCAATCAGACGCTGATTACCGATCGCAACCAGTTCGTCGACGACGCGCTGGGCGGCCGGGCTTATTATCTCGGCAAGCTCGAGCTCGAAATCCCGCTGCCCTCCGGCGCGCGCGAACTGGGCCTGCGCCCGTCGATCTATGTGCAGGCCGGTGCATTGTTTGGCATCACCCGTCCGCTGCCCACGATCGGCATCTGCGGCGGCAGCACGACGTCGAACTGCTTCCCAACCGTGAATGGCGTTGTCCAGCCGTTGGTTACGCAGGCGCTGGCGAGCAACGGGCAGCCGTTCTACACCGTACCCAATATCGACGCGACCAACCCGGGTCTGATCACGACCTGCCCGATCGGCTATTCGTCGACGGTCGGGGGGGCGTGCACCGGCACCTCGGTCAACACAGCCCTTACAAACTCGACCGCGCCATTCCTGGAGCGTTTCGTCGGTGATTCGCCGCGGCCGCGTATCTCGGTCGGCGGTGGCGTGAACTGGAACTCGCCGTTCGGCCCGCTCCGCATCGATTTGGCCTATGCCCTGCTCAAGGACAAAGGCGACGACAACAAACTGCTCACTTTCAACGTAGGGACACAATTCTAATGAAGACGTATCA
>JAIXZV010000097.1 GCA_027489365.1 Sphingomonadales bacterium
ACGGGATGAGCACCTTCGAAGGGCCGATGATGTCGGTCAAGACGGTTAATTCGCTGTCGCATTACACCAACTGGACGATCGGCCATGTCCATTCCGGCGCGCTGGGATGGAACGGCATGATCACCTTTGCCGCGCTCTATTACATGACACCGCGGCTGTGGGGGCGGACGCGGCTCTATTCGCTGCGGATGGTCAATTGGCACTTCTGGTGCGCGACGCTGGGAATCGTGTTCTACGCTTCCTCGATGTGGGTCGCGGGCATCACCCAGGGGCTGATGTGGCGCGAATATGGGGCGGATGGCTACCTCGTCTACTCCTTCGCGGAAGCGGTCCAGGCGATGCACCCTTATTACCTGATCCGCGCGATCGGCGGGGGACTCTATCTGGCAGGCGCCGTGATCATGGTCGTCAACATCTGGATGACCATCGCCGGCAAGCTGCGCAGCGAGGCACCGCTCACCGAAACACCGTTCGACGCCCGGCGGGATCACCCGCTGACCCCGGCATCGACCCTAGCAGCCGCCAAGTAAGGAGGATCGGACCATGGCCAAATCATTCCTCCACCGCCACACGCGGATCGAGCGCAACGTAACTTTGCTGGGCGCGCTTGCCCTTGTCACGGTCGCGATCGGTGGCATCGTCGAGATCGCGCCGCTCTTCTGGATCCAGTCGACGGTCCAGAAGGTCGAGGGCGTCAGGCCGTATACCCCGCTCGAACTGGCCGGGCGCGACGTCTATGTTCGCGAGGGCTGCTATGGCTGCCACAGCCAGATGATCCGCCCGTTCCGCGACGAGGTCGAACGCTATGGCCATTACAGCCTGGCGGCCGAGAGCATGTACGATCATCCGTTCCAATGGGGATCGGAGCGCACCGGGCCTGATCTGGCGCGCGTCGGCGGGCGCTATTCGGACGAATGGCACGTCCAGCATCTGAAGGACCCGCGATCGGTGGTGTCTGAATCGATCATGCCGCCATACGCCTTCCTCGCCGAGCGCGAGCTGAAGGGCGAGCCGATGGCGCAGCATGTGGTGGCGCTAAGCCGGGTCGGCGTTCCGTACTCGGCCGAGGACATCAAGCAAGCCGCCGCCGATTTCGAGGTCCAGGCGGGCGGCGAGGGCGATACCGCCGGTCTGCTCAAGCGCTACCCCAAGGCGCAGTCGCGCGATTATGACGGCGACCCGTCGCGCGTGACCGAGATGGATGCGCTGGTCGCCTATCTGCAGGCACTGGGCACGCAGGTTGATTTCAAGGCGGTCGAGGCACAGGAGCGCGCAAAATGACGTATGACGCGCTGCGCCACTTTGCCGACAGTTGGGGCCTCGTCGCGATGACCGTGATGTTCCTGACCTTCACCGGCTGGACCTTCCTGCCCCGCGCGCGCGACGCCCATGCCCGCGCCGCCACCATGATCCTGGAAGACGAGGATGAGACCAATGGCTGAGCATGATCAGCGGATAGACCCCGCCACCGGCACCGGCTTTGTCGGGCATGAATGGGACGGGATCGAGGAACTCGACACGCCGATGCCGCGCTGGTGGCTGTATATTCTGTACGCCACGATCGTGTTCGCTTTGGTCTATATCGTCCTGTATCCGGCCATCCCGACTCCGTTGGGCGGCACCCCCGGCACGCTGGCCTGGTCGAGCCACGGGCAGTTGGCCAGCGAAATGCGCGCGGATGCCCGGCAGAAGGGCCCGATCCTGGCGGCGATCGCGCGCACCCCGATCGAGCAGATTGCCGCCGACCCCCGATTGCTGCGTGCTGCCACGGAAGGCGGGCGCGCTGCGTTCAAGGTCAATTGTGTCCAGTGCCACGGCGCGGGTGCGGCGGGCAGCAAGGGCTATCCCAATCTGAACGATGACGACTGGCTGTGGGGCGGCGACCCTGCCACGCTGCAGCAGACGCTAACCCACGGCATCCGCCAGCCCGGTGACGATGCAACGCGCATGTCGCAAATGCCAGCATTCGGCAAGGACGGCATCCTCACCGCCGCGCAGATTCAGGATGTCGTTTCCTATGTTCGCACGCTGTCCCACCAAGAGGCGATGAGCGCGGCGGCGGGCCGGGGACAGACGCTGTTCGCCAACAATTGCGCAGTGTGCCACGGCGACACCGGCAAGGGCGGGCGGCAGTTCGGTGCGCCGAACCTGACCGATGGCATCTGGCTCTATGGCGGCGACCGCGCGACGCTGACGCATACGATCACCAATGCGCGCTATGGCATCATGCCGGCGTGGAATACGCGACTGGATCCGGTCACGATCAAAATGCTCGCGACCTATGTCCATTCACTCGGCGGCGGCGAGAAGCCGCCGGTGCCCGCTGCTCCAGCGGTGGCGGCAAATGTCCGACCCAAGTGACCTGATCCATCAGGAGCCGTTCTTCGAGGCGCGCCGCAAGATTTTTCCGAAGGCGGTGCATGGGAGCTATCGGCGCCTGAAATGGGCGATCATGGCGATCACCCTGACGATCTATTACGTCACACCGTGGATCCGCTGGGAGCGGGGCCCCTATGCCCCGCACCAGGCGGCGTTGATCGATATCGCGCATCGCCGTTTCTATCTGTTCTCGATCGAAATCTGGCCGCACGAATTCTACTATGTGGCGGGCATGTTGATCATGGCGGGGATCGGCCTGTTCCTCGTCACCTCGGCGGTGGGGCGCGCGTGGTGCGGCTATGCCTGCCCGCAGACGGTGTGGACCGACCTGTTCGTCCATGTCGAGCGGCTGATCGACGGGGACCGCAACGCGCAGTTTCGTCTGGTGAACGCGCCGTGGGGGCCGTCCAAGATCGGCCGCCGCGTGGCCAAGCACGCGATCTGGCTGTTGATCGCGGCGGCGACCGGCGGTGCGTGGATCTTCTACTTCGCCGACGCGCCGACGCTGGTGCGCCAATTGGCGGACGGCAGCGCGCCGTTCGTCGCCTATGCCACGATCGGCGTGCTCACCTTCACCACCTACACGCTGGGCGGGCTGATGCGTGAGCAGGTGTGCATCTACATGTGCCCGTGGCCGCGAATTCAGGCGGCGATGATGGACGAGCAATCGCTGGCCGTCACCTATAAATACTGGCGCGGCGAGCCGCGCACGCGCGGGTTGAAGCGGACGCACGATCTGGTCGAGCTGGCGACCGAGCCGCAGGCGCGGATCGGCGATTGCATCGACTGCAATGCCTGCGTCGCCGTCTGCCCGACCGGGATCGACATTCGCGAAGGGTCGCAAATCGGCTGCATCACCTGCGGGCTGTGCATCGATGCCTGCGACGACATCATGGTCAAGCTCGACCGCCCGACCCGGCTGATCGGCTATACGACCGAGGCCGATGCCCACATCGCCAATACGGGCGGCACGCCGCATACCGCGATCAAGCGCCTGCTCAGGCCGCGTACGCTGATCTATTTCTGCGTGTGGGGCGGCATTGGCCTCGGCATGTTGTTCGCACTTGGCAATCGCACGCGGATCGATCTTTCGGTCGCACATGGCCGCAATCCGCAATGGGTGCGCCTGTCGGATGGTGCGGTGCGTAACAGCTACGTTGTCAAGGTGCGCAACATGGAAGAGCGGCCGCGCGATGTGGAGATCGCTGTCACCGGTTTGCCGGGTGCGGTGCTGTGGGATGAGAACGGCGACCGCCAGCACGCGAAACAGTCGATCAACCTGCATGTCGATGCCGATCAGGTACGGCCGATCCAGCTCTTCGTTGCAGCACCCGCCGCTGGGCCCGAACATACCGACGTCACCTTCAGCGTCCGTGCACTTGACGCCGAGGGCGGCCGCGCGACCGACGTGACCCGCTTCGATCGTCCCGAAACCGAGGAGCATGGCGAATGACCCGTCCCTTTACCGGCCGGCACATGTTGTTGACGATGGTCGGGTTTTTCGGCCTGATCATCGCGGTGAACGTCACGATGGCGCGCTATGCCAGCGCGACCTTTGGCGGCGCGGTGGTCGAGAACAGCTATGTCGCGAGCCAGCGCTTCAACGGGTGGCTGGCGGCGGCGCGCGCGCAGGACCGGCTGGGCTGGCATGTCGTGCCGACGGTGGATGCGGGTGGGCGGCTGCGCATCGTGGCGACGGGCGCGGACGGGGCGGCGGTGCGTGGCCATATGATCGTGACCGCGCGCCACCCGCTCGGGCGCTTGCCCGACCAGGCGATCCGGATGGTGCCGGGTGCCGACGGCTATGTCGCGGATCGTCCGTTGCCGACCGGGCGCTGGCTGTTGCGGATCGATCTGCAAGCGGGTGGCCATGACGCCCATTTCGAGGATGCGGTGCGGACATGAATGCGATCAGCCGGATCATCCCTGCCGAGGCGTCGATTGAATCGCGCTTCGCGATCGAAGGGATGCATTGCGCGGGGTGCATCGCGCGGATCGAAGGGGCGGTGGGTCGGCTGCCCGGGGTTGCCGCCGCGCGCGTCAATTTCGGGGCACATCTGGTGGTTGTCCAGCATGTGCCGGACCTTGCCGCCGACACCATCCGCGAGACGATCGAGGCGCTTGGTTTCCCCGCGCATGTGATGCGCGAGCGCGAGACGGCGACCGTGCAGGACGAGAGCCGGGCGCTGATGAAGGCGCTCGCCGTCGCCGGTTTTGCCGCGATGAACGTGATGCTGCTGTCGGTCGCGGTCTGGTCGGGCGCGGAGGGGGCGACGCGCGACCTGTTCCACTGGCTGTCGGCGCTGATCGCGCTGCCAGCGATCGCCTATGCGGGCCGGCCCTTCTTCACCAGCGCATGGCGGGTGCTGAAGCGCGGCCATACCAATATGGACGTGCCGATCTCGATCGGCGTGGTGCTTACCACTGCGATGAGCCTGTACGAGACCGCAACCGGCGGCGAACATGCCTATTTCGACGGCGCGATCATGCTGCTGTTCTTCCTGCTCGCGGGGCGCTTCCTCGACAGCATGATGCGCGCGCGGGCGGCGGACGGCGTCGCGGCGCTGCTCGAACGCGTGCCCGCCGAAGTGCAAGTGTTGCGTCCAGATGGCTCCACCGAAATGCGCGCGGCGGCGGATATCGCGCCCGGCATGCGCGTGCTGGTGGCGGCGGGCGAGCGGATCGGGGTCGATGGCGTAGTGGAGACAGGCGAGGCGCATGTCGACCGTGCGCTCGTCACCGGCGAGAGTATGCCCGAGCGCGTGACACCCGGGGCCACGGTGCTGGCCGGCACGATCGATCTCGACGCGCCGCTGACCGTGCGCGTTACCGCCGTCGGCACGCAGACCGTCATTGCCGAGATCGCCCGGCTGATGGAAAGCGCAGGGCAGGGCAAGTCGCGTTACGTCCGTATCGCCGATCGCGCGGCGCGGCTTTATGCCCCAGCGGTCCACAGCCTTGCGGCGCTGAGCTTCGTCGGCTGGATGCTGGCGGGGGCGGGGCTGCATCAATCGGTGATGATCGCGGTCGCGGTGCTGATCATCACCTGCCCGTGCGCGCTGGGGCTCGCGGTGCCGATCGCACAAGTGGTGGCGGCGGGGGCGCTGATGCGCGCGGGTATCCTGATCAAGGACGGCTCGGCGCTCGAGCGGCTGGTCGAGATCGACACCGCCTTGTTCGACAAGACCGGCACGATCACGCTGGCTGGTCTGACGCCGATGGCCGGTATGCCGGAGGATGCCGCCGAGCGCAGCGCCTTGCGCGCGTTGGCGCAGGCCAGCCGCCATCCGCTTTCCCGCGCGATCCGCGATGCGCTGGGCGATGCGGCGGCGACGGCGGCGAGCGACATCACCGAACTGCCCGGGCTTGGCATCGAGGCGATGGTCGGTGGCGAACGTGCGCGGCTCGGTCGCCCTGACTGGGTCGGGACGGCGGTGAGCGGAACTGCGGTGACGACTGCCTGCCGCTGGGGCGACCGCCCCGCGCGGCTGATCAGCTTTGCCGATATGATGCGCGCCGACGCGCCGCAGGTGATGGCGCAATTGACTGCGATGGGCCTTGCGCCGTTGATGCTGTCGGGCGACCGGCTTGAGGCGGTGGCGGCGCTCGCCGAGCGGATCGGCATCCTTGGCGTTGCGGGGCTGTCCCCAGCCGACAAGTTTGCTTTCATCGATCGGCAGGCGGCGCTCGGCAAACGCGTGCTGATGGTGGGCGACGGGTTGAACGACGGCCCGGCGCTGAAGCGTGCGCACGTCGCGATGGCCCCCGCGACCGCGAGCGATGTCGGGCAACTCGCTGCCGATCTGGTCTTTTTCGGGGATCGGCTTGGCGCGGTGCCGGTCGCGATCATCGCCGCGCACCGGACGATGCGCGTGGTGCGGCAGAATTTCGTACTGGCAATCGGCTATAATGTGCTTGCGGTGCCGCTGGCGATGGTGGGCATGGTCACCCCGTTGATCGCAGCGCTCGCCATGTCGGGTTCGTCGCTGATCGTCGTCGCCAATGCGATGCGCTTGCGCGGCGCGGCGCGATGACGGGCCTCGCCGTCCTCTTGCCGGTGGCGC
>JAIXZV010000115.1 GCA_027489365.1 Sphingomonadales bacterium
TCGCCATTCCCGCCGACCAGCTGGTCGAACACAAAGTCGCTGCCGCCGATCAGCGTGTCGTTGCCGTCCTCGCCGTAAAGACTGTCGCCGCCGGTCCCGCCGTCGAGCCTGTCGTCGCCGATCCCGCCTGCCAGGAAATCGTTGTCAGCATCGCCGAACAGCTGGTCGTTCCCGGTCTCACCGTAAACGATGTCCACGCCCGCCCCGGCGCGGATCGTGTCGGCACCTGCGCCGCCCAAGAGGGTGTTGGCGGCCTCGTTACCGGTGATCGTGTTGTCCAGATCGTTGCCGACCCCGAAGATGCTCCCCGCACCTGCCGCCAGCGTGAGGTTCTCGATATTGGCGTACAGGTAGAAATTGCTGGTCGAGATCACGCTGTCGGTGCCCTCGTTCGCATTCTCGAACACGAGATCGCCTTGTTGGTCGACCACATAGGTGTCGTCGCCGAGGCCGCCGTACAGCCTGTCCGAGCCAGTGCCGCCGTCCAGGCGATTGGCGCCGCTATTGCCGATAAGCGTGTTGTTGGCGGCATTGCCGGTGGCATCAAGGTTGTCGGCGCCAGTCAGGGTGATGTTTTCGACATTGGCCCGTGCTGCAATCGAATAGGTGAGCGATGCCTCGACCGTGTCGTTGCCGGAATTGCCCTTTTCGCCGACCCCATCGCCGCCATTGTCGACGATATAAAGATCGTCTCCGGTGCCGCCTGACATCAAATCTGCCCCGGCACCCCCGTCAAGGCGGTCATTCCCCGCACCACCGCTGAGAGTATCGTTATCGGCCTCGCCATAAAGCAAATCGTCGCCGTTGCCGCCGTTGAGAAGGTCGCCCCCTGCGCCGCCGAACAGCAAGTCATTGCCATCGCCGCCCGACAACTGATCCTTCGATGCGCCGCCGATCAGAATGTCGTCCCCTCCCAACCCGTTCAGCTGGCTCGGATAGGCAGTGCCATTGATGGTATCCGCGCCGGCGGTTCCGTTGAACTGTTGGTACAGCACGCCCGTCGTGCTGGCATTGTCGACATTGTCGTCGGACATTTGGGTGATCGACACGGTATAGTCGCTGCCCGCTCCGGATGCCGCAACATAGTAAATCCCCGACGTGGTGGGCGTGACCGTCAGATCGCCGGTCCCCCCTGGGTTTAGCAGGTTGCCCGCCGCATCGAGCACACGTCCGCCAGCGCCGCCGACCACATAGGTGCGGTTCGCCACCAGATTGACGGCAAACCAGTCCACATCGTTGACCGTTTCGGAATGGCCGGAGGCGCTGCCGTTGACGGTCAGCACCCCGGTTGTCAGGGCGTTGTCCGCGTAATCGTCGCTGTAGGTGGTCGCCGAAATCGTATAGCCCTGCGCTACCCCGGCACGCGCGCTGATATAATAGGTGCCGGAGATTTCCGCAGTGTGCGTCAGATTACTGCCGGAGCCCGTCCCGCCAACCGTAGTGATGCGGCCACCAGCGGGATCGTACAGGCCGAAGCTATTGGGGCTCGTCGCGCTTCTCAGGACGATGTCATAGGATCGACCCTGGATCAGATCGATCTTCAGCCAGTCGGTATCGCCGGGGGCTTCCCACGAACCGTTCGTGGCGACACCGCCCACCGTGACTTGCCCGGTCGTCGACATATTGTCGGCCAGGTCGTTGGGCATCGCGGTCGCCGATAGCGTGTAAGTCGCTGTCGGCCCCTGAGGTAAAGAATTGGAATAGACGCCGACGTAATAGGTGCCAGCCGTGGTCGAACTAAAAATACCCGACGGATTGATGTCGGCGGCCACGCCGGCGGTGTCCCAGACGGCTTTGCCGGTGGCATCGGTCACCACTATCCGGCCAGACGCGATTGACTGGCTGCTGGTGAGCGCAAATCGATAGCTCGAATTTGCGCCAAGCGTTACCGCGAAATAGTCGAGATCGCCGACCGATTCGAACGCCCCGGTGCTGCTCGACCCAACAGTGAGCGATCCCGCATAGCCAATCAAGTCGGGACGATCGTCGGCAATCGTATTCAGCGTCAGGTTGTAATTGAGCACATTGGAAGAGGGTTGGATCGCCGCAAAATACCGGCCGCTGGTCGGAGCGGTGAAATGATTTCCGCTGCTGACCACTTGGCCAGCCGGATCGACGAAGAACGTCGTACCAGCACTGCCGCCGCCACTATTGGGATCGCCGGATGTAAGAACATAAGTCTGCCCGGCCACCAGATCGACGCCGAACCAGTCCTGATTGAAGTTGATCATATACTCATTGGTGATCGACAGTGTTTGCCCAACCGCGATGCTACCGGTCGTAAAGGTCGCGCCCGGCAAGGCGTCGGCAACCGAGCTGATCGAGACGGAAAAGGTGATCGCGCCGTTGCCTTCGGCGCCGATCGAAAAGAAATAATCTCCGGTAACCGGTACAGTAAAATAGCCCCCGTTGGTGTACGGTCGCGCCATCGCCAGCGGAGTCGAATCCGCATTGAAAAGCTGTGCCTGAAAATAATAGCCATTAGGGAGCGGAATATTGTAATTATAGATTTGGCCGGCCGTAAGGCGAACCTTCAGCCAATCGGCGTCCCCGCGCGACTCGATAGTGGTTACCCCAACGAAAGTCTCTGTCGCCACCGGGCCCGCCCCCTATGCCTAATCCGCTGTATTGCTGGTCATTCTCCCCACGTCGGACAGCAAGTCAATCGAATTTTATCTTATAATTAACGACAATAGCACCCGCAGCGAGACGATAATGCAGCGTAATGCAGGCTCGCTAAGCGCCTATCTCCGGATGCTTCTGAAAATGAAGCAGAGACCTGATTTCGATTATTTCCAAAGGTCAAAACAAAATTCCGAGGCGTATTATTTGAATATGCTGATATTTTGTTATACTACTCCTCTCGCATCGCA